>NZ_QCYK01000003.1:300000-600000 GCF_003071345.1 Chitinophaga parva | reverse complement strand
TCTGTTTTAAAAATGTGATCAATAACCCGGGTTCTGCACGTAGGTGCCTTTAGACCAGTTCATCTGCGGTTGTGGAATTGGCAGAAATTCGTCGCGGCCGGCGGTAAAGTGCGCCAGTTTAAACCAATCAAACCGGGTCTTCTCTTTATTGATGTAGGCATTCATCACCGGCTCCAGTTGTCCCCAGCGCATGAGGTCAAAAAAGCGGCGGCCTTCGCAGGCCAGCTCCAGCCGGTCTTCCCACATGAGAGCCTTCCAGGCAAAATCACGCGTCCAGGTGCAGTTCAGGCCAGGCTGGTAGGTTTGGATCTTGTAATCCATCCAGAGTGTGCCGTCATCTTTTTTCAATCGCCCGGTACTGTTGGCAGCCCGCGTCCGGATGCGGTTGATGATTGGCAGCGCCTCGTCTATGCGGCCCAGTTGGATCAGTATTTCCGCTTTCCACAACAATACTTCGGCGTAGCGGATCTCTTTCTTGTTTAAACTGTTCTGTACATAAAATGGTTTATACATACAGTTACAATCAGGCCTTACCTGTTCTTTCATGGAATTGAAGTAGCCATACTGGAAAGGCGCCCGCGAGCCGCTTTCATCAAATAGCAGGTCGTTGTCGTACTTCCATGGATAACCGGGAATGGCCGCGGTATGTCCCAGGCGCGGATCAAAAGCATGCGTGTGGAAGTACTGTTTGTAAAGCTGCCCATTCATCTCCGTGTTGTTATAATTGTCGAAGTCCGGGAGGCCGGTAACATCTGTTTTAAAGGCATTCACCAGGTTTTCAGACACCTTGTGGAAGTCACAGCAACTGAAATACGGCGCCCACCAGGGGGCGTTCAGTTGATCGCCCCAGTCCACACGGCCATTGGTGGTGCCGTCATCGATCGAGTACTGTATTTCCCACAATGATTCCTTGGTATTGTTGTCGTATTCGATCATGAAGTTCTCCGCGAAGTCCGGCGCCAGGTCGAACATGCTGCCGTCTTTGGCCGTGATCATATCAATATGGGCCAGGGCCTTGTTCAATGTTGCGGGGTTGATGTTCACTACCTGGTGCTTATCGTTTTGCTCATAAGCGCGAAACAGCAGGGCTTTGGCGGCCAGGGCGTGCGCTGCGTACTTTGTAGGCCGGCCTTTTTCTGCCTGTGTTTCCGGCAATACATCCGCAGCATCCTCAAAATCCTTGATGATCTTGTCCCAAAGCACCAGGTCATTGGCCATGTCTTTGGGGCGGTTGGAAATACCTTCCACCACCACCGCATCGTTGGGCACTTCATCATCTATCCAGGGCACATATTTCCAGCGCAGTTTCATGCCCAGGTAGATCCAGCCCCGCAGGAACTGCATTTCCGCAATGCGCTGGTTTTTGGCCTGGAACTGAGATTCGTCTGTTTTCTTGAGCAGCCGCAAAGCCGTGTTGGCGCGGCTGATACCGCAATAGCCGCGATACCATGGGCCATCGTTATTACCTACATTCGAGGTAACTGCACTGAAGATCTCCATCTCGTACCAGGGCGTCTGGTCGCTCAGTCCTCCCCCACCTTTGTAAGCATCGTCAGAGCGTACGCTCTGCACCCACCAGTTGTGCGTATCGCCAAAGCCCAGCGAGGGCATGTAGGAGTAAGCCGCTGTCACAAAGTTTTCTAATTGATCGGGGCCTTCCACCTGTTCTTCAGACAGCACGCCTTTGGGCTGCACGTCGAGAAAATTCTTACACTGGCAGAGCAGCAGGAGCGCCATGCACAAAAGCAACTTTTGATATATCTTTTTCATCGTGCTTGTTTTTACGGTTGGTTAAAAAGTGACATTCACGCCAAACAGGAAGGTCTTGGTGAAGGGATAAGCCTCGCCCGGGTTCTCAGGGTCCTGGCCGGTGAATTTGTCTGCTCCCCAGGTCTTCTTCAGCGTCAGCAGGTTCTGGCCAGACAGGTAGATGCGCAAACGCTTGATACTGGCCCTTTCCAGCAATTTGGCAGCGAAGGTGTAGCCTAGGTCCACGGTGCGCAGCTTCACGAAAGAACCATTTTCAATAAAGTAAGTGGAAAGCCGTTTTTCGCCATTGGCATCGCGGCGCGATAAAGCGGGAATATCTGAGTTGGGATTGGAAGGCGACCATGCATCCAGTATACGCAACGGGTGGTTGCGGTCGTTCTGTACCCCAATGTTCCAGAAGTCGCTCAGCTCTTTCCAGTTATTGTACACGCTGTTACCAAACAAGCCCTGGAAAAACACGGTCACATCAAAACCCTTGTAACCCCCTTCCAGGTTAAGGCCTGTCATGAGCTTGGGATCACGGACGCCTATCCAGGTACGGTCGTAGGTTTCATTGATCACCCCATCGTGGTCCAGGTCTTTGTAGCGGATGCGCCCTAATCCTTTTCCCTGCTGCTGCGCAGAATTATCCACTTCCTTCTGTGTTTTAAAGATACCGTCTGCCACCAGGCCATAGAATGAATTGAGCGGGCGGCCTACAATGTTGTCCAGCAGGCCATTCCCCCCATAAGTGTATTTCACGTTCTCGGGAATGGAGTTGATCCTGTTCTTATAAGCCGATGCGTTGCCCGTGATGCGGTAAAAGAAATCGCCTTTGGTCTCGCTCCAGCTCAGCACCAGTTCAAAACCTTTGTTGCTCATATCTGCAGCATTCACCCAGCGGTAGCCGCCTTCTCCCAGCGCGCCGATGTAAGGTGGCTGGAACAGCATGTCTGTGGTCACTTTATTAAACCAGTCAAAAGAGCCGCTCAGGCGGTTATCGAGCAGTGCAAAGTCCAGCCCAATATTGGTTTGTGTGGTGGTCTCCCATTTCAGGTCAGGGTTGCCCAGGCTGTTGCGGCGGTATCCAGAAGGAATGCTGCCGGATTGATTGCCCCCGATCGCATAGGAGGTACCATCAAAATCGCCCACGTAAATATTCACCAGGCTACCGGCGGTAAGCGGTGCGGAGTTACCGTTCTGCCCCCAGCTGGCGCGCAGCTTCAGGTCATTGATCGCGGTAACACCTTTCATGAACTTTTCCTCACTGATGCGCCAGCCGGCAGTAAATGCGGGAAACGTGCTGAAACGGTTATTGGCGCCAAACACGGACGAACCATCCCGGCGCACGGTAGCAGATAATAAATACCGTGATGAATAGGCGTAGTTCACTTTACCGAAATAGGATAGCAGGGTCCTGGCATCCCCGCCGCCAATGAGCGATTTACTGTCGCCGGTAGCTGCGGAAAGAAAAGCATAGTCGCGGTTTTCCAGGAGAATATTATCCCGGTAACCACTCATGTTCTCATAATCATACTGGTAGGTTTCTATCCCTCCCAGTACGTCTACCTTGTGCCGGCGCAGCTGCAGGTTATAGGTGAGTGTATTGGTCCATGTGCGGCCAATATTGAACCAATTGTTCTGCGTAACACCATTAATATCGTTGCTCTTACCGCCTGCTTCTTTCCACTTATGCTGGATCGTGCGGTCGTACCATTGGTTGTAGTCAATGCCGAACTGGCTGCGCAGGGTAAGGTTATCCAGGATCTTCAGGCTGGCATAGGCTGATCCGAGGATCTTCTGGAAATTCCCGGTATTGTCTTTATTGATCTCCAGGTCGCGCACGGGGTTATTGAAATCGTCCATCCCCAGGGCCATGGCCACGCCGCCCCAGCCGCCGTTGTTGTCGTGCACGGGGATATTGGGAGGCATTACCAGGAATCCGTAAGTGCTGTTCACATCGCGCAGTTTTATGCTGGACAGGGTGAGGTTTTCACCAATGGTGAGGCGGCCTTTGATCAGCTCATAATCATTATTGAAACGGGCAGACAGGCGGCGGAAGAAAGAAGTGATCTGCGTACCCTGGTTCTGGTAATAGTTCACCGAAAACAAACTGGACAGCCGTTCACCGCCGCCGGAAATAGTGAGCTGGTGGCTCTGTTGCACACCGGTGCGGGTACCGGCATTGAACCAGTTGGTATTGGCAGAAGGCATTGTCTTTGCATCGTTAAGCCATTCCACCGGCTTTACAGCGGTAAGCACCGGCACGCCTTTGTCATCGTGCCAATCGTAGTTGTAAATGCGGATCGCCGCAGCGGGATCATCCCCGTCATTCACCGTGGCCTGCCACAAGCCACGGCCATAACCTTCTGCATCCAGCATCTTGGGCACACCGGTGATCTTAGCCAGGCCCACATATGCATCATAGGTGATGCGGGTCTCTCCTTTCTTACCTTTTTTAGTGGTGATGAGGATCACACCACCCGCCGCGCGCGATCCGTAAATAGATGCGGAGGCAGCGTCCTTGAGGATCTGCATGGACTCAATGTCATTTGGATTGATGTCGCGCAGGTTCAGGTTCACCGGCTGCCCATCCAGCACTATCAGCGCGGGGGAGGAATTGATGGATGTAATACCACGCACCTGGATGTTCACATTCTCAGCGGGGTTACCATCCGTGGTAATAAACACACCGGGCACTTTTCCCTGCAGGGAGCGCATCACGTTTGCCGCCGGTGTTTTCACGAAATCATTTTGCGTCACCACGGTTACCGCACCGGTAAGATCTGCTTTGCGCTGGTTCATGTAACCGGTGGACACCACTACTTCATTCAGAGACTTGGTGGTACTGCTCAGTGTTACATCATGCGCGTTCACGCGCCCCAGTGTGATCTCGCGGGTTTCGCGGCCCACGTAGGAAAACACCAGCACCGTAGCGCCATCCGGCACCACCAGCTGGTAATGACCGGCAACATCCGTAGTGGCCACGCCCGGATAGCCTTTGATGCCTACCGTTACCCCTGGCAGGGCGGTACCGGTTTCATCGCGCACTACACCGGTGATCTTACGCGGCGTGGGCTGCACGGCCTGGAAAGGGCTGCGTGCCAGCAATGGCGGGGCGCAGATGCACAACAGGAAAGAAAGTGAAAGCAGCGTGCGTGCCGCCATCAGGGCAAGGCAGTAGCCATCACGGCGCCTTGCGGGTGTGTGAGTATAATTTTTCATAACGTTGGAATAAGTGGCTTAGTGAATTGACCACGGTCTGACTGCCGGAAACGGAAGCGGAAGTAAAGCGGTAGGACTAAATACGGGGCAGCACGACTCTTGTAGCGATCAGGATCTACATAAACGCGTTTTTTGAGAGATGATTGATAATATGTTTTGTGCCTGGCGCCGGAAAAATGCCGGCTTATGCAAGCCGGGCTTCTTTACCGGCTACAACGACCCTGCGGGCGGGAATGGTACCAAATGCCACGTCCAGCGAGGGTTTACCACCACGCAGGCTTACGGTGCCAAAGCCGGTGGCGGTGGAAAGAAAACCCGTAAAATCGCCCACGCGCGAATCCACGTACAACGTGCGGTCCACGGCGTCATAGCGTACACCGGTGAGGCCTTCCAGCATGCCGTAGCTCGATAGCGCCCGCGCATACCAGTGCCCACACTCGTATTCATTAAAAGGATTCCTCACTTTTCCGTCATAACGGTTGCGACAGGCCCGCACAATATCGAGCCCCTTGTCCACCTCTCCCATCAGCATCAGGTGGCTGGCCACCTGGTATTCAATGCCGGTCCATACCTCGTTGCTGTACACAAACGGTAGCGACAGTTTGCCGCCCTCCGGCCAGGAGCACAGCAACAGGCCTCCTTCTTCGCCAATCGCATAGGTAGGCCGCTGGGGGTTCGCATGCCCCTGCAATGTGTGGCGGAAATTATACCGGTGCACCGCATTCAGGTGGTTCTTTATTTTCACGGCATCCACCGGGTCGCCCAGCCCACACATGCGCGACATCCAGGCGCCGATGATGCCATCGGATAAACAACCTTTGCCATATTGATACTTCGGTCCTTCCTTTTGCAGCAATGCCAGGGCTTCCGGCGTGTAGTGCGTGGCAAAAGACTGCGCCTTTACCGGGTCCGCGGCGTGCAGGCCTGTCCATTTGATCTCCTGGAAAAAGTATTCACCGTTATACAGGTCTGTTTCCAGTATTTTCCTGCCGCTTTCATACAGCTTTTTATAACGGTCCGTGGGCTCCTGTAATGCATCGCCCATCACGATGATGGCGTGAAGCGCGCCCAGGTAGAAACTGGTGGCAAAGCCGGTAGGCCCCCAGAATTCTATATCATACGTATTGTGGTGGGGCTCCGCCACTACGCCTTTACCATCGGGATCCCACGTTTGGATGCAGTAGTCCAGGCTGCGTTGCACTTTTGGGTACAGGCCTTTCAGCCAGCCGGTATCGCCGCTGATCCGCCACTCCCGGTATACTTTCATGATGCCGCCCAACTGCCCGTCGGAGGCGGCGTGGAAATTATGCAGCACGGGGGTGATGGGCAGGTTGGCGCGGAACATCTGGTGGCCCCGTTCATCCTGGTTCTCATTGAACTCCGTTTCGCGCAGGCTTCTTTCCAATGCGGGAAAAAGATGAGACACTGCCTGGGCATAGTTCCACACGTGCGTGCAGGAACCATGGCAGCTCCCCCAGCTATCGCCACTGCCCTCCCAGCACCAGAAGCGGCCATCGTACTGGCGCAGCACCGTGGTGGATTTGAGGATGGTAAGATTGGCAGCCACGGCTTCCACTACTTCGGGCGGCAGGGTGGTTTTGTAAAAAGTATCGGTGAACAAGCGTGATCGTTTGCGCAGGGCATCGTACTGGCTGCGCCAATGATCTGCCGCCTCCTCCACGTTTTTGAACTGGCTGCTGTACCAGGGCTTATGGTATTTAAGCAGCGGGTTGGCAGCCACCAATGCTTTATTGGCAGGGTTTTCCGTGCCCATGGTCAGTTTGGTATCGGGTACATACCAGGCCATCATGAGGCGGATGGTCTTTGTTTCGCCAGGCTGCAATGTAAAGGGCACAAAGAGGGAGGCACCCGGTGCATCTTTCTCCACGGGACCACCCGAGGATGTTTCCCCATTGCTGATGGTGTTCCAGGCCATGGTCAACGGATCAAACCATTCACCGCGGAACCAGCAATGGTCCACGACCGCATCTTCGTTGGTAAAAATGGCAAAGTCGCCCTGCTTTTCCGGCGCAGCATCCGTACCGGCTGCGGATAAGATGAACCCGTTTTTGATGGCACGTATGCTGTTCACCGTTTCGGGCTGCCACATAAAATTGCGGCTGTTATAAGAGAAGATAAATTCAGCGGTACTTCCACCCGTGTTTTTAAACCGGTATTCCAATGCTCCAAATGGCAGGCTGGAACTGTCGGCATCTGTGGGTACAAAAGGGCTCCAGCCGGTGAGCTGTACGGCCAATGGCAATGCGGGATCAGACAGGTTGATCTCTGCAAAAGGAAAACGCGCCAGGAAATCCGCCTGTTCAAAACGCGGCAATCCCCAGGTAGCGCCGCCAGTGCCTCCCAGGCCGGCATCGCGCTGGCCAAATTTCTTCCACTTCGGCACCGGGCCTTCCAGCACGCGGGCGTTGTGGGGCGCCTGCTTCAGCGCAATGGCGGCAAACATGGCCGGTTCATTAAATATCTCGGGGTTATTGCGCACAGACAAATGTGAAATAGCGCCCGTGCCCTCCAGGCAGAACATCCCTGCACCAATGCCTCCTACGGGAAAGGCTATACGATCCAGGTAAGCGCCGGTATAAGCGGCATTAAAAGCACGTGCCGCTGCAGGGGCAATACCCGGCGATGCCGGTGTCGCACCAGCCGGTGCCACGGCAGGCTGCGCGGTCTGGGCGCCCAATGCCCAGGGTGCTGCGAGCGTACCCAGGCCACTCAGCGCGGTCAGTTTTAAAAAGGAACGACGGTCTTTTTTTGATTGCATCAGCAAAGCTTTTAACGTGGTGAATAAAGAGCTGTGGCCAGGTAGCCAAGGCGTTCATATTGTGCATAGCGCCGGCGGTATACAGCCGCACGCTCCCCGTTTGGTAGGTAGGTCCGCTCAAAACCCTGTCCCATGGCGTGCATGGCCGCTTCTACATTGGGATAAAGTCCTGCGGCGGTTGCGGCAAACATGGCCGCACCGGCCGCGCAGGTCTGCTCCCCGGCATGCGCGCGGATGGGCATCTCCAGCACATCGGCCAGCAGCTGCATGATAAAGGGCGATTTTTTCACGATCCCTCCCACGCCTATCAAACCCTTTACCGGCACGCCTTCTGTGGCAAAACGCTCCACGATCTTGCGTGCACCAAAGCAGGTGCTTTCCGCCAGGGTGCGGAAAACGGTTACCGCATCTGTACCCAATGTAAGGCCGGTGATGGCGGCCTTCAGTAAAGGATCTGCATCCGGTGTGCGGCGGCCGTTCAGCCAGTCCAGGGCCAGCGGCGCATCATCGTGTACCGGCAGCAATGCCGCCTGCCGGTTCAATTCCGGTAAAATGCGCGCGGCGAGCTCCGCGCGTAATTGTTGCCCGGCGGCATCACCATCTTCCCCAAGCCATTGCAGCGGCCAGGCCAGCAGGTTACGGAGCCAGGCATAGGTATCGCCAAAGGCCGACTGGCCAGCTTCCATCCCAACAAGGCCAGGTATCACCGAGCCAGGTACCTGGCCGCAAATACCACTGATCTTTTTCTGGCCTAATGCAGCGGCAGGCGCCACCAGCATATCACAGGTGGAAGTGCCCATTACTTTGCTCAGGAAATAAGGTTCAATTTGCCCGCCCACAGCGCCCACATGCGCATCCAGCGCACCTGTGGTCACGATCACACTTTCAGGAAGCCCCAGCTTTGCGGCCCAGGCCGGGCTTAAAGTCCCCGCCGGCTGGTCGGCTGTACAGGTGTTCGTATAAAGGCGGCTGGAAAATCCTTCCAGTAAAGGATCCAGGCTTTCCCAAAAGGCAGCCGGTGGCAAACCGCCCCAATCGGCCGCCCACAGGGCTTTATGACCGGCAGCGCATACACTCCTTTTCATTTGAGAAACATCATTGCCACCAGTGAGCACAAATGGCAGCCAGTCGCAATGCTCCACCCAGCTCCAGGTTTGCTCCCGCACCGCGGCATCATCGCGCAGCACGTGCAGCAATTTGGCCCAGAACCATTCGCTGGAGTAAATGCCACCCGCATATTGCAGGTAAGGCGTGCCGGTACGTGCAGCATGGGCATTGATCTCTGCAGCTTCCCGGATAGCTGTATGGTCTTTCCATAACACTACCATGGCATTGGGATTGTCCGCAAAGGCTGGCAGCAGGGCCAGTGGGGTGCCTTCGCGGTTTACCGGCAGTGGTGATGAGCCGGTGGCGCCCAGGCCAATGGCTTTTACCTGTGCCGCCACGGCGGGCCCGGCCTGTTGCAGGCAGGCACGTATCACGTATTCCAGGCCCTCCAGGTGGTCCAGCGGATGTTGCCGGAATTGCTGGGCCGCCGCATGGCAATACAGCCCATCGCGCCAGCGCGGGTAAGCAAATACCGCTGTTGCTGCTTCAGCGCCGTCACTGCCGCGCACCAGCAGGGCGCGCACAGAATCAGTACCAAAATCCAGTCCTATCAAATATGTTTCATTCGTGGTCATGCGGGATGGATAACACGTTCTTTTATTGGGTTAAAGGACCACCGGCAGTTTGTCGATGGCCATGGGTTGGTGTTTAGACCGGATGCGCGATCCTACTTTTGCATAAAAGCAAATGAAGGCAAAGCAGCAAAGCGGCACCAGGAAAGCGATGCGCATACCGTGTGCATCTGCCAGGGCGCCCATCAACGGCGGGCAGAATGCACCTCCGGCTACGGCCATTACCAGGAAAGATGCCGCACGTTTGGTAAGTGGCCCCATACCACGGATGCCCAGTGCAAAAATGGTAGGGAACATCACCGACATGAAGAAGTAAGTGGAGAATAGTGCAATTACGCTGGTCCATCCCAGTTCTGCTACCACCATACCGGTAAGCACGGTATTGATCAGCGCATATAGCCCCAGCAGTTTTTCAGGCGCCATGAACTTCATGATCCAGGCGCCGGTAAGGCGGCCTATCCAGAACGCGCCCATTCCACCCAGGGCCAGGATGAGGGAGGCTGCCTGCTCTGCATTGTGCGGCATGAACACCTCCCCGAAATAGCCCAGGTGCGCCATCTGGCGGGCTACCACTTCCTGCACGCCGGTCATGGTTTCCGTTACGTAATTGATAAAAAATGAATTGAAGCCTGTCTGTGCCGCTACATACAGGAACTGGGCTACCACCGCCAGTACAAAAGCAGGATGCTTCAGCAATTCCTTCGCAGGTGCATTGGCCGCAATGCCTTCTTCATTGTCTTCCCGGATCACCGGCAGCTTTGTAAAAACAAAGACCAGCGCCACACAGATCACGATAACGCCCACACACATGTAAGGCGGGATGAGTGAACTGAACTTGTTAGCGCCGCCTTTTTGCTCCGCGCCAAAAATGACCAATCCACCAATGAGCGGGCCCAGTATCCATCCCAGGCCATTGAACGACTGCGCAATGTTGATGCGCCGTGCCGCACCACCGGGTGCACCCAGCACGGTGGCATAAGGATTAGCGGCGGTTTCCAGGCAAGAAAGCCCGCAGGCGATCACGAACAAGGCCGTAAGGAAAGGCAGGAAGGCGGCCAGTTTAGCGGCGGGATAAAACAGGAAAGCACCCAGTGCAAAAAGTCCCAGCCCTAAAAGGATACCTTTTTTATATCCATATTTTTTCATGAACAGGCCCGCCGGGGCAGCCATTACCAGGTACCCGATGTAAAGCGAAAACTGCACGAAACCTGATTGCATTTTGGATACATGCAGGGTATTCTGGAAATGTTTGTCCAGCACGTCCAGCAGCCCGTGTGCAAACCCCCACAACAGGAACAAGCTGGCCACCAGGGCGAAAGGCCGCAGGTAGCTGGTGCCGTCTTCACCGCGGAAAAGCGATGGTTGTATCGATCTTTTCATGGCATGAATGATTGATATAATGAAATGGATGAAGAAGTTTATTTGTACAAGGGGCCATATGTATCGCAGGCCCTGTAGTCAGCGCCTTCTGCGGCGGTGGTACCAAAAGAGGCCCATGCCGCCGGCCGGAAGATGCGCTGTTCTTCCACGTTATGCATGTTCACCGGGATACGCAGCAGCGCAGCCAGGGTAATTAATTCATGTCCTACATGGCCATAGCTGATCGCTCCATGGTTAGCGCCCCAGTTAGCCATCACCGTGTATACGTCACGGAAAGCGCCCTGTCCCGTAAGGCGGGGCACAAACCAGGTGGTGGGCCAGGTACGGTCCGTACGCTCATCCAGCGTGCGGTGCACATGATCCGGCAGGTCTACCGTGTGGCCTTCCGCAATCTGCAGCACAGGGCCCAGGCCCTTTACGAGGTTCAGCCGGCACATGGTCACAGGCATACCACCGCGGGTCACGAATTGCGAAGAGTAACCGCCGCCCCGGAAGTAACCATTGTTTGCAGGGTACCAGGTGGTATGCGCCAGGCAGTCTTTCACTTCCGCTTCCTGTATTTCCCAGAACGGTTTCATGACAGGCTGGCCATCCTGTTGCAGACGGCCGGTACCATCCAGTGTGGCCGAGCCGGAATTAATGAGGTGAATGAAGCCGCCCGCGGCCGTGCCATCCGGCTGCCAGCCCGTAACCCGCTGCACGGCATCAGGGCTCCAATAAGTGCGCACGTCTGCAAAGATCTGCGCGGTATGCGTGAGCAGGTAGCCGAACAACATGGACACCCCATTCATCGCATCATTTTCCGTGGCCATCATGTAAGGTGCGCGGATACCGTTCCAGTCAAAAGAAGAATTGAGGATCGCTTCCGGAAAGTCCCCGTTGGGCAGGAAATCCGTCCACTGCCGTTGCCCCTGGAATCCCGCCAGCAGGGCATTGTGGCCCATCGCTTCTTCCCCGAAGCCTTTGGCTTTCAGGGCCGCATTGCCGGTCATCAGGTCGCGGAAAATGAGCGTCATCTTCACTACAGTTTCCCAGTGATCATCCTTCTCCGCGCGGCTGAACTGTTTTTCAACAGGATTGAAATCGCTGCCTTCCTTACAGTTACTGCGCGTCCAGGCGAGTGCTTTTTCAAACTCGTTTTCATCGTAGATCTTTTTTTCAATGCGCCGTAAGATCTCGGAAGTATCCACCCATTCATTGCGCATACCCAGGTAGCGCTGGAAGAAATCACTGTTCACCATGGAGCCGGCAATGCCCATGGACACGGTGCCGATGGCGAGGTAAGACTTGCCACGCATCAATGCCACGGCCATTCCCGCACGGGCAAAGCGCAGCAGCTTATCCGTCACATCCTCAGGGATCGCCTCATCTCCCAGGTCCTGTACATCACGGCCGTAGATGCCAAATGCAGGCAGCCCCATTTGCGCATGCGCGGCCAGCGTAGCCGCGAGGTATACAGCACCCGGTCTTTCCGTTCCGTTGAAGCCCCAGATAGCCTTTGGCCAGTACGGGTGCATGTCCATTGTCTCCATCCCGTAACACCAGCAGGGTGTTACAGACAGGGACACCCCCACGCCGTTGTTTTCAAATTGCCGTGCACAGTCTGCGGCTTCTTTCACGCCACCAATGCAGGTATCACCAATCACGCATTGTACGGGGCTGCCATCCGGGTAGCGTAAGTGTGTGGTGTATAAAGCAGCTACATTCTTTGCCATCTGCATGGTTACGGCTTCCAGGGATTCGCGGACGCCGCCCAATCTGCCATCAATAACCGGTCTGATCCCGATCCGGGGATACTGTGTATTGCTCATATCAATCAGTTGATTTTTTTTTAAAATGCTTGTTGTACCGTTTCCAGTTTTACGCCCAGTACCTGTTGGCTGATCCTGTCTAATCCCGCTACATTACCGGTGAAATGAAATACGCTGTGGCGATGGGTATGCGTGTGGCCGGGCGGCAGGAAGGCCGCGGGCGATACGCTTTCCAATTCATAAAAGGGTCCCATCTGGCTGCCATCGGCCAGCGGGCCATCGTTATAGGCATTCATGGCATCACCGCTGAAAGGCTCCTTACCGGTGCTCCATTCCTGGTTCAGGTAGCGGCCCAGCGGGTCCGTATCAAAAAGGATGATGGTCAGCACCTGGTGGGAGGCATCATAACTGCCGGCCACCGGTTGTACGCGGCTGGGATGTATGCCCAGCTTACCCCGCGACTTACCGTCTGCCTTGAAGAACAGAACCTTGTCATCGTGGTAGCGGATACGGTCCGCAGGTATTTCCCCGAAATAGTCTGTAGTAGCTGGTTTTGGCTTGCCGGCCTTATAAGGTATCACGATGGTGGTAGCGGGTGAAGGATTGAACATGTCCAGCATCCAGATGCAGGGCATGCCGGTAGTGGCCGTCCAGGTTTCTGTGCCAGTGTTGGTCATGCTGTTTTCCGTGTAATAACCTACGGCTTTCACGGAGCTATCGCGTACCAGGTGAAGGGCATTGTCAATGCCGCTGTTATCCAGCAGTTTTACCAGGCGGCGCACAGACAGTGAAAATGCATGACCGGCATAATTGGTCAGCTGCATGCTCTTCTCCATCACCACACTGTCTGCTTTTTGTGCAACCAACTGCCACGCCTCGGTATCAAATGCTTTGGGTGTATGCCAGTTGTCAAATTCCATTTTGGCGCCTTTGGCAAAGAACAGGGAAAAGCGGCCGCCTTCCGGCCCAAGCCAGATGCGGTTTTCGCCGCCATAGCCATTCATATGTGCGTCTTCCGGTCCATCAAACGCCTGATAGTGGATCCAGCCAAAGCTTTGTCCCTGGCTGCCCGCAGCAGTAGAGGTAAAAACTTTCGCCTGGTACCTGGGCGATACGAGCAATTGCGCGTCGCCCTGTTGCAGGACCACCAGGCCGGGATCTTTCTTTTGCAGGAAAAGCAGGTCGTATCCAAAAGTGCCTTTTGTATAACTGGTATCGGTGGCCGCACCGGCTTGTTGTGCGGCATGTGGCTGCTCATGGCAGGAAGTAGTTTCCATAAAAGTGGCAATTAAAAAAACAAGCGCAATTGGTTTCATGATGAATGCTTATGGCGTGGATTGAACAGTACTGCGTGGAGGCCGGGCATACGTTGCCCATGGCATTATCCTGTTTGCCGGGTGCCCGCCGCCCGTGGACGCGGCGGACCTGCTGATAAGTCCTGTCTTATATGCTACTTATATTGCTATCGTACAATGCCGGGGCGGTATGCTGAAAACGTGGCTAGTTGATCTCCAGTTCATCTTTGGAAGGCAGCTTTGGAAACGGCCCGTGTGGCCCCTGCTGGTACCAGAATACGGTGGTGGCAATATCATCCTGCAAGGGCAGGTAACGGCCTTCGGAGCGCCATCCCAGGTCCTGGATGGTTACCTTCAGGCTCTTTTCAAAACGTATCGGATCGGTGATATGCCAGCGGTACAAACCAAAACGCTGTGCTACGTTGTAATGTCCATCGCCCTTGATCACCTGCGGCAATCCCGTATAGGCGTTGGAGTAAGTTGTGTAATTTGATGTTGTAACGCCAGCGTCATTGGTGGTATGTGTATCAAAATCGTACGAGCCGCAGAAATAATCTTCCGTGCCGGTACCGCAAATGGTGGGATATTCCGTATCGCCATCCATATAGAATTTGATCTCTCCTTCTCCCCACCAGCCGTTCTTATGTGAGCCATAAGCCATGTAAGTGCCTACGTATTGGCCTTTGCCCTGTATACTGTCCACCAGCACATAGTTCTGTTTGTAGGGCAATGGATTTACGCGGCGGAACTGTGCGTGGAAATAAGCCGCATCATCCGGCACTTTGGTAAGCAGGTAGTCTACCTGGTAATACAGCACCATGTCATGATCGTCTATATTTTCCATGGTAATGCGGCACTTCTTACGGAATGGCATTGGCCAGTAGCAGTTAAACGCGCTGCCGGGGTTTACGCACACTGCCGCAGATTGCAGGGACGCATATTTATTCCACCCCATGCCAAAGAAGTCGCCTACCGGCACTTCTACAGAGGGCGTAGTTTCATCATCCCAGTAAAAGCGGAAAATAGAAAAGCGCCAGTTACCGGTAGGTGTCATCCAGATATGCTGTATAGAACCGGGGCCGTCTATTTCGGCAACAGTGAAGGTGGTATGTGCCTTGATCACTACGCTGGGGCTTACTTTCCAGCCTTTACCCAGTTCCCGGGATGCATTGGCGCCGGTGCCTGTGGTAGCCATGGCGCCACCGCCTTTCGCCCCATTGAAGTTCTCCGGGCTGATGGAACGGCTCCTGGCATCGGACACACGGAAGAGGTTTTGCATATTGCTTTCTATCCCATTAAACCCTTGCTGGGCAAAAGCGCAGGATGACAACAACAATAACGTGGAAACAAAAAAAGATCTCATGTGGAATTTTTATGGTTAATCGTTTAACAAGCTAATGCAAAAAAAAGGTTTCACCCTGCCTTAAAACCACAACTCTTACGAATGACCAGGTCTGCCCCCACGATAACATCCACCTGCGGGCGGCTCTTTTGTTCCACCCCCTGGATAGCCAGTCTTACGGCCTCGCGACCCATATCCCGGAGCGACTGGCGCACATAACTAACCGGTGCATAAAACAGGTCGAACGCGTCGCTTTCATCGAAGCTGATCACTGCTACATCATCCGGCACTTTTAACCGGAGGGCGTTCAGTTGTTTAAGCCCTTCTATCGCGAGGGAGTTCGTGGCAAAGAACACCGCATCCACTTTACGGTCCGGCTGCAATAAGTGGGAAAGCCCTGTGGCCACCCCTTCCTGCAGGTGCAGGTAAGACGCGCGCTGCGACAAAGCAGCCTGGTACAGCCCGTGGTCTTCCAATGCCTGGCGGTAGCCCCGCTCCCTTTCCTGCATGTGCTCCATCCCGCCATCGTAGGTAAGCATGCCGATCCTTTTCTTACCGGTCCTCAGCAGGTGTGTCACCGCCTTATAGGCTGCCTGGTAGTTATCAATACGCACGGAATTGGCAGGCACGCTTGGAAAATACCGGTCCACCAGCACAAAAGGGATCTTCTTTTTTTTGAGCGCCATCAGCTGGGGCTCCGTACCTGCGGCGGGTGCCAGGATCAGGGCGTCTGCCTGCCGGTTCAGGAAAGTATCAATGAGACCCTGTGATTTTTCCACACTTTCATCGCTGCTGCCAAAGAGCACCGTATAGCCGTACTGTTTAGCCTCGTCTTCAATGATGCGGGCAATATTGGAGAAAAAAGGATTTGAAATATCCGCCACGATGAGGCCCAGCGTATTGGTGCGGCCACTTTGCAGGCTGCGGGCAATCAGGTTGGGACGGTAGTTCAGTTCCTGGGCTACCTTGCGGATCTGCTGCGCCATTTCAGGGCCTACGCGGCCTTCTTTCTCATTCAGCACATAGGACACCAGGGCGATTGATACGCCTACCCTTTCCGCGATGTCTTTCATTGACACTTTTCTCTCCATGCCTTCAAAGATCATGTTAAACGTTTAACAAACAAAACATTTTCCGTTTTTTTTTGAAAAAAAATGTTCGGGTGGCGGTTAATTTTGGGGGAAGGGCGGTAGTGCGAGTAAATAATAAAGACCCGCGCGTATTGGGCTTCTACTGTGTTTGTAAACAAATCCTATCACCGACCAGGCTGCCGCGGGCACGGCATTCCAGCTACCGCCAGTGACACTTAAAGACTATTTCCGGCAACCAGCCTATTGACCGGCAATCTTCATCAATTAATAGTGCGAACTTTGGAACGGGCAAAATTCAAAACAATACAAGCAAAAAAATAGGATGGAAAGTTCAAAACACGAAGCAGCAATACCCAATCCGGCACTCCAGCCTTTTGAGGCCTTAATTGGAGAATGGGCAACCGTGGGCACACATCCATATCTTCCTGGGATTACGTTTCACGGACGCACGTCATTCCAGTGGATGGAGGGAGGTGCTTTTGTAATAATGCATTCCGAAATTGATGAAGAAGGCATTCCCAGCGGCATCGCAATTTTCGGTAGTGACGATGCCACCGGGGAATATTTTATGCTTTACTTTGACGAACGGAAAGTTTCAAGAAAAATTGATGTTTCATTCAGCGGCAATACATTGAAATGGTGGAGAAATACGCCTACCTTCTCACAACGGTTCACCTGGATAATTGCTGATGACGGGAACACGATCACCAGCAAGGGAGAATTATCCAAGGACAACAAGGAGTGGGAAAACGATCTGGAACTAACGTTCAACCGTTTAAAATAAGAGTGCTCCTCACCCACGGGACAGCCATTTACCCTCCATTATTTCCCGGCAGCCCCCTATTAACACCCCTTTGTTTCCTGAACTGATAAACAGACCCTATCACGAACAGCACCAGGATAGCAAGCAACGTACGCCCTATTACAGGATCACTGATATCCTTTGCCAGCGGATGCCCAACCGGAATACGGGTAAATGTTTCATTCACCGTGGGCAGCATGGACAGGAAAAAACTGAACGACAAAAAAAAGTTCTCAAAATAACGGGCCCGGATATTTCCCTGCTTACGGGAATGAAGAAAATAAGCGGCTGTTATTAAAATGATGATAAGTAGCGACAGCACATGCCCCGGGTTAAAACCGCCGTGCTTAGAGATCCCCAGCGCGGTGAATGAAGTAACAAGCGTGCAGTAGAAGTAGATCTTGCCGTAAAGCTGGCTTAAATTAATTTTACCATACCGTACAAATGCTACCAATGCAGCAATAACGGCAGCAATACCAACAGCTGTATGAAAGATCCCCAAATTTGATAGTCCCATAACTTTTAGTTTAAATTATCCCGTCACAATTGACAGCACAAAATTATTGGGAGTGGTCGTTAGGGACTTTGTAAATTGGCCCAGCTTTTTGGCAATTTGGTTCAACCGCCATTTTCCGGGCGCTACCGGCGTTGTAAGGTTATCTCGACTTTAAACGGTAATTGGAGGGAGTAACATTGTATTTGTCGCGGAAACTCTTTGTAAAATTTGCCAGGTCGTTAAACCCGCAATCAAGGGCTATGTCTGTAATGCGGTTATCAGAAGCCTGGAGCAGCTCCGCAGCTTTTTCGAGCCTTTTGGCCTTAATATAGTTGGCCGGGGAATCATTGTACAATTTCGTAAACTCCCTTTTAAAAGAGGACACACTCAAATTGGTTTTACGTGCCAGTTCTTCTATACTGACCTGTAAAAATAAATGCGCTTCGATTATTTGCTTAAAGGTATAGGTGACTGGTGAAAAAAGCTGGGACAGGATTGCCTGCACGGCTTCCGCATTGCGCGTTTTGTGACAGCAGGAGGATGATCTCTTTCAATTTTAAGATCAGGATGTCATCATTTACCAGAGACGGGTTCTCAAAATAAAACAGGAGGCCTTCAATATACTTTTGTATTAAAAAGTCGTTGTTTATTTTCCCTGCCGACACGCCAGGCATCGCGTTCCTGGGCTGCTGAAGGAGCTGCGGCAGCTCCCGTTCGTATACTTTTTTTAATATATCCGGGTAAAACGTAACGATCACAATTTCACCATTACCGCCCGCCTTTGCACTGTTTATTTGTTTACCGGAGTTGATGCAATTCAGGAATAATGAATAGTTGACCGGAATATCCATACGCGTATCCTCAGACTGGTACTCCATTTCTCCTTCCCGCATGTACAGAAAGCAGGCTTGTGCTGCCACAGGAAAAGCATATTCAAAAGGCGGTTTTAATACGATTTTTTGAATGAATGATTTTCCGAACAAATCAATTTTTTTATAGTCGATCACCATTCCCGAAATTTATAGCATTTATCCAAAACATTGCCAGGTGCGGTCCCAAATACCGGACGGGGCCTGAATATCAATATTCAGTACCGCCAAAAACGCAGTAAATTTAACGCGCTAAAATTTCCGGAACGGGAGAAATTGTTGTAATATCCCGTAAAATTCCACTTAGACCACTTATCAACCATTTGCAATCGCGCTAACACTTTCAGGCAACCATGGATGAAATAAAGGACAGACGATATACCAGGGAAATAACCAGCGAATATGCAACCCGCTTTATATCCTGGGGCCCGCCGGAGACTTGGGACCTGGACCAGTTCAAGACCTTGGAGAACATGATCCTGGAATCCACCAATGTCATGGTGAATGCCAACACACTCAAAAGATTTTTCCAGCAACGCACCGGCAACCCGCAACTGGCCACCCGGGACGCACTGTGCCGTTTCCTGGGTTATGCCGGTTATACAGACTTTGTACGCAAAAAAACAAGGATAGAAGATGCCGCCAATGCCGCCTCCGTGCAGCGTTTAGAGGAAGACGTGCATGAAACGGCATCCGCTCTTTCCGCGCCGCCTCCCGTTCATACTACGCCTGCACACACACCGGCACCTGTTGCAGCTCCCGCAAGAACACAGCGTTCCGGCCGGGCCTACATTTACCTGCTCAGCGCCGCGCTGCTTATCGTGTGCGGCTATCTCTTGTACATCCTGAAGATCAAGGATCTTTATACGGACTACCTGCTATCTAAAATTGAATTTTCCGTTTCAGATCCCAAGGGTGCTAACCCGCTCACGGTTACTTTTTCTTACAGCATCCCTTCTCCCCTGCTCAAAGACATGAAGCTGGTGTACGAAGAAGCAAATGGCGACACGGCTGAAAAGCTGCTCACCCACAATGAAGGAAAAGTAAATGCCACCTACATTTACGAAGGCGATGGCTTCTGCTACCTGCGGTATAAGGACCGTACCATCAAGACCATCACGGTGGAAAACCGTCGCCTGGGCTGGTCTATCCACACCCGCAATGAACGGAAAGGCATCTTCAGGACCGTGCCCATTGGCCAGGCTTTTCATAAAGAAGGGTATCTCAGCCTCCCGCTGGACAGTGTAGTGCCGGAGGCAAGACCGGGGCACCTGTTTGTGAGCTACATCTATTACAAGGAAAAACTGGTGGACGGAGATAATTTTATGTTTGAAGCCAGGGTGCGCAACGCCCCGCAGGACTTTGCCATTCCCCGCTCCGATGTAATGATGTACATGCTATCTGATACCGGCATGCACGGTTTTGCATTGAACGAAGCGGGGTATGCCTATATCAAATTTATCAGCGGGGAAAAAAGCATTAAGGGAGACGAGTACAACCTGAGCAAGTTTAATTTTGACGCCTCCCAATGGCATGTAATGGGCATCCGGGTGGAGAACAAACATTCCTCCTTTTATCTCGATGGAGAAAAGATCTTCCAGATCGCCTACACCAAACCCATTGGCACCGCCAATGAGCTCATCCTGCGTTTTAAGGGATGCGGCGCGGTGGATTATGTAAAGGTCAATCAGCTAAACGGCCAGGTGATCTACGAGCAGAATTTCGATACCAAACTGCCATAACGGCCTGCAAATTATCCGCCCAGAACTTCGCTAATTTTTCCGCGCCCTCCGGATTGGGATGCAGGTAAAATACGCCTGCATGGCCCTGCTCCGGTGTAAGATACCGGGTAGCATGCTGCTCGAAAAATGCATACGCGTTGCGGTCTCCTTTGAAAATATAGCGTGAATGGGTCCTTACCAGGCTATCCAGTTCCGGTGTGTAGGATTGCAGGCGTTGCAGGCCTTCCGCCAGGTACCTGGCCCCGTTGTAAGTATTAGGACTGTACCAGGTAGGCCGGTGCAGTACAAAGATGCTGCCGGGATAGCGCCGGTGCAAGCTGTCTATTATCTGCTGCAGGTTTTCCCGGTATTGTGCTGGCGATACGGGCGCACCGGTGGGCCCTTCTATGGCGCTATCATTAGTGCCCAGCGTGATGGAAAAGACCAGGCCAGTGGTTTTGTTGTAAAGCGTATCTGCTGCCTGCAATACTTTTGGGAAAAGCTTTTGCATGGAAGGCAGGAAATCCACCGTGGTACTGCCACTGTGGCCACAGTTGGCATAGCGGATCGTGCAGCCCTTCTCCCGCAGGAGCTTCACCACATGGAAGGGAGGACATTGCAATGCCGGTGTGGGCAACGTAGCACCATACGTAATGCTGTTGCCAATAAATACAATGTTATAAGCCGGGGCCTTTTGTGCCCCGGCAGTGAAACTGGCGCCTGTAGCTATCACAAGCAACGCAGCGGTTTTCAATAAGTTCATATCGCTGTTATTCTTTTTGCATGGAAGGGGGCAACGCCGCACCGTCAAAATTGCCAGGCTTCGGTCCCATCGTAAATTCCAGGCTGGCGCCATCCAGCACCTCCTGGTGGGTAATGTACAATTTATGATAGTCGTTCCCATTCAGCTTCACCGACTGGATATAAATATTCTTATCACTTAAGCCCGTGGCCTTCATCGTAAATACTTTGTCTTTTATTTTGATGGCGGCTTCCGTCACCATAGGCTCTCCAAAAACATAGACGCCGGATGCAGGGTTTACCGGGTAAATACCCATGGCGCTAAACACATACCAGGCGGACATCTGGCCGCAATCATCATTACCGGAAAGGCCGTCCGGCTGGTCGGTGTAAAGGGTACTCATGATCTGGTGCAGCTTCTCCTGCGTTTTCCAGGGTTTACCAATGTAGTTATACAGGTAAGCAATGTGATGACTGGGTTCATTGCCATGTGCATACTGGCCTATCAACCCGCTGATATCTACCGGCATATCATTTCCCTGCGGCTTTGCAACCATTCCAAACAAGGTATCCAGCGCCTGTTCAAAGTTTTGATTTCCGCCGTGTAAATTAATCAATCCGGGTATATCATGCGGTACAAAGAATGAATACTGCCATGCATTACCTTCCACCCAATCACTTTGCCCATAGGAAGCAAACAAGGGATCAAAAGGGCGGCGGAACTTACCGGTGCTGGAAAACCCGTTCATTAATTTATAGTCCCTGTCAAAATAGGTTTTGTAAGACATGGCCCTTTTCATGAAATAATCGTAATCATCATTCCTCCCCAAATCCTTTGCCATCCGGGCAATGCACCAGTCGTCATAGCAGTATTCCAGCGCGGTGGATACGGATTTGTTATACCGGTCAAAAGGAATATAACCAAACTGCTTCAGCTCTTTCACGCCAGATCCATCCTGCATGGCGGAATGTTTCATGGCTTCATAAGCCTTGTTCACGTCATAATTCCGGATGCCCTTAAAGTACGCATCCACGATGACCGGCACGGAATGATAGCCGATCATGCAATTGGTTTCACTGGACCACAGCGGCCATACGGGTAGCAGGCCGGTTTGATCGTACTGGGCCAGCATGGACTGGATGATGTCATTCACCTTCCCGGGCTCCAGGATGGTAAGCAGCGGGTTCATGGCGCGGAAAGTATCCCACAGTGAAAGGGCGGTGTAGTTGCTGAACCCTTCCGCCTTGTGGATGTGCCCGTCAAATCCGGGGTATTGCTTATTCACGTCGTTGAATAGATACGGTGTAATGAGGCTGTGATAAAGCGCGGTGTAAAAGATGGTCTTTGTTTTATCAGGCGCGGTGATGTTGATCTTCTTCAACTCGTGTTCCCATTTCAACTGGGCCTGCGTAAGGGTTTCATTGAAATCCCAGGCTGGTATTTCAGTAGAAAGGTTTTCCAATGCATTCTCCACGCTCACCGGTGAGATGCCCACCTTTACCAGCACCATTTCACTTTTTGCGGTGGCAAAATTCAGTACGGCTTTCACATTCCTGCCGCTGGCCTGCTGCTCCCCCACTGCGTGATCATCCACGGAAACCGAAGCGCTGAAAGGCTTTGAGACTTTAATAGCATAAAACACATGCTGGTCTACCCAGTACTTTTCACCTGGCTCCCCCCAGCCCCTGGTGTGGCGCTCACCGGTGATGGTGCAACTGTCTGCCACCTTCAGGGACGTAAGCAACACGGAGTCTGTTGCGTAGTGGTGCGAAAGATCCAGCACAATATGTGACTCCCTGCTGGCAGGAAAAGTATAACGGTGAAAGCCGCAACGGGGCGATGCCGTGAGCTCCGCCATAATATCATAGTCCTGCAACTTCACCTTGTAATAACCGGGTGAAGCCACCTCTTCATCGTGGGAGAACCGGGAGCGGTAACCCTCTGCAGGCCTTGTTTTGGTGCCTTCATCCAGTTTGATCTTACCTACCGTGGGCATGATCATCACATCCAGCAGGTCCGAGCGGCCGGTACCCGACAAGTGGGTGTGGGAGAAACCGATGATGGAGCTATCGGAGTAATGATAACCGGCGCACCAGTCCCACCCATCCAGGCCGGTGTCCGGGCTTACCTGCACCATGCCCGATGGATAAGCGGCGCCCGGGAACGTATGCCCATGGCCGCCTGTGCCAATGAAGGGGTTTACAAAACCCAGCACCTCCACGTGCCCATGCTCACTACTGTCTGTTGCGCCACATCCCATCATGAAGGGAATGGCTAAAAGCAATGCAAAATATCTGGCCATGTTTCTAGGTTATTTTTCTACACCAAATTCCACTTCGTTAGCCCAGTGCTCTTTCCAGTCGGGATGGAAGGCACGGGCATTCAACTTGGATACGCTGCGGTCGCGGGCCAGCTCCATGCAGGCTGCCGGGGCGCCGTCGTCATTGACCCTTACGGAAAATTTCACCTTGCCGCCTTTGTCTATTACGCGCTTCACATCCGGGATCTCTGACCACGGGATGGCGCATTCCGTAAAGAGGGTATTGCCTTTGCGCACGGTCACCAGCTTGCCATCTTTCACCGGCCCATCGTAGGGCGATTTAGGCTGTCGCGGGAAAAAGTGTTTGCGGGGCATGCCCGGCACCAGCAGGCGCCAGATCTCAAACCCGCCACCATACTCACTGGCAACGGTATTCAGGGCATATTCATAGTCACTGCATTTGTAACCGGTGTAGCGCGGCATGGTGCCTTTGGGGAAGGCTTCCATCCCGTCTTCTCCGATGGGGATCACGTTAAACGCGATCAGTATGTTATCAAACCGCTCGCCCGTAGAGCCATCCGGCAGGGTACCGGTTTTACGGTAAGAGAATTTCCGCACGCCTTTGGGCCACACCATTGTCACCAGGTCGTCCTGCGAAACCGGCGCGCAGTGCACATTTGCGGCCAGGGAGGATGCTGCACCGGGCAGATAAAAACCTGCCTTGCCATACACACCGGTCCAGTTGCCACGGGTATCAAAGTCTTTGCTTACCATGGCGGCACCGGTCTTCGCATTACCTGCATCCATCACCTTGTCGGACCGGTCAAAGAAAATTCCTGCCAGCTTCGTGGTGTTCCTCCAGCCATCCCAGCTGGTGGCGGAGCAGCGGATGCGCAGCTTGCCGGCCAGGTCCAGGTTCAGGTACGTACCGTTCCAGCAGTTTTCAATATTGGTGCTGAGTAATTCTTTGCCGCTCTCCCGGTCATACACTACCACGGATACATTGCGCTGGTTCACGCCAGGGAAATACAAAGCCGTGCGGGTGTATTTGTCCAGCGGCAGGTCTATGTCCATGCCGATGGAACGCGTGGTGGCGGTATTCTCAAAGTAATTCAGCGCGCGGCCACCACCGGGCAGTTGCAGGGCTCCTGTATCCGCAGCACTGGCCGGTTGCTTTACCAGCACAGATTGCATGGCATACAGGGATTGCATATAGGAAGTATCGGGATAAAAGTATTGGTCATCATCCCGCGTTGCAAAGCGGGGCGCGCCTTTGTTCGGCGTTTTATCTGCCACCCTGGCGCCAAAATAAAAATACTGGTCGTCATAGGCCGTGTAAGTATTCGCGAGGCCATCGGCAGTAGTATCAAAATTTTCGTAGGGGTGCCATGCAGCTTCTGTTATGGATATACTGGCCTTGCCGGTGCCTTTGATCGTTTCCGGAATGCAGCCTGCCCAGTCGCTCAGGTCTCCATCTACCCGGATAGTCTTTTTAGCAATGTAATTCACATGCATGTTTTCCCGGTGCGCGGCAAAGCCATCGCTGCCTGCATCAAAATAAGCCTGCAGGGGGTAGTTATTTTCCTTGTTTGCCTCGCCCCCCTTTACCTGCACCTGGATGGTCCTGGTTTCGTGGGGTTTCAACGCCACTGTTTCCGGGTAGGCCAGCTGCAGTCCACCCAGGGATACCTGCAGTTTCCCTTTCACAGGGCGGTTCAGGATGTTGGTCAACTGCAGTTCCATGGTTGGTTTGGTGGCAATGGGCGCTGTAAGGTCTTTGGGGATGATCTCCAGCGGCTCATAACCTTCTATGCGCGCATTGTTCACGGCGGCCACCAGTTTATTGAATGCGCTGGCCGTTCCATTTACCCGCAGGAAATAACCCTGGTAGTTCAATGGAATGGTGAACACCCCGTTTTGCGGGGGGATGCTGTTACCATAAAAATCATACAGCAGGAAAGCAGGATCTGCTTTCACGATCATCTTTCCATCTGTAATGGGATGATATTCGGCCAGCTCGGTGGTAATGACTTTGCGCGCGGCTTCATCTGTAGCGGTGTCCAGGCGTGCATACAGCTGCTGGCGCTTCTTTGCTTCGGTGATACTGCGCACATTGCGGAACAGGATGCGCGCGGGGCCAAAGGCATCTCCGAGATCGCCGGTTACTACAATGCTGCCATCCTCCTTGTTGTTATTATAACCATCAAAGAGCATCACCCAGGGCAGGCCGTTGGTGAACAGCAGGCGGTTAAACGCCCGGTCACCAATGAAGCTTTGCGTGGCGCCCATGGCCGCCGCGGTGGACCAGGTGTTGTGCAGTTTGGGCACGGTTTCCAGGCCATAAGGTGTGTGGATGGTCATGGTTTGCGCGGAGCGGTGCGGATCGCCGGAGTACATGTAACCGCCGTATACGCCCATGGAGCGGTCGTAGCCCGCGGAGCGGTTGGCCGCCACTACCGGGCCTATGCGATCGTCGGTATTGCCTACCCAGCTTTCTGTATCCCAGATCTTTACCCTGCCTTTATAGTCCTTCCGCTTGTTCCACTCAGGATACAGCACCGGCGATTCCATGCCCTGGTAGTGGATAGACAGGAAATCAAAAATGGGCAGGATGTCCTGGGTGCCATCGGCAAAGAATTTATCCAATGCGTTGGAGTTGGAATCGCCACCGCCTACCAGCACGTCCCTTCCCTCCTTGCGCGCTTCCAGCACGGCTTCCGCCATCTTGGTATAGATCTCGCGGTAGCGCAGCATGTCTGCCTGCCAGCCGGAAATGGAAGATCCTTCCCAGGGCTCATTCCAGAGGCAAAGCGATGTAACCGGGCCATTGGGCCATCCAAAGTCCATGCACAATTCCTTTACGTATTTTTTAAAGTCTTCATCCATGTCCGGCATCCACGCCAGGTCCTGTTTAGTGCGCAGGAATTTGCCACTGCTATCCAGGTGGGGCCGGCTAATCCCCAATGGCATGGACTGGGCCGTTTGCCCTTCGCCAAACATGAGCATCACCGTAATGTTGTTATCCTTGAAGTTCTTCATCAGGCGCTTCAGCTCCTGCCGGTAGGCCTGGTAGTTTGGATTGGTAGTGGCCATGTAAGGCACGCCATAGCGGATGGACTGTACGCCCATGCGCTGCAGGAAGTCCACCCCCAGGTAGTCCAGTGATTGCCTGGGATACTGCATCTTCACCGGTGAGGGCTTCATGCTCAGCACAAAGCTGGTGCCCAGCCGGCGCCCGTTCTTACCCAGGTCGAACACCACTGCGTAGCCCCCGTATGCTTTAATATCATCAACGCTCAGGGAAGTATTCGTATACCCGTTAGGGTTAATGTCCAGTTTCACAGGTACTACTTTTTCGTAATCCAGCTTTACCATCTGGGGCAGCCAGATATCGTTGGGAATGCCCCGGGTGCCGTAGCGGATCACGTATATTTTAGCATCTGCATGAATGGGCTGGTTGGTATTGTTCACCAGCTGGAACTGCAGGCGTACAGGGTCTCCCGGCCAGAACACGTTTGCCGGCGCGGAGGATGAAATGAGGTTTACATCGTAATCGTAACTTCTCAGGCCATTCTTCAGGCCCAATACCTGCTCATAGCCCAGCCAGTCCTGAGGCTCTTTCATCTGGCCCATGGCGGCCTGCATCACAAAAAGACAAATGGTTCCCAATAATAAAGGTCTTATTCGCATATTATTTCACATCGGTTTCAAAATCGTTTTTAATACGGAATGCTTCCGCAGGCTGCTGCAGCGCCTTTACGGCCATTCCCCTGCGCGACAAGCGGAGGTATTTTCCATCGTTGACCGCAACTATACTGTCACGGCCAGCCGGGCTATCAGGGGTTAACACATGGAGTGAAAGGCCGATCACGGCTGCTTTCATGGCAGCAAGGTCAAACACTTTTCCAGGGCCGGCATAAACCACGTAGTCTGCCCATTTCCTGTTTCCATCGCCCCCCGTTTCCCAATGCCCCTGCAGGCCATCCCAATTGCAATACGGCACCTGTATACGCATCTGCAGGGAACCGGCGGTAAACAACAGTTCATTGTTGTCAGTGGAGGAAATGGTGAATGCCGCTGCGCCGGTATTGCCCCCGGTCTCCAGCCGCAAACGCAAGTCTGTAGCGGGAAGCATGGCGTGCTTTATTGGGTCTATGTTAGGATGTTTGTCCCCTCCATCAGTAGCTATGTTCAGGATAGACAAGAGCGAAGAGGAATCCTGCACGCTTTTAATGCATGCGGCAGACAGGTCGTACCCATCATGCAGGAAGCGCAAACGCAGGTAGGACGGCTGTTCTGGCGTGCCCCAATGCACCATCAGCGGCCGGCATTGGTTCCAGAGAAATCCCTGGTTTGCGGAGGCAAGGGCGTATTGGGGATGCACATATAGCTTGCCTGTTACATCCCTTGCGCCCAGCGTGGTATCAGCATACACCACCCGGTTTGGTACCTGCAACCTGCCGGCTACGAAGGTATCCACGCGCACGCCGGGCAAGGATTGTTGCACAAAGGCGGGAACAAGACCTGCCGGGATCTCATGCGGCACCAGTACGCTGGGCTGGCGGGGATAATCGCCCGGCAGGTTGATCCTGCCTTGGGATGCATAGAAAAATAACTGCTTCAACGCCGGTGTCAGCAGGTCATTGTAAGCCCGCAGGTAAGGGCCACACCATTGCCCGGAGGGCTGATGAAAATGCCGGGCTATCACCTGCCAGCACAGTGTATACAGTTCATCCACCAGCTGCTTGTCTGCCTGGTTGATGATCACCTGTTTCATGCGCAGCACTTCGTCCATGGCCACCACGGTGTAGGTAGGACTGTTGTATTCCGTAAAGCCTTTGTTTGCTTTCGTGTATTGATAAAAATAGGCCAGCTTATGTTTGCCGTAAGCGCTGATGTCTGGCTGGTCATACAGCGCACCCACGACGTAGCAAACGTAAGTACCCATGATACAGATATTGGTGTAATCTGCCTTTACGTCCCGCTTCATGATGGCATGGGCCGCCAGGATAAGGGCATCTTTGATTTGCGCCTGCAATGCCTTGTCCAGGTGGGCGTTTGCATTGCGTGCAATATCTATCAGTGACACCGACATAAAATCCGCCCAGTTATAGTCCACCGGCGCTTTACGGCCCGGCAGCGGATCTTCGGGGTAATAAGGCCACACCCCGCAGAAAGCCCGTTGGGGATCTTTTTCCTGCAGGGGTAAGATCGCCCTGATGATATCAATGCCCCGCTGCCTGGATGCAACATCTTCCGTATGCAGCAAAGCGGCGGCATACTGAATGGAAGCCCGCGTGTCATGCACGCGCACCCCACTGTCCAGGTCACTGTGATAGTGCTTTTCCTTCGTCACGGTCCAGGTCATCTTCTTTTCCGCATCATAGTGTGCATCGCTTTCCACCAGCTCCTGTTTCAGCAGAGTAATGGCTGCTTTGCTTAAGGGGCGGGACTTTGCCAGGATATCACTTTGCTGTGCACAGGCTATGACAGACAACCCGCATAGCACCGCCAGCAACAACTGTCTTTTTCCCATCTTACTGTTTTTTCTGCTGGTCCAACATTTTCTGCACTTCCATCCCGGCAAAGATCACGGCAAAGGAACCATGCGTATCGTCATCATAAAAAGGCCGGTGCATGTAATAGTTCACATCTTCTGAGCACATGGTGCCTACACATATTTTGTGTACGGTGCCATCATCGTCAATTTCAGACGCCGTGGCCTTCCAGCCCTTCTCCACTACCGGGGTAAACTTCTTTTTATCCAGCCATCCCATTCTTACTCCCCTGGCCATGGCCATGGTAAAGATGGCCGTGCCGGATACTTCCACCGGTGAATCATCCCGGTTGATCACGTTGTGCCAGAACCCTTCCGGGCTTTGGTAGCGCACCAGGGAACTGGAAAAATCGCGGTACAGTGCCAGGATGGCCTTGTACCTGGGATGTTCCGGCGGTAGTGCCATCAGCACTTCCGTCATAGCCCAGATGGCCCATCCATTGGCCCTGGACCAGTAAGGCAGCTTCACCTGGGGGCGGCTGGAATAATGGGCATGCATGAACAGGCGTGCGTCCTTATCCCATACCTGTTTTGTAAAGTCCAGCAACTGGTTTGCGGCATCGTCCAGGAACCATTTCCGCTGCGCTGCATCATTGGCATAAAGGCCTGCCTGCACCAGGAAAGGAATGCCCATGAACATATCATCCACCCAAACGGTGTACACCTCCGGCGTGGTACGGGCATAGTTAGTATAGCCCGGGCTCCGGAGCTGGCCGGTCTTTGCATAGTCCATCATCCTGGCAATGTAATCCCGGTACACCGCTTCATTCCTGAAACCTTTCTCTTTGCGCAGGCGGTAGATGAGCGGCAGGGAGGGCGCCAGGGTGAAGTCCAGCAGTTTCGAGTTGATCACCATGGCATTGGCCGCATTATAGGCCCGCAGCTTATTCACCTGGTAGTCTACGAATGGAATGCCTTCCATCTGGAAGTCGCAGAAGTGAGTAGCCCATTGATCGTATTTTTTTTCACCGGTCATTTCTCCCAGCTGCTGCATGGCCCAGGCCACGCCCCCGTTGTGGTAGTTCCACTGATAGGTGGTGCCCCAGGGGCGTGCGTTTATCACATCCCCCAGCACATCTGTTTTAGGAATGGTCCAGGTCACGGCCCCGGTAAGCCCGGGGTACATGTACCCAAAGCGAAATTCCTTTTCGGGCGCGTGTACCCCGTCAATGCCGGGTGCAAAGGGGCCTGCCAGCAACCAGTTGCTCACTGCGGCCACGCTGGTATCCACATTGCGCGTGTGTTGCAGGCCCAGCTCCGGGTATTCCCTGGCCACGGCCAGCACCGCATCCTGTTCACTGGGTGGCTGCAGGAACACGCACCATGCTTTGCCACTGGTGGCGGACTTTACCAGCAGGTCATTACTCCCCTGGTGCAGCGGCACGCGGAAGGAGCCCGGCAGCGCCATGCTTCTTTCATCCCGCTCAATGGCAATATCCGGGTGACCGCTTTTTTCATACACCAGCTGTCCATTGCACCATACCTTGCAGGCATCGTTGTGCGCTATTTCAATGGTCAGCGTGGTATCCCTTGCTACCGTAAGCTGGGTAAAAGCATAAGCCACCGCGGGTTTCCCGGTGCCAAAATTTTTTCCAAAATCTACAAAGCATAGCCCGTTAAAGCGGGGGTTCCGTGCTGGTACCACCAGCCGGTAGGCAAAGGGGGTTTCCCTGATCAGCTTATCGCCTATCTTTTTTATTTCCGCCACCGGCTGCAGGTTTCCGTTTCCTGACTGTGCCCGGGCACTGCCGGCCAGTGCCACGCTCATTAGTAAAGCGCTTACATATTTCTTCAATACTACTATCATGTACCATCTGTCATTTACGCCGTATATCCGTGTCAGTGAGCCCACGACAAGGTTTGCAGCCATTTCTTCAATTCCGCCGTCCATTCGGGTTTGTAACGATAATCATTCAGCGCCCAGCCATGTCCCCCGGTGGGGTAAATGTGCAGTGACACCGGCACTTTCTTTTCATGCAGCGCTTCGTAATAACGGATGCTGTTGAGCGATGATACCGTTTTATCATCATCACTCACTGCTATAAAAGCAGGCGGGGTTTGTTCCGTTACCTGTTGTTCATTGGAATATTCCTTTACCAGCGCTGCGCCAGGAGCCTCTCCCAGCAAGGATTTACGGGAACCTTCGTGGGTAAGCCCTTCTTCCATGGAGATCACCGGGTACAGCAGGACCTGGAAGGCAGGCCGCTCTTCCCCGCTCAAATGGGTGCTGGCCGTAGCGGCCAGGTGGCCACCGGCAGAGGAGCCCATGATGCCCACTTTGTTTTTATCAATATGCCACTGGTCTGCATGCTCCCGCACCAGCTGCAGTGCACGCCGGGCGTCCGCCAGCGGCACACCCGCACGGCCCTTGGGCAGGCGGTATTTCAATACGATCAGTGCAATGCCCTGTTCATTAAAGAAGGACGCAAAATTGGTCCCTTCTTTTTCCAATGCCAGGTAAGCATAGCCTCCGCCGGGGCAGGCAATTACGGCTACGCCGTTGCTTTTTTCCGGGATAAATACCTGGAGCTTTGCATCCGCATAGTCTTCCGTGCCGGCTTTTTCCGGCCATAGCGGCAGGTCCAGGTGCTGCTGGGCCCGCGCGGGTTTCACACATAAGCTCATTAACAATAACATGATAATGGCGCTGAAATGGATGTTGCTTTTCATGTTTCCTATTTTGCCGGTTTCATTTTTAAAAACACTACGCCATGGGCCGGCACCGTTGCCGCATATTGGCCGTTCTGTACACCCAGGTCCTGCTGCCGCCAGAGATCGCGCAGTTGCTGCGGACCGTTTAACTGCACGTCATTCCAATGCAGGGTAATGGATTGCGCATCGTCCGCCAGGTTAAACAGGCCTACGGCCAATGTCCCGTCCTGCAAGGGTTTGGACCATATTTCCGTTTTCTTTTCACGGTTGCCCAGGATGCGTTTGCCTTGTATGCCGGCGGGGTCCTGGTCTACCGCGATCACTTCCCTGTTCGTGAGCAGGCTGAGGGTAAACGGATCCACCTGCTTCAGGTCACATCCTACCAGCAAGGGTGCTGCCAGGATGCTCCAAAGCGTTACGTGGGTGTATTGTTCATCCGGTGAAAGGTGAGTGGCGTGGAGGTCCTTGCCCCACCCAACTTTTCCCAGCACCAGCATATCCGGGTCGTTCCAGCTTCCGGGCCGGGCATAGGGTTGCCATTTGTCCTGCAGGAAACCAATGGTGGTCATACTGCACCAGGAGTCGTGGATATCGCCGGTGGTGCGCCACGCATTGGTAAGGTTGCGCCAGTCTTCCGCCAGCTCAAAAGGCGCTGCGTTGGAAATGCTGTACACCACATCCCTGCCGCATTGCGCCAGCAAATATTGAAGTTCCGCGGTGTGGGCAATGTCATTGGTCACCCAGTCATATTTTACATAATCAAAGCCCCAGCTGGCCCACTGCTGCACGTCATTTTTCACCAGGGAGAAAGCGCCGTACCGGCGCGATGCGTTGATCACTTTCCCTTCCCTGGTATCCGCACTACCGCCAGTGTAGCCGGCATACGTTTGCACCCAGGGCGATGAATAGATGCCGATCTTCAGGCCCTTGCCATGCACATAGTCTACCAGCGCCTTCATATCTGGAAATTTCTCATTGGGCATAATGGCATTGTACGTTCCACCCCGATGGCCCTGCCATCCGTCGTCAATGTTGATGTAGCTGTAGCCATATTGTGTTAACCCGAGGTTCACCATGGCGTCGGCCATATCGCGGATCTTCTGGTCATCCACGCTGGCGCCAAACACGTTCCAGCTGTTCCATCCCATGGGTGGAGTGAGCGCTATGGTACGGCCGATCCTGATCATGAGTTGCTGCGTAGCACTCCCATAGCGGTTTTGCGCCACCAGAGCCACCTTATAATCTCCGTCCTTTACTGCGCTGCCGGTAATGATGCCGGTATTGCTGTCCAGTTTCAAACCTTCGGGAAGGCCGGTAGCGGTTACGGTAAGCGGCCTTTCGCCGGAAACGGGCACCGTAAAAAGAAAGGGATGCCCGGCATGCGCACCATATACATAAGGTGGGTTAATAACCGGGCTTTTCCCCGCAACCGGTGTAGTGATGTATTCCTTTTCCCGCGTGCGCTTTACAGACACGGGGGCTGCACCATTCACTTCAAAGCTGGCGTCTACCCAGTCTGCCCGGTCGCCGGAAATACCGTCGCCGGTATGGTCCACATAAAGTAGCAGGGAATGAATACCTTTCGTAGCAACCGCCACCGGTTTTGCTTTGTCCCTGCCATGCATCACGCCACTGCGCCACAACACCTTCCCATCGCCTATCACCATAAATTCCGCGCTGGCCTGTTTCAGTTCATGTTCCGGCGGGGAATCATCCAGGCCTACCTTTGCGTTGAACGCCGTGGTTTTCCCATCCAGGCGGATCCTGAAAAAACTTTCTGCATGTGTGCCAACACCCCTGCTGAACGCTTCTCCCGCGATCAACAAGGGTGTTTTCCACATAGACTGGTTTGCCAATGCCTTTCCTGCCGACTGGTCCACGTTTGACAGATCCAGTTCATCCAGCCACACCACGTGTTTAGCGGGCTTAAAGGCGGCGGATAGCAGCAGTACAGGCAGCAGCAGGGCTGCAGCCCTGCTTTGCCATTTATTAATAACCCTTATTCTGCGCACAATTAACATTCCGGTCTATTTCTGTTTGTACAATGGGAAGCGCATACTGGTCATCTGTGTTCCAGGTGATGGCGCCTGCCCTGCTTTTCTCATATACTTTTGCTTCATTGGGCCCCAGAGACCACCTTCTTACATTGAACCACCATTTTGCTTCGCCAAATGTTTCGGCCCAGGTTTCATAGTACAGCGCATTGAGCGACAGTGCATCTGTGAAAGAAGGATCCGCCGTGTTAGGATGCAGTTGCGCCTTGGTGATCCTGGATCCGTCTGTAATGGTGGTGTAGTCTACATCCTGGCCGGCAGCATCCGGGCGGTTCCATGCCCTGCGGTGCACGCGGTTGATATAGTCCAGCGCATTTGCATCTGCGTTGTTACCGCTTATTTTCCAGTAGCATTCCGCCAGGTTCAGGTACACTTCCGGCAGGCGGGTAAAGTAGAAGTCGGCCCCATGCATGCGCGGGTTCTGGCTGGCCTGCATATCATACAGGTTGAACTTGCGGAGGCTCCAGCCATGCTTGATCACATCTGCGGGTTGCTGGGCATTCAGCTGGTATTCTGTTTCTGTACCAGCGCCATAAGGCAGGATGGCTGCCCTGGTGGTATTGTTCATTACAGAATCTACCCAGGGCTGGTAAGCGCTTACCCACAAACGTGGATCGGGGTCCGTTGCATAACGCTTCAGGTTTTTCATGTGTGTGCAGGAATCCACGTAAGCCGTAGCCACTGTGCGGGCGGGCGTGCCCAGGCCTTGCATGGTGGGGTAATAGTTTTGCGGGAAACCAAAGCGGCCCAGGTTACGGTCGTGCATAAACATGTTGCCGTAGCCTGGTGTAGCTCCACCTGGTGCACCATTGTCAAAGAAAGGAGTAAAGAGCAGGCTTACGGCAGACGCGGTAGAAGGGCCGGCCATGGCGTTATCACCTGATCTTACAATGGTGATCTGGTGCAGGGCTTCCGTGTTGTTATTTTCGGTATAGGAATATTGCGGATTACCATTCCACATGTTGTAATAATCAGGGAAGCTCATTAAAGACTTGCCGGAATTGTGCACAATATCCAGGAACAGGTCCCGCGCTTCCATCCAGCGTTCTTCATACATCAGCGCACGGCCCAGCAGGGCTTCCGCTGCATAATAATCAATGCGGCCTTTGTCTGCACCGGTCCAGGTCTTCTTACCGCCATTGGGGTCTGTAAGCTGTGCCATGGAGGCTTTCAGGTCAGCAATGATGTAATCCCAGCACTGCTTCACGGTGCTGCGGGCGCGCATTTCGTCTGCACGGTCGCCTATCTTAATATCTGAAGTAAAGAGGATCACACCGGGGGCGGTATTGTCTCCATTACCTTTCACCACCACATCCTGTGCGTATAAATTCATCAGGAAGAAATAATGCCAGGCGCGCAGGTAATAAGCCTCGCCCAGCTTATAGCGCAGGGCCAGTGTGTCTGCGGCAGACAGGCCACTCCCCTTTTTCTGGCGGTAGTTGGGCACTATCTGGTCTATAAAGGTCCTGGCCTGCTGTACACCGCGGTACAGGCCTCTCCACGGGGTACCGGAATAACTGTTGGCCGCGGTGACATGCAGCACCTGCAGTTCATTCCACTCGCTGGTACCCAGCCAGGCTACATCGCCCGTGTGGTCCAGGTTATAAAAAAAGCGGCCCAGGTCAGAGAAGCCAAACAGCTCCACGCTGTGGATATTGGCATAGGGTGAATTAAGGAAGTAGTCCACCTGCGCCATATTCTCCGGGAAAATGTCCGGGTTCAATACGTTGTAAGGCTTTGACTCATCTACAAAATTCTTGCTGCACCCAAAGAGCAATGCGCTCAAACCCAGGATGGCAGACAGTTTTATTATGTGGCGTTTCATTGATCGTAATTTTTTTACCTGATAGAATGGTTAGAATCCAAATTCAACTCCGAAAGAATGCAGTCTTGTTTTCGGGTACACTTCCGCAGAAATAATACCCTGTGCCAGCGCGCTGGAGTTAGCACCGGCAAAGCCTACTTCCGGGTCCACGTTCTTCACTTTGGTCAGCACAAACAGGTTCTGTCCACTGTAGTACACCCGCAGCTGTCTTATCTTCATCCGTGTGAGCAGCGCGCCGGGGAGATTGTACCCCACCTGCAGGTTTTGCAGGCGCAGGAAAGAGCCTTTCTGTACGTGGAAGTCAGAGATCTTCTTGTAGTTACCGTTCGGGTCATACTGGAAAGCATTGCCATTGATGTAACCAAACCTGGGCTGGCTGGTCAACCCATTGCCATACATAAAGGAGCTGTTGAATACCTGGCTGGTGGTGTTGAAGTCGTTGTAGATGCTCTTGTAGTAACCATCCATGCCATTATACACATCATTGCCATACACCCCGTTAAGGAAAGCAGCGAGATCAAAGCTGCCGTAGGTGAGGCCAATGTTAAAGCCATAGGTCATCTTGGGCAGCGGGTTGCCGATCACGGTCCTGTCTTTATCATTGATCACACCATCACCGTTCCGGTCTTCATACCAGATATCGCCCGGACCAGAGCCGGCTGCATACCAGTACGCATTGCCATTGGCCTGTGCTTTTGCATTCAGCGCATCCATGGTTTTCTGATCCGGGATGAGGCCTTTTGTTTTGAGGCCAAAGAACTGGGAAATGGGCGCATTCAACTGGGTACGGGCCACGGCGCCAGACCAGTACTCACCGGCGGAGCCCGCGTCTATGGGCAGGTTTTCCCCGCCGAAGGACAGCAGCTTGTTGTGGTTAAAGGCTGCGTTAAAACCAACGTTCACACCCAGCTTACCAAAGTTGTTATTGTAGTTCACGGTAAATTCAAAACCCGTGTTCCTCATTTTACCCAGGTTCATATCCAGCGCATAACTGTCGGATGCGGAGTGGCCGTTGATCATGCCGGAGCTGATGGGCAGGCTGCGTTGGTACAGCATGTCTTTTGTATCGCGGATGTAGTAGTCCAGTGTTACATTCAGCTTGCTGTCAAACAGGCCTACGTCTGCACCCACGTTGGTGGTGGTCACCGTTTCCCAGTGGATGGACTCATTGGCCACGCGGCCTATGCCCCAGCCGCTTACAGAACCGGTGCCGGGTAGTTCGTTAAACTGTGTTTTATCATAATTGGCAAGGGAAGGAATGTACACGTAGCTGCCCACGCCATCATTACCCAGGCTGCCGTAGCTGGCGCGCAGTTTCAGATCGGACAGTGCGCGGAACCTGTTCTTCAGGAATTGCTCTTCCGTCAGTCTCCAACCCGCGGCCGCAGAGGGGAAATTACCTTTGCGGTAGCTCGGTGCAAAACGGTCGCTCATATCCTGGCGGAGGTTTGCTTCAAACAGGTATTTGTTCTTATAGCTATAGTTCACCTTCCCGAAATAACTGAGCATGCGGGTTACGCCGTAGTTCATATCGGAAGAGCGCCCGCTGGTATTGCCCGGTACATTGCTCAGGGCAGAAGACTCTGAAAAGCCCACCGGGAAAGCATCTGAGATCACGGGAACGGAGTAGGCGGAGTTTACCGCGTAGATAGAACCCGAAAGATCATCCTGGGAAGACTTCCTGGCTTCCGTACCTGCCAGCACTTTAAACTCATGATCACCTACTTTCCTGCCATACGAAGCTACAAGGTTGCCCACGTATGCCATGGCCAGGCTGGCCTGCTTACGCAGGTTATCCTGGGGCTGGTTCGACTGGCCGGAGACATACCATTTGGCTTCAAACTGGCGGGCCATGCTGGTGGTGAAATCACCGCCACCGGTGGCCCGCACGTGCAGGCCATCAATAGGCTCTACGTCTATATACACATTGCCTTCTGTTTCCAGGCCGTTGTAGCGGCGGTTCGTTGTATTTACATAAGCCGCCCAGTTACCACCGTTGTAGTTACCGGAAGCCGGCAGGCCGCCCCAGGAGCCGTCCGCGTTCTTGGGCCGCATCATGGGGGAAGAACGGAAGGGCAGTGCATAGGCATTGGCCGCGGTACCGGTAATGGTGGGTGGGTTGTCTGCATAAGAATACAGGTTGAGGCGCTCTCCTATTTTCACTCTTTTACCCAGGTCAAAGTCACTGTTCACGCGCAGGCTGTAACGTTCAGACCAGGAGTTGTAGACAATGCCGTCCACGCGGCGGTAGCCTGCAGATACATAAAAGTTCTGCTTGTCGCTGCCACCGCTGATGGAGGCATTGTAGTCCTGTTCCTTGCCGGTGCGGTAGAGGTAATCCACCCAATCCGTGTTCACCGAATCACTCCATGTGGTAGCAGTGGGAATGATGGCAGCCCAGGCCTTTTTATATTCCGGTGTGCCCAGCAGCTTAGGTAAGAAAGTGCCGTGGGTGAAACCATTGCTCAGGGAAATGTCCACGTTCATTTTTTCCCTGCGGGCGCCCTTCTTGGTGGTGATGAGGATCACCCCACCGGCAGCGCGGGCGCCGTAAATGGCGGCAGACGATGCATCGCGGAGCACCTGGATATTTTCAATATCGCGGGCGTTCATATTAAAACCGGTATTGCCAATGGCCGGCACACCGTCCACCACGTACAGGGGCGACATGCCACGGATATTGCCTACGCCGCGGATCACCACCGTGCCGGTAGAGCGGGGATCGCCACTGGCGCTGGTTACCTGCACGCCGGCGGCGCGGCCCTGGAGGAGGTTTGCCACCCCGGTCACTGCCGTTTTAGAGAGGTCTTTCGTGTCAATGGAAGACACAGCGCCCAGCAGGTTGGCCTTCTTTTGGGCACTGTAGCCAATCACCACGATGTCCTGCAGCTGCTTGGAGCTGGGCGCCAGGATCACCTGGAGGTTGGTGTGCTGGGCATCTACCGCCACGGCACGGTTGGTAAATCCTACGCTGCGTACGGTGAGCGTAGCGGGAAATTTTGATACGTGGAGGGTAAAGCGGCCCTGCGGATCGGTGCTGGTGCCATTGGAAGTGCCGTCTTCCATGATAGTGGCGCCGGGTACAGGCTCATTTTGCTCCGAGATCACTACGCCCTTTACAACCGGGCCTTGCGCAAATGCAGCGGGGATGCCGGCAAAGACGGTGAATACGAGCAGCACAATGCTGAGGAATTTGCGCATGTTCATATGCTTTACAGTCAATTTTTTGTGAAATAAATCAATGTCGGGTGCGGGAAGCATACAGTGTGGGGCAGATGGCACCAGTGGGTGCGACCGCCCGCTGAACGGGAACTCATGTAATTTTTTCATATGCGTGGAAGTGGAAATTAAAACGTGGCTCAAATGCTGACGCCAAAAGTACCTTTGGCCGCCAGCTGGTGCAAGGAAAAGGGGTCAAAAAGGGCAAACAAACTGCGAACAAAGTGCAAACAAAATTCCAACGCACTTAAAATCAATTACTTGTAAACAGGTCTATACAAGGGTTAACCAATAAGGTATTTAACCGGCTGGAAAAATACCAAGCCTCCGCTGAACAAACCGAATAGTGAACCTACATCGAACTATCCTTGTGCATGCATTGGCTTCCCTTAAGCATACCCGTTTATATACGCAACGAGGAATGCCATGCCCTGGTTTTAAACGGGCGGCATGCCTCCGCGCGGTGACCTGCAACAGCCGGGGTATTCGCCTGCGGCAGCCAGAAAAAATCGAGTCATTCATTATATATAAATAAATGAATATTAACAAATTATAATTTTATTACAACTTTGTCCGCGGTTTGTTCCCTCTTTTTGGGCGTTTCTGTTTGGCTCCCGGCCCTGCCCCGTAATAGATTTGTAACCATGAGCGCCGGCGGCTGTAGACATTCCACATTAAACATTCCACGTATGAAAAAAACAAAGGCCTTATCCCGGGTGCTGGGCGCTATTTGCCTGCAAGCCGGTTTACTGAGCTCCTGCTCCAAACTGCCATTCCTGTTGCCGCCCCACGGGAGCGATGGCGGCCCGGTGGTGACCACCACCCGTTATTATATTGACAACAACGGCTCCGACTCTGCCGACGGGTTATCGCCCAACACGGCCTGGAAGACCCTCACCAAAGTGAACGCCACCACGTTCCAGCCGGGGGACTCTGTACTGTTTAAAAGAGGCAACGCGTGGACAGGTACCCTGGTCATAAAAAGCTCCGGCACCCATGACGCCCGGATCACGTTTGGCGCCTATGGCACGGGCGACAAGCCCAGGATCGTGGGTAACAATGCCACGCTTTCCGCGGTGCTGATCCAGGATGCCAAATACCTGACGTTCGAGAATTTTGATGTAAGCCATCCGCGGGCGGTAAGGCCACCAGATATTTCCCTGTCTGGCATTTACGTAGCCCTGGCCACGGCGGGCACTTACCCGGGCATCTGCATTAAGCATAATAACATCCATGATGTGGAAGGCATGCCCATTACCAACCGCCACCTGCAGGCGGGCATCTTTGTAAGGTCTAATGCGGCCCAGGCTTATTTTGACAGCCTGACCATAGAAGGAAATGACCTGAAGCGCTGCTCTTCCCGCGGCATCATGATGGGCGATGGCAGCAACAAGGACACCACTTATTATAACAATAACATCGTCATCCGCCAGAACGTGGTGGACAGCACTGCGCTGGAAGGCATCATCGTGTATACTTCCAAGAATGTGCTGATAGAAAATAACCGGGTACTGAACGCCGGCGCCTATACGCTGGGCGTGAATATGAACATTGTACTGGCAGGCCTCTGGGGCCGGGGCAAGAACATGATCATCCAGCATAACGAGGTAGCCTATACGCGGCTGACCAACCCGGTGCCATATGCGTCCATGGATTCCGAGGCCTTTGACATTGACCTGGGCACACCGGGCTACACGATCATCCAGTACAATTATTCACACGACAACCAGGGAGGCTTCTTCCTGCACATGGGCGATCCGGGGCCCGACTTTACCTACGGTATAGTGCGTTACAATATCAGCCAGAATGATGGCGACCCGTTTGGTAACCGCGTGTTTGAACTGCACGAGCATCCCAACGGAAAAGTAGTGCCGATCTATATTTATAACAATACCTTCTACGATGCTACCAAGATCGGGGTACTGGACCGTGCCGGCGGCACCGGCGTGCACCCGGGGCTGGAGTTCAGGAACAATATTTTCTATGCACCCGCCACCCAGTTTGATGACCAGGCCAATATTGTGTATGACCACAATTTCTATTACCCTGGTCCTAAAGCAGCCAGCGATAGCACTGGCTATACGGTAAACCCATTGCTGGTAGCACCGGGCAGTGGCGGCAGTGGCATAAATACGGTGAATGGATATAAGCTGCAGGGCAACTCACCCGCCATTGGTGCAGGCGTGTTGATCAGCAACAATGGAGGCCAGGACTACTTTGGCAAGCCGGTATCCGCCACCATGGCCCCGGCCGTGGGTGCAGCACAATAGCACGCAACGAAAGATTTTTTAGTAAAGAATGTGTCTTGTGGTATTGACACTCGTTAGCTACAGCATCATGCCGGAAGGTGTGGTGCTGTTTTTTTTATCTTGTAGTAGCCGGGCCGCATGCAACGCCACTCAGGAAAGCCATGGATACAATTACCATAAGTGGTGAGTGTTAGATCAAAATTTCGACGTTGAGCCTTAATGATTAAAAATTTACATTGCCCATGCCGTCTTATTTGATAGGTGATCAAACCGCGCAGAAAGTCGTGGATGGCCACGTGGAAGTGGTCTCAGAAGGGCGCTGGAAACTGTTTACAACGGAAGGGCTTTGAACATCCCTGCTCTTCTATTCAAACGAAGCCCTGAATGCCAAAGGTGATAATTTCGTCTTGGCCTTAAATAATTTACTGAACGATTGTAAGTGCTCAAACCCCAGCTCATAGGCTATTTCGCTCACCGTAAGCGTACTGGATGATAACTTTTCCTTCGCCTTCTCAATTAACTTTTCATGGATGTGTTGTTGTGTATTTTGCCCGGTGAGTGTTTTCAGCATGCTGCTCAGGTATTTGGGGGATACATTCAATGACTGCGCTACAAAGGCTACCGTGGGCAGCCCTTTTGTGCAAAGGTCATCGCTGCCGAAATAGGCGTCCAGCACGTCTTCCAGCCGTTCCAGTACCTGGTGGTTGGCTTTTTCCCGGGTAAGGAATTGCCGGTGGTAAAACCGGTCTGCATAGTTAAACAACGCTTCCAGGTGGGAGATGATAATATTTTTGCTGAACTTATCAATGTTGGTATGATACTCCTGCCGGATGTGGTGGACGAGGTCGTTGACGATGGTTTCCTCTTTTTCGGAGAGGAATAATGCCTCGTTCACGGAATAATCCCAGAAGTCGTACCGCCGGATGGTCTTTGCCAGCGGCGTATTCCAAAAGAAATCAGGATGAATGCATAGCAGCCATCCCGATTTTATGATCACTTCTTCTTTATCCACCATGAGCCCTACCACCTGGCCGGGCGCCACAAAAGACATGATGCCACCATCAAAGTCATAGACCTGTTGCCCATACTTCACCTTCACATACTGCGATTCGGCGATCCGCTTAATGGCCACGCAATAAAAGCCGTAGGACCAGCTTGCGGCATCGATGATGCGCACCCGGTCCACCGCACCTACATTGATCACGCTGATCAAAGGATGCTCCGGCCCCGGCAGGCGCTTGAACTGGTGAAATTCCCGGATGGTTGCAAAACGTTTCATATTTCCTCTTCTTTCCTGATCTCCAGCACGATCTTACCCCTTACGTGCCGGGTTTCGCTTTCGCGGTGTGCGGCGGCCACTTCTTCCCATGGATATACTTTACTGATCACCGCTTTTACTTTCCCTTCATCCACGAGGGTTGCTACTTCTGCCAGCCGGTAACCAAAGTCGAGGTTGGTGCCGCCAATAAAAGTAGCGGTAGCCTGCTTTGCAGCCAGCGCATTGATAAATGCTTCGCTGAAGGGAAAATCCACCTGGGTACATACAAAAATACCGCCTTCCTGCATCACCTGCACAGATTTCATGCGCATAGCCGCATCGCGCACCGGTGAGGCATTGAACACCACCGTTACATCGTGTAGCAGCGTTTCAAAATTTTCATCTTTATAGTCGACCACTTCATCCGCCCCGAGTGATCTCAGAAAATCGAAGTTATGGGCGGAAGCGGTGCCGATCACGTAAGCGCCCCGCGACTTTGCAAACTGCAAGGCCATGTTGCCCACCCCACCAGCGGCGCCATGGATGAGGATGCGCTGCCCCGCCTGTACATTGCCCAGTTCCATCACGCCATTCCAGGCAATAGACGCACAGGAAGCCATGGCGGCAGCCTCGTTAAAAGTAGCCGTGCCCGGCATCCGGGCAAACTGGGTGGCCCTGGCGGCCAGGTACTCCGTGTAAGCGCCGTCCAGGAAATTGGGCAATCCATACACCCGGTCGCCTGGTTTAAAATTTTCCACGCCTGCGCCTACCGCTTCCACCACCCCGGCCAGGTCTATGCCCAGGCCCATCGGCAGCTGCAGGTAAGGCCGTAAAAAATCATTGCCGCCCTCGCGGATAACATAATCTGCCGGGTTTACGCTGGCCGCGTATACTTTCACGAGGATCTCACCGGCAGCGGGCACGGGGCGGGCTACGGTTTCCATTTTCATCACCTCCGGGCCGCCAAATTCATGTATTCGGATTGCTTTCATATCCATTGTTTTTTATGGATACAAAGGTCTGAACAGGTGTTTACATGCGTTTAGCCTAAATACCCTTTGTCTTAGCCAAACTGCCCACGGTGCATTTCATAAAATTTTGTTAACCGTAAAATATTGCCCTCTTCCATTCGTCTTCCTATAAAATGCGTTCCGTATCTATGGCACAAAGATTTATTTTGATTCTGCTCCTGCTCGTTGTGGGAGATCTCTATTTTTACCAGGCTGTTACAACCCTTACCCAAAACCCGCTGTTGCACACCGCTTACTGGCTGGTTGACCTCGGCATCATTGGCGGCATTGCTTCCATCCTATTCATCCGCAGGGCCGGGCATACGCCCCAGCGCCTTATTAACGGGCTCATGGCGGCTTTGCTGCTTATTTTTATACCCAGGCTGTTCTCTTCCGTCTTACTGATGGCAGAAGACGTGACCCGCCTGTTCCGTGGCTTCCCCGCCAGGAACCTGTATGTCAGCGAGGCCACCCTGGCGCTGGCCGGCGTGGTTTTCCTGGTAGTGCTTTTTGGCCTTACCACCGGCAAGCACTTTTACCAGTTAAAACGGGAAACCCTTTATTTCCCGGACCTCCCGGAAGCGTTTGACGGCTTTACCATCACCCAGTTTTCCGATGTGCATTCCGGCAGCTTCACAGATGCCAAAGGAGTACAGAAAGGGCTGGACCTTGTAAAAGATCAAAAGAGCGACCTGCTGCTCTTCACCGGCGACCTGGTAAATAACATGGCTTCGGAGATGGACCCATGGATCCCCCGCTTTGCCACCCTGCATGCGCCTTACGGCAATTACTCCGTGCTGGGCAACCATGACTATGGCGACTATGCCCGCTGGGAAAGCAGTGCTGCAAAGGCGGCTAACCTGGAACGGCTGAAAGCCATCCATGAAGAGATCGGGTTTAAACTGCTGCTCAATGAAGCGGTGACCATCCGCAAACAAGACCAGAGCATTTCGCTGGTAGGTGTGGAGAACTGGGGCAAGGGCGGCTTCCACAAATACGGCGACCTGGAAAAAGCTACCGCCAATGTACCGGACAATGCATTTAAGATATTGATGTCGCACGACCCTTCTCACTGGGACGAAGTGACGCTCGGGCACAACCAGCACATCCACCTCACCCTGGCCGGCCATACCCATGGCATGCAGTTCGGCATTGAAATGTTTGGTTTTAAATGGAGCCCCATTAAATATTTTTACAAGCAATGGGCAGGCCTTTACCAGCAGGGCAGCAAGTATTTATATGTGAACAGGGGCTTTGGTTTCCATGGCCTGAGAGGCAGGATAGGCATCTGGCCGGAGATCACGGTGCTCACGCTGAAGCGGGGCGCGGCCGCCGTGCAGGCGGCATAGGCTACACCGGCATTTAATTGTTTTTATGGTTCACCGCCAGGCCGTCTTTGCGAAGACAGCCTGGCGGTGAAGTGTTTCAGCAGCGCCTGTTCCCACCACGGGGGCCAGGGAGCCCCCTTTTCCAACGGTGGTTGTTCTCTCCCCGGGGGAACAGCCACTGCGCCTTGCATGGCTCCCTGGATGTCCTGAATGCGTTCTCATTGCCCTTCCCTCCTACCCTTCCTGCAAAACCGCTCCCAAAAAACTTTCAAAAATTCTTTCAAAAAAATTTGCGCAACTGATCAGTTGCTTATATATTTGCAACTGAATAGTTGCGCAATTATTGAGTAGGGAAAAACATTACCAACTTGAAAATTGAAAAAAAATGAATGCATTTGAAAAATGGTTGCAGCACCTTCAGCAGCTATGGCAGGAACGCCTGCAGCGCCTGGACGAAGTATTACTTAAACTCAAACATAAAAAACCATGAACAGCATCCTGCAATTTGATTTCCTTGCCGACAAGCAAAACAACACACTGACCATCCGTCGTGAATTCCTGGCCGACCGCGCCCTTGTGTGGGACTGCTACACTAAAAGGGAACTGCTGGACCAATGGTTTGCTCCCAAGCCGCTCACTACGAAAACAAAATCCATGGACTTCCGCGAGGGCGGCCACTGGCACTATGCCATGGTAGAGCCCAATGGCACCGAGTACTGGGGCCTCACGCACTACAAAAAGATCCAGTCCATTGATTATTATACCACCACCGATGCCTTTTCCAACGAAGCGGGCGAGATCAATGAGGCATTGCCGCAAGCCGCATGGCGCGTCACTTTCACAGACAAAGGTGAGAACACATTGGTAGAAACTATTGTTACCTATAAGTCACTGGCAGACCTGGAACAAGTGATCCAGATGGGCATGGAACAAGGCATGATCGCTACGCTGGAAAAACTGGATGAACTGTTACTGACTTTAAAATAATAGCCACAGGAACGGGGTGCCGCCAGCTACCGTTGTGTAAAGCAGGGCAACAGGTTGTCATGACCTGCTGCCCTGCTTTTTTTGCAAAATGACCATCCGTAAAGCAAGGCAGTACGTGTGGGGGCGGGCAAGGCTTGCCGGCAGCTGGGCTTTGTTACGGATAGAGGGAATTCCTTACCTTTCTGTAAAATCATCGTTATGGGCTCACAGGCTATCCAGGCGCAATTATGGGGGCGCAATCCCCAGGCATGGTCTTCCATCCAGGAAGCTACCTGCCAGTCGGGTTATGACCATGCCTTACAACTGCTGCAACTCACCGCTGACATTCACTTGCTGGATGTAGGCTGCGGCTCCGGCCTGTTTTGCAGTGAAGCATATGGCTACACCAAACACGTCACGGGTTTTGATGCTACACCCGGGCTGCTGGAAGAAGCCCGCAAACGCGCACCGGCACTCACTTTCATCAATGGAGACATGGAAGCGCTTCCCTTCCCGGGTGCACAATTTGACGTGGTGACCGGCTTCAATTCTTTCCAGTTTGCCGCCGATGTTAACAAGGCACTGGCAGAAGCCGCGCGGGTATTAAAACCCCGGGGCCGGCTCATTGCCATGATCTGGGGCAATAAGGCAGATTGTGAAGCCACCGCTTTCCTCGCCGCGGTGGATAGCCTCCTGCCCCCGCCCCCACCAGGGGCGCCGGGCCCCTTTGCCCTCAGTGAAGATCAGCGGCTGGAAAAAGCGATACAACAGGCAGGGCTCACCATCCTTACCAATGACGATGTGCCCAATGTCTGGGAATACCCCGACCTGCCCACCGCGCTGGACGGGCTGTTGTCTGCAGGTCCGTCTGCCAAAGCTATTGCGCACAGTGGTTATGATAAAGTAAGAACGGCGCTCAGCCATGCCGTAGCGCCGTTCACACAGGACAATGGCCACGTGGTATTCCGGAATAAATTCAGGGTAGTGATGGCGCAGAAAGCCTAATCCTGCAACCAGCGGAAGGAGTTTCCATCTGCTTCCAGCACATCTTCCCCGCCCTTCGCCGGCTTAAACCGGAGATCCACCACGGCCGTGGCGCGCGGGGCCACCGCACTGTCTGAGCGGTGCGTATGCAATACATAGTGCATATGCCCTTGCTGGTCCGTAAATACATCCCCATGACCAGAGCCGTTGTGGCCAACGGTTTGCCGGCTGATGATGGGGTTACCCGCGTATTTTTTCCAGGGGCCGGCGGGCGAGGCAGCCGTAGCGTAACCTACCGCATAGTCCTTGCTGCGGAAGTCATTGGCAGAATAGACCAGGTAATAAGTTTGTTTATGTTTCAACACCGTGGGGCCTTCTGATACCGGCCATCCGGCGGCGGCGGTATTCTCCCAGGGCTCCGTGGCGGCAAGGCATTCCTTTTCCGTGCCGGGGATGATATCAGACAGATCCGGCTTCATCTCTGCTACAAAAATGCGGTTGCCATGCTGCAGCTTCACGTGGTAGAGGTATACTTTACCGTTATCATCAAAGAAAAGAAACGGGTCTATCTGTTTGGTATCGCCACGCAGTGCTTTGAATGACGACTGGCGGAAAGGCCCTGCAGGGCTGCTTCCCCGGGCAATGGCAATATGCTCATCGGCCGTATAGGCCATGTAATAACTACCTTTATACTTCACTACCTGCGGCGCCCAGAAACCGTGGTCGCCAAAGCTCTCTCCTTTCTTCAACGCCAGGCGCTGCGCAGTATCCGCCGGCTGGGACCACGTTTTCAGGTCTTTCGATGTATAGACCAGGAAGCCACGATCACTGCCCGTTCCATACAGGTAGTACATGCCTTTGTCTGAAAATACCGTGGGATCGGCAAGGAAGATGGAGGGTTGTTGCTGTGCGCGGGCATGGATGCCGCATAACGTGGGCGCCGCCAGCAGCAGCGCTTTAAGCATGGTTTTACGTATAGTCATAACAGTTAAAGATAGCAAAATAAATCCCCGGCGCTTACAGGTGCTCCAATAATGCCTGGCAGTAATTTTCCACGGCGCCTTCACCGTAAGACAGAACGCACTCATTACATCATGTAACGCAACTGGTCTTTCCCATTGGTAATGGAGCTGAAGGGGAAAGCGGGCAAAGCAGCCCCTCATGCGGACAATCTGGCCGCCGGGCATTGCACCTGCATTCATTTTCCCTCCGGGTAAGCTTTAGAGCGGGGGCACCTGCTATCGCCAGGCGGTATCATTTATCGGCAGGCATCACAATAATTCCCCAAAAAAGATCGTCCGGCGGGAGGGAGTCCCAGTTGTTATAAGCATGCCCTCCGTCCGACCTGTAATGCAGTGTGTACTCGCCTGCCGGCAATGTGATCAATGTATCCACCTTTTGATTTTTCGCGGCGCCACCAGCATGCACCCCCGTATGCCCCTTCATCTCCCACAACACTTTGCCGCTGCGGTCTTCTATCCAACCCGCATCACACCAGAAGCTGCCGTCGCCCGCACAATCCTCGCCCACAGCATAGACCCTGAGCGTGGTGGCATGCGCTAACCGGAAAGGGGATGAAAGTTCCTTATTCACGCCCACATCCACCAGTGCTGCAATGCGTTTACCTTGCGGCACACCCGGATTTCCGGGCGTACGGGGAGGCTGGTAAGCTGCGTATAACTTGGTGGCCTTGGCGCTATCGCCATTCAGTAACGCGATGGAAGCCTGCACGATCCGCTCTTTATTCCTGAACAGGTCATCTACATCCTGCCGGATGAAGCTTCGGTAAAACAATTGCCCCACCGGTGACATCAACAGGTCTCCATCGCCCAGGGGAAAAGGCTGGCTGAGTTTGTCCGTGTTGCACAGGACCACCAATGTCAGCTCGCGTGCAGGCACCTTTATAAACAAAGCAGATTGTCCGGAGCTTTGCCCATAGTGCCAATAAAAAGTATCGCCGCGGTAAGGCTGTACAAACCATCCCAGGCCGTAAGGCGTGATTACGCCGGTGCTCGTTCTGTTGGCCGTGAAGATCTCCGCCTGTGTGGCGGCACTGACGAACTGGTGCCGGTCTATGGCTGCCCCATATTTGAGCAGGTCTGCTACGGTAGTTACCAGGCCGCCAAACGCGCCGAATGAAAAGGGCTGGCCCTTTACAATGTGGCCCTGGTTATCCAGTTCATAAGGCCGGGTGGCATGGAAAAAGGCGGTATCAAAAAAAGGCGTAACGGCGGGATTTGTTTTGCGGTAATCATAATACTGATCCAACGGTATGGGCGGGGCGGAAGCCGTCATTTGCAGGGGCATAATAATACGCTCCATCAGCAAGGCATAGAAAGGCATGCCTGTGATCTTTTCCAGTACAGGCCCCAGCATTCCAAAGCGGGAACCATTGTACTGGTACCAGGTGCCAGGTATGCCTTCAGAGGTATGTGTGAGCAGTTCCCGCACTGTGATGTCCGGGTTCCCCGGATACACCCCGTATTGTGAAACGCGGTCATCCAACCGTAGTTTTCCCGCTTCTACCAATTGCATGACCAGGGTGGAGGTAAATGTTTTTCCTATAGACGCCACCCCAAAAGCGGTTTGAGGTGTCACCTTTATGTGCCTGTCCAGGTCTGCATACCCCAAGCCTTCCGCCAGCAATACCGTATCCCCCCGCTGTACCGCCACTGCCATCCCCGGGATCTTCAGTTGCTGCCGTAGCGCCTCCAGTTGTTGCAAGAACGGATCGCGTCCCGTTTTCTGTTGTGCCACAACAGTAGCGGTGGGAAACGCGATCAAAAAAAACAAACCCGCAACAATGGCGGATGCACGAAAGCATTTTCTATCAATAGCGCATGTGATAAAGAACGGGCCTGGCATGATGGGGAGGGTATTTGCCTGATAAAATACAGTTTTTTATCCGCAAAGGAAGAAAAACTGCCGCCCCCGCTTTATTCACCACACTTATCCTCCTAAATCCACCAGTTAGAAAAAATCCCCTGCCACCGGCCACCTTCCGCTATACTGCATTCCTCCACATGCCCTATTTTCGCTCCAGTGAATACACTACCGCCTATCTATTCCCCATCCTGCACTTTACTGTAATACCCCGTTTTTTTTGTACCCCAAACCCACCACTGTTATGGCTTCTTTACACAGATCACTAGCGTACGCCGGTAGCAACCTGTCCCAGATTGAAAGCGATTTTCCTGACTTCAAACAGGTAAAGACGGAATTTGTACTGCCGCTCTACAACTACACACCACCCGGCAATGACAAGCCGGCAAGCCGCGCCGCCGCCGGTTTCCAGGCCCTGCCGCAAACCCTGCAGTTATCAGATACCGCTTACCAGCAGGACATTGCACTGGCCCTGCTCACCGGCAATAACATGGTGGGTTTTGTGTACTACTGGATCATGCAGTTCAACAACTCCCAGCAGGTGCCCCTGGACCTTCAAAAGCTGGTGGGCAACCTGGCGCTTGGCATCGATGTAAAAATGAATGGCCACGTAACCCAGCAACTGAGCGCGCTGCCTTTCATCCTGATGCCACCCACCAGTACACCTACTACCAATACGCCTTCCCTCCTGTTGCGGCGTGGCGTCGCCGGCATGGCTGCTGCTACGGATGGAGGCGACACCAATGCGGCACTGGAAAAACTGCTGAATGAAACATTGGTGCTGCTCAACACGGACGCCCTTGCAAAACTGCAGGCCGCCGTGCCCAATACGCCACTGGCTTCCATCATCGCATTTACCTCCCTCTCGTTCAAAAAAGACGGGGAGAAAATGCCGGTAATGAATGTGCCCGGCTACCAGGCCCTTGCCGGCCAGGCCAGGGAACAGTTCTCCATCATTGTCAGCGACACGGATTACAACCTGCTGAAAAGCTTGCCTGCAGCCACTTTCAACGCACTCTTTGATTTCCCCCTCACCATACCGGCCCTGAACCCGGTCGTAGTGAAAGGCGATGTTACCTTCACCGGCACGGATCCCGTGAAATACAGCAACCTTACCAGCTATGACCTGGTGCTGGACTACACGGGCAATTCCGCTAAATACGCGTGGGATAATTATACCAATACAGACATTCCCGGGCGCAAAGTGAACTTTGACTTTCACGCACAAAACGATATCATCCTCGACACGCAGAGCGCCGGCACGGTAACCCTTACCGTGAAACTGTACGATGGCAGCATTGTGTGGAAACACAGCTACCAGCCGGACGATACCACGCTCCAGGCCGTGCACATTGAAATACCACTGGTGCAGGTACCCGTGCTCACGGCAGATCCGGGTAGCCCCGGCAGCAACAACCAGCCCATTAAAGGACAGGTAGTGGAGATCAGCGGTAAATGCCTGATGAAAGACATTACCGTGGTGCTGCAGGCGAAGAACAAGGCCACAGACGCCGATTGGAAGGTCATTGGTGTAGCCACCACGGACATTACCGGCAGCTTTACCATGCCTTACCCGCTGGGCAGTTATGAAGTAGCACAGGCCTTGATCTCCTTATCCCCGGATAACCCGATCCCGGTGAGCACCATCCCGCTGGCATCCCAGCAATCGCCTTTGCAGACCATCACCACGGATTATTTGTACCTGCTCATAGAAGGTGTGGACTGCAGTGGTGATGAAGATGCAGACGCAGATTGCAGCTGCCACAGTACCGATAGTAAAACGCCCCGCCTCCCCGACCAGAAAGACCTGATCGGGTCCGATAAATTTTCACAGGACCTGGGTGGCGGCACCTGCATGAACCTCACTACGCCCAACCGTACGCTCAGTGAGCAAACCTACTACGCCATTGTACGCACTTCCGATCCAGATGTGGCCAACTATGTGCTGGAAAAAAGTACCGTGCAGCAGTTGGACGGTTTTCAAAAAGTGTCCTTCACTTTGGGCGACGGGCAGAAGGTAGAACGGGTGGAAGTAAGCTATGAAACCCCCATCCGCTGGCAGGACGCCCCGGACACCATCGATAAGGATAACCATCTTTCCATTTACCAGGCGGTGAATGTGGCGCATGGCCACCTGCTCACGTACAAATCTGTGCTCAAGGCAGATGGCTACTCACTGGGCGACCTCCTTTACTCCCTGCCACTGGCCCCGGGGCAAAAGAAAGAGATCGTGGTGTTTGACTACAAACGTTCTTTACAGGGCTCCGAAACACAACAGCTTTCCCAGCGGGAAAGCCTTTCCGCGGGCATTGTAGACGACCGCAGCATCATTGACAGCCTGAGTGGTTCCATTGACCAGTACCTGCAGGGGCAAAGCAGTGCCAGCACCGGCGGTGTATCCGCAGGGCTGGGCGTGGGCGCTATTTTAGGCCCGGTGGGCGCGGTGCTGGGCGTATCCGGCGGCTACTCTTCCTCTTCTTCCAATGCATCGCAAAACAGCTCCCGTAATACCAGCCAGGCCTTTGGCGAAACCCTGCGCAACGCTATCATGCAAAGCTCCAGCGCGTACCGCCAGCAGAATGGTACACTGATAGACACCATCCAGGAAGGACAACAATATTCCACCACCACGGAAGTAGTGGCCAATCATAACCACTGCCATTCCCTCACCATGCTGTATTTTGAAGTACTGCGCCACTACGCGGTATTCCAGGAACTGGTGCAGGTAGAGGAATGTATTTTTGTGCCGCTGATCATGACCAACTTCACGATGGAGAACATCCATAAGTGGCGGGATGTGCTGGCCGCCAACCTGATGTACCGGCCGTCTAACACGTACCTGCCCATGTTCCGCGGCCTCAATCCCTTGCTGAAAGGTTTTGATGCCAATGACCGCGTGCTGACCAACTGGTCCAACGTGGACTTCCCCGCGGGCCGCTATTGCGATGAGACCATTACCGAGATCACAGGGCAGATCAATTTCCGCGTGAGCATTCCCCGGCCCAAGACCCGCTTTGACCGCATCCTGTCTTTGCCCATCGTTAAAAAAACCGTGACCACCCAAGGTGGCGTGGATGTAGTGGGCACCGTGGAAGACAATATCAAGAACGCCGTGATAGGCGCCATTGTGCCGTGCGCCGCAGGTGGCCCCAGCATCAAGCGGGAAACCAACACCACGGAAGTGATCACCCGCGGGCAGATCTTTGATATGTTCATGACCCTGGATGCCAACTATGAAACCGTGCCCCCGGCCAAATGTATCCGTGTGAACTTTGATTCTGTGGATACACCGAATATCCCGTTCCTGTATTTCAACGACGCCTATACACCGCTGGATTTCTTTGCCGGCATGGAAAAGGAAAAGAAACTGTGGGATGCCTATGCCAGCCTGCTGGGCATGACCACCAATGAGCTGCTGCATTATTTCAGCAACAATGTGATCGCAGACTGGGACCAGATCTTCAACGATTACATTGCCCCCATGCTCATTGCCAAGCTGATAGACCAGTACAAGATCACCATCAAACCCCTGACTGGCCTGGACTTCACGCCGCTGGACAAATACAACGGTGGCAACCGCCTGCTGCGCTATACCCTGCGCGGTGACACCTCCCAGGCCCGCGTAGACATTACGCAACTGGACATCCTGTACAACATTGCGTTTGCCAACCAGATGGAATTTTTCCAGTACATAGACCTGCGCGTGGAAAGCCTGCGCGTGAACTATGCCACTGCGCACTATAACGGTACCATCGTGAGCAAAACACTAAACGATGACCTGGTGGATGGTGTAAAAGACATTTACACCCCCCTCAACTTTGACGAAAAACGCAACCCGCGCAAGGAGGATAAGTTCATCGTGAACGAACTGATCACGCACCTGAACAGCAACGTGGAATACTATAACAAAGTGCTGTGGCGCGCGCTGGACATAGACCGGCGCTACCTGCTGCTGGATGGTTTCCATATCCAGGTGTATGATGACCTGAACCAGCCTGGCCCCATGAAAAGCCTGGCCTCTATTGTAAAAAACCAGCTCATAGGCATAGCGGGCAACTCGCTGATCTTCCCCGTGGCTGCGGGCGTGAAAGTAGACCGCTCTTACATCGTGGTATCGCAAAACGCAGACGGGCAGCCCAGCAATGAAGTGAAGATCTCGCTGCTGGATCACTACAAACCGCTTACACCACCCGATCCGTTCCGCATCAGTGTGCCCACCCGCGGCGTATTTGCAGAAGCCGTGATGGGCGCCTGCGACGCCTGCGAACCGGTGAAGGACAACTCTTCACAGGATTGGGATAAATTCACGACCGATGAGCCCACGGCCATCAACCCTGTAACGGTGCCCACGCCTGCACCCACAGACTGGAAAGCGGTATTCAAGGACTTTGCTTCACCACTGGTAAATATCCAGAACGCACCGGCACTGCCGGCTCCGGGCGCAGGACTGGCAGGCCTTTCAGACCTGCTGGGCAAGGCCGATATCTTCAAAGACATCACCGGCCTGGATGCCAACCAGAAAAATGCCATGGCTACTTACCTGTCTAACCAGGAAAATGCCAAAGCCTTTGCACAGATGGCCAAAGACATGGCCGTACAGGCACATAACACGCAGAACGATGATAAGATCAAGAGCGCGATCAACGATGCACAGGCCAGTGGCAACCTCACCAAGGACGATGCTGGCAAACTGACCAAAGACCACATTCAACAAATGATAGACGGCGGCGAAACTAAGCGCACGGATGCCGCTGCCGCAGCCGCCAAGAAGCCTTCCCTCACGGATGCAGCTGTAAAAGCGGTAGACCAGGGCAAAGCCGTGAAAGCAGAACAAACGGATGCCACTACCGGTAAAACAGAAAAAGTAGACATTGAAGGCGGCGGCCCGGAAAACGTGCTGGCCGACGCCGGCGGCACCATCCCGCTACTGCAGCAGGAAAATGACCTGGCCTGCTGGGCCACGGTAGCCACCATGATGGAATGCTGGCGCGAGTCAGCCAGTCTTTCCGTAGAAACCGTGCTGGGCATGGCTGGACAAACATGGTTGGATAAATTCACGGCCAAGCAGGGGCTGCGCTCCAGCGAAAAGGACCCCTTCGTGGAAGCCATGCACATGACGGCCGAACCGCCCGCCAGCTATACCTTGCAGCGTTACATTGACCTGGTGAAGACCTATGGCCCGCTGTGGATCACTACCGATGCCGCCACGGCCGCCGGCCAGTTCTCCCCGCATGCACGCCTGCTGAAAAAGATCACGGGCACCGGCACGCCTGATGGTATAGGCACTTACTTCTACTTCAATGATCCCTACACGGGCACGGAAGTGAGGGAATCCTTCAGCGACTTCCAGTCTGCCTTTGAACAGATGGTGACCGACAATCCCGGCCAGCTTTACAAACAGATCGTTCACTTTATAGAAGCTGTAGGCCCGGGGGAGGGCGGTAGCGGTAGCGGGACCAGTGCCGCGCCTACCGCTGCGCAACTGAACAGCAATAAGCCCACTGCCACAGACAGCATCATCATCAATAAAAATGCACTGAAAAAAGTAACCAGCGTTACGAACTGGGGCGACACTTCGGTATCGCACAACACCACCGTATCCGGCCGCCGTAATGGCAACGATGTGATCCACCTCATCCTGCATGAAACCGCGGCCGATACCGGCAACGGGTTCTCCCCGCCATACACTGCGCATATGGTGGTGCGCAACGATGCCACCGTTTGGCAGTTCAACGACCTGCTGGAACTGGAAGCACATGCCAACACGTTCAACGAAAAATCCGTCGGGATCGAGTTTGTGAACCGTGGCTGGCTGGCCAGTCCCAAAACAAAATATGACGATGGTACCGGCACCCTGCAGCCTTGCCCGCCGCGCGGCACTGCCTGCACCAGCACCGGTGATTGCCAGAACTGCGACAGCCAATCCCCCCTGTATTCTTACGGACATGAGGCCATCCCCGCTACCGAAGGGGGACTGGCCGCGCAGCAAAAGACATTGTTTGCCGAAGACAAGGGCTACCTGTGGTGCTTCTGGGGAATGGGCTTTAATATTTACCGCCTGCCCCAAAGCAAGGATCAGCTGGAAAAAGAAAAGGAACTGGTAGAATGGCTGGTGCGGGATCTTCCGATCGCTTACCTGAACTGGGTTTCAGACGGCAGCAAGTGGGATGCAACCAAACCCTCTTCGCAGGTGCTGGCCGGTTGGCTTGGCATTCCCATCACTGCCACCGGCATGCCGGTGCTGGACCTGCCTAATATCAAGGACACATGGCTGCAGGTAGTATCTTACAATGATGTAAAATCCTACTGGACCTTCAAAGCTGCCGATACGCCGGCAGCAGCGGACAAGGATAAAAAGCAGTTCTTCATTTTCACTACCGGGTTCAGTTACATTACGTTTGCGAACATGAAGACCACACCGGGTATTCTATCGCATAACGCAGTGTATGAAAATCATTCTGATGGATCTTTCCTTACATTGTATACGTGGCTGCGCATTGAAAAAGGTAAGGATAAGGATAAGGCGTTTGACCTGTGTAAGTCACTGATGAAGGATCACTTTATTAAGGCGACTGTAACAGCTGATCCGGCAGGGAAAAAGCGGACAGTGATCCTGCTGGATGTGAGTGACGGGAACCTGGCGTAGTGCGGGGCCGGTCCCCTTTGGGCGGACGATGCCGGTTTCTTTGTGAGGGCTTGCTTTGCGCTACCCTAGCACCTCACAATACACCGCATCGCCCGCATCCTTCCCACTTGCTCCTGCCATCACCCTGGGCTGTGACACGCTATGCAGCCCTGGCACCAGCTTCTTAAATACCACATAACTCCTTGCCTGCCGCTCCAGCAAAGGGCCATGAAAGATCAGCACATATTTATTCAGCGGGAATTTATCCATCAGCCTATTTACCTGCAGGGCCAGCAACGCGGCGCCCTCATTGCTTATACTTCCAAACACGTTGCCCGCATATAGCACCACCGTATTGGGCAGCGTGAACACGCTTTCCCAGTAAGCATCTTGCACCCCGTCCAGCGCAGTTACAAACTGCACCCTTGTATCCCTTGCCAGCAGGCCGGATGCTCCAAATAGCCGTGCTTTTTCCAGCATGGCGGGCGCTTTGTCCAGGCCTACATAATGAAAATAAAAATTTGGGCCTGCCCCAAAGTGCCGCTGGAAGGCTATTCCGCCGGTCATGGGGCCACAGCCGATGTCTATCAACGTTATGCGGTGATCGCATTGTGCAAATAACCGGCGCAGGTATGCATCATATGTGGCAAACACCTGCACGCTATTCTCATAGCTGTTATGTAACTGGTAATAGCAATACAGGTTCACTTTATCTGCGGTAGAAAATGCACCGGTAGCCGTGTCAAACTGCGCACGGCCGTATTCCACCACGTTCAATTGATGATGATCACGATCAAATCCTAATGGTTGGTCCGGCTGCAAGGTGCGCGGATCCTGGCGTAGCGGCATTACCACCAGTTCATCGAACACTGTTGCAAAGGCATCATTTGTGGTGGGCTTACTGGTATGCACGGGTGCTTCCAAAGAAAAATTTCCGGCCAGGAATTGCTCCGGTGTGGCGTGCACGTAACCGCCGCGGGAGCGGATAAATTCCAGGAAGCGGTAGTAAGTAAGGCTGTTGGATAAGATAACCGGGTTACCGGTTATAAAGAGTTGTTTGCGGGCGCGCGTGATGGCCACGTTCAATTTACGGTCCACTAACTGGCCATCCACCACTACGGCTTGGGAGAGGAAAGACAATTGCCGGTAATCATTCACACTGCAGGAGTAGATGATGATATCCCGCTCTGAACCCTGGAAGCGCTCCACGGTGTCTACCATCACTTCGTTCAGTTCAGGGATGCCCAATGCATGCAGGCCGCGTTTTATCAATGCTATCTGGCTGCGGTAAGGGGTGATGATACCCAGTGTTTGGGCAGTGGAAAAAGCCATGCCATTGCGCCGGTACAGGGTGTAGATATTTTTTGCTAATGTACAGGCAATGCAGGCTTCGTGGGTGTTGGTCTTATGGGTTTTATCCTCCACGTGCCTGGCCGCGGGGATGAAGGCCAGGCGCCGGCTGGCTACCAGTTGTTGCACCGGGTTGCCGGCTTCCACGTTTGCATAAATCAGGGCCTCCGTTTGATGTGGCGTGGGCACTTCCTGTAACTGGCTGTTGTAAAATGCATAATTGGGAAACAATGCGATCTCCGGGTGCATACGCCCCTGCTTGTGCAGCATGCCCCACACGGGTGAATCAGCGTCCCGGCTGTGCAGGTGGAAGAGTCTTTCAAAGAAAGAATTGCGGCGGTCGTGCAGGCCTACCTCGCGGAGGGCCGTGTCGTTTACGGCAGACTCGCTTTCCTTTTGCAACACCACTGCCGGCAGTTGTTTGTGATCCCCTATGAGGATAAACTTACCGATGGCATTGCCTCCCTCTCCATCCTTTGCGCTCAGCAGCCCTGCCAGTGCAGGTTCCAGGATCTGTGACGCCTCGTCTATGATGGCTACGTCAAAGTGTTTCAGTTTGAACAATTCCGTTTTACCGGCCAGGGATGCTACCGTCCCTACAAAAATGCGGTGGGTTTCCAGCTGCCTGCGTACATCGTCGCGGTTGTGGCAGCCCTGGATCACATGTTCCAGCAGCCGTTTGCGATGCTCCGCTGCACACGCCAGTTCTGCCCCGATGCGGATGTAAGCCGGGCTGCCGGCTACCGTGTCCAGGGCGTCACAGATCTCGTCTACCGCGCGGTTGGTAAATGACAGCAGCAGTATATTTTTCCCGGGCTCCGTGTAAAACTCTTCCACCATGGCTTTCAGGGCGCGGGATGTTTTGCCCGTTCCGGGCGGGCCTACCAGCAGGAAATAGTCATTGGCTTGTTTGGCCTTCAGCGTAATGGCATTGATCTCTGGCGAGCCATAACTGCCGGTCAGCTGCAGGTGCATGTGCTGCGTGGGCTTGCGCTGGTGCAGCAACAACTGGCGCCGGTCTTTATTAGCGAGCAGGAAGGCGTACAGGCCCCGGTACATGGCGTGGTACGATGCGTCCAGGAAATCACGTTCCACTGCGTAGCGGCTGCCGGCGGGCAATACCGCCTGGTTGCGCTGGCGGTAGCGGATGCGCACCGTGATGAAATCCGGTGCCAGTGCCTGGATGGTACCTTTGAATACCTGTTTGTTGGTCACATTATCCGTGGCCGCGTTACGTTCATACAGGATCACGATGTCGCCCTGGCGGAAGTTGTGCAGGAAATCATGTTCATACGCAGGGATGCGCAATTTCAGCGTGCGTGCTGCGTGCGCCGCGTGGTTTTCCACGATCTCCAGGTCAGTGAGGATCTCACCGGCCTCAAATTTTTCCGGCAGGGAAGAAAGCCACAGCGAGGAAATGCCGCGCAGGGTATCATATTCGGTATCCCCGGCTTTGGACAGGTATTGTTCCCGCGTTACAAAGGTGTAAAAGCTGTGAAAATAGGCCAGCTCCAGTGGCGTGGCGGTGTCAAAGGCCTGCCGGAAGCGCCGGATCTGGGGCACAATGTAATCTGTAATGAACCTTGGCGATACCCGCTCATTGGTGATCAATGTATCCGGTGAAATGGCACTGATCAAAGCATGGGTATCTCCCTGGCTAACGGCACTGGCTATACGCCTTTCATTGGCCACGATCCCGTTGCGCACATTCAGTACCTCGCGGATGGCACCCATGTAGGGCGTAGGCAGGCGCAGGTTGGCATCCGGTGCGGTGTATTTGGAATACAATATAAACGTGCTCAGGTCTTTGAAAGCCACGCCCAGCACCTTTTGTATGAGGATCTGGTAAATGAAGGCCTGGCTGCGGTGGTTGTGCCCTACCAGGGCATGATTGTCTTCCGGGTAAGGTGCCTTACCGGATTTCAGTTCTATCACAAACTGGGGCTGCCCCTTTTCCTGCAATTGCAGGAGATCCAGCCGGCCCTGCACGCCCAGGTGCTCGCAAATGAAACTGGGCTCCAGGATGGCATTTTCGCGGGCAATGCCACGGCCGGGAAATACATCATTCACCACGCGGCGGATATTGTGGTATTGCAATTCCACATCTTTGAAAAAATCACGATCCACCCCTTCACAGGTGGCAAATTCAAAGGGCGCATTGCGGAATGCCGCCCGCAGCGCCTCCAGGAATACCACCGGCCGGTCCGGTCTTTCATTTACAAATTCATCGAGAAACAGGTTGGCAATATTACCCAGCAGGATATGCCTGGTATTCTTTGCAGGTTCCAGTTTGGCTTGTATAAAATGCAGCGGGTGGGCGCCGTATTCCTTCATGCATTCTGCCAGGGAACTGATATCCACCAGGTAATCCGGCTCCAGGATGATGAGGCCCGGCACATAAGTGCCATCGTCTTCCACGTTCACTTCCAGCAGGTTTAACTGGCATCCCTTCCACAGCCGTGCGATGGTTTCGTTAAACGCGTCGTTCACACCGGCTACGCCATGCCGCACGCGGACAGGATCTTCCGAAGGCTGCGCTTCGTCCACTACGTACAGGTATTGCCCGTCCATCGTTACCAGCTCCACGCGCACGCGGTCCAGGTGGTGCTGGGCATCAGTGTGGGGCAGGTAAAGGTCTGCCACGGGCAGGATGGCGCGCAGGTCTTCAGGGATCGGTACTTCATAAAAGTGGCTGAGGGCCTGGCATACCGCTTTCAGGTCCTGCAGGTAAGTGGCTTCCTCCGGCACCGCATTGCGGTACAGGATATCATTGGAGTGTACCCGGAAGGTATTGACCCGGAAAGCCAGGCGCCCATCCACGTGGTATTTACTACAGACAAAATTGAGCCGGGAAAAGAAATTGGAAAACTGGATGGGCTCCTGCGCGGTAAGGTCTTTGCAGGCCCTTTCCAGCAAAGCGCGCAGTCCTGCATATTTACCAGCCAGGGTATTGGGTGCCGCGTGCATTTCCAGCACATCATCAAAAAACTCTAGTCCGTTTACGTTCATAACTTTCGTTCCTTCATCACCGGAAGTGCAGCCCTAAAAATAAAGATTTTCCGGTGAAGGAACGGGTGTTTAAAACGCATAGTCGCTCCATCCGCCATCTACGGCCGGCGTGCATCAGGAGCGCCTCCAGCTCAACGGCCCAGATAAAAAGCGGACAGCAATCCAAACGTGAGCAGGTCGATCCACAACGTGAAGCGTTCATTACTATTCACTTTCGGCTTTACCAAATGCCGCAGACCGGCCAGGCCAAAATAAATACCACTGGTAAAAGCGGCCACCATGCGCCATTCCGGCTTCCACCAGGAGAAAATGGCCAGTAACCCGAAACACAGTTTGGCAAATCCCAGTTCCTGCACCACCGGTAAAATCTCTTCGGTCTGCATACCGGATATCTTCCGGGCGGCGGCTTCCGGCAGCAGCGCCTGTCTCAATCCTGCAAACAGCAAACGCAGTCCCACCGCGGAAAAGAGGAACCATTTGGCAAATAATGGAAAGGTGTAAGGCACATGTGCCACCAGGTGCTCGCCCGTAAAACCGGCAAAGGGCAGGGCTACCGCCAGCAAGGAGGTAACAATGAAATATGGCTTGTTCATAATGGCGGGTTGAACACAAGGTTAAAATTAAACGCCGGCAGTGAGCTGCTGTGGCACCAGTTGCCCTCGGTGCTCCAGGCCCCATTGTTCCAGCTGCTGCCAGATGGGGGCCAGTTTGCGGGCACTTTCCGTAAGGCTGTATTCCACGCGGGGCGGCACTTCCGGGTATACGGTGCGGGTAATCAGCCCATCCCGCTCCAGTTCCTGCAGGTGCAGGGTAAGCATGCGGTCAGAAATATCCGGGATGCGGGATTTTAATTCACCGAAGCGCAGGGTACGCTTTTCCAGCTTGTACAGGATGATCATTTTCCACCGTCCACCCAGCAGGTCCACGGCATATACCACGCCGCAGAAGTTGAGCAGTTTTTGCAGGTTTTCTGTATTGGTAGAACTGGGCTTCCGCTTACTCATTACTAACAATTTTGTGTGTTACATACAACGGGCTGGCCATTTTCCCGCCACGCGGCGGCCACCTAACTTCGCATCCGTTATTAAAATAACCTAAAATTATGAAAATACTGATTGTGCTGGCACACCCGGAAATACAAAGCATGAACGGCGCCATGTTTAGCCAGGCTAAAACGACGCTGGAAGCAGCGGGACACCAAGTAAAGGAATCTGATCTCTACCGTATGGCCTTCAACCCGGTATCAGACCGGGCCAATTTTACCACGGTAAAAAATCCTGCATTTTTTAAACAGCAACTGGAAGAAATGTATGCATGGGAACACGATGGATTTGCGGCGGATCTTGCCGCGGAACAGGAGAAAGTGGAATGGTGCGATCTCATGATATGGCAATTCCCGCTGTGGTGGTTTTCCGTGCCGGGCATCCTCAAAGGCTGGGTGGACCGGGTGTTTGCCATGGGCCGTTTTTATGGGAATGGCCGCATTTATGGGCAGGGAGTTTTCCAGGGAAAGAAAGCCATGCTCTCCCTCACCACCGGTGGCGATGCCGCTCATTATGTAGCCGGGGGCACTTACGGCGACCTGCTGAACATGCTGAAGCCCATCCATCACGGCGTTCTGGCTTTCACCGGCTTCACGGTACTGCATCCGCAGGTGGTCAGCGCACCGGCGCGGAACACACCAGAAGGCCGCGCCGCAGACCTCCACGCGTGGAAGGAGCGCCTGCACGGCATCTTCAGCGAGGAAGCCCTTACGGTAACCAGCTATTAAGGCAGGCGGCCGGGAAAAAATGGCCCGGAGGCCGGCGCGCCTGCGGGTTGTCCGGGATGCAGCAATCAATTTTCCATCCCCAGGCAACCCTTCCGGGCCCATCCCCGTATTCTATAGCAGTGCCACCAACATTCATTAAAAGCCCGGCGCATCATGAGTGACGCAAAAATACTGTTTATGGGAGCGTTATGGACGGATGAATTGCAACGCGCAGCCACCGAAAAACCCTGCACCAATGCCTGGATAGAAACGGAGATCCTGGACCTGCTCCGTTATTTCAGCCTGTTCCGCCACCCGCTCACGCAAGCGGAGCTTTATAAACTACTGCCCGACGGCATCAGTGAAACTGCCACCCGGTACGCGCTGCGCAAAATGGAGATCACAGGCGCCCTCCTCCACGTGGAAGACTTTTACCTGCTAGCCACAGACGATACACAGATCATCCGGAAACGCCTCAGCGGCGAGGCCAGGGCCGCCCACCTGCTGCCCAAAGCTATACAAGCCGGGCGTTTTATCGGGAAGTTCCCTTTTGTGCAATTCGTGGGCATTTCCGGCTCCCTGTCCAAACATTATGCGGACGATAACACCGACTTCGACTTTTTTATCATCACCGCCAACAATACGCTCTGGATCTGCCGCACGTTGCTGCACCTGGTAAAGAAACTGAGCTTCCTGGTAGGGCGCCAGCATTGGCTATGCATGAATTACTTCGTAGATGAGCACCATCTCTGCCTGGAGGAACAGAATATTTATACCCGCATAGAACTGAGCACCCTGATACCAGTGCACAATGTAAGCGTATATAAAACCTTCCTGCTGCGCAACCAACGCAATCTTACCAACATACAGCACCTGGCGGTGGACTTTGAAGGCGCACTGGCCTATAGCCCTGCTGGCAAAGACAAGCTGCACCTGCACTGGAAGCCGCTAAACCTGCTGCTGATGCGGCTTACCGACTGGAAGTGGCGGCGCAAGTGGAAGCGCAAAGGCTACCCGATGGAAGATTACGACACGGCTTTTAAAACCACGCCTTACGTGTCTAAGAACCATCCCAAAAATTACCAGAAAAAAATCCTTGCACAACTTCAACATTCCTGAGCCGTGAAAGTGTTATTCAGTCATTCCTATTTTCTACAGCTGGACCCAAAGCAGGTGGAGCATGGTAAACCTTACCCTCCCCTGGGCACCTTGCTGGCCGCGGCTTTGCTGCGGGAAAACGGGTTTGCCGTATCCCTTTTCGATACCATGTTTGCCCATGCGCCGGAAGAGCTTATCCCTGTACTGAAGTCCTTTAAGCCAGATGTGTTCGTGATCTATGACGATGGGTTTAACTACCTCACCAAGATGTGCCTGAGCAACATGCGCGAAGCCGCCTTTGTAATGCAGCAATATGCCAGGGCATATGGTTGTAAGGTGATCGTTACCAGTTCTGATGCAGCGGACCACTATGAAAAATACATGGAGCACGGAGCCGACTATGTGATAGCCGGTGAAGCGGAGTACACGCTGCTGGAAACCGTACAGTTGCTAGAAACCACACAACCCGCCATGGATGCGGTGAGAGGCCTTATACACCGGGTGGCTGATGCGCCCCGCCGTAACGCACCGCGCCCTATCTCCCGCCAGCTGGACGAGCTACCCCTACCCGCCTGGGACCTGGTGAATATTGCACCGTATAAAAAAGTGTGGTTGAAAAAGCACGGCTATTTTTCCATCAACGTGGCCACCACCCGAGGCTGCCCGTATAAGTGCAACTGGTGTGCAAAGCCGATCTATGGCAATCATTACAACATGCGCAGCCCGGAGCAGGTGGTGAAAGAGATTCTGCACCTGAAAGCGCTTTTTCACATGGACCATATCTGGTTCTGTGACGACATCTTTGGCCTGAAACGCAGCTGGGTAGCTGATTTCGCAGTACAACTGCACGCCGCCAATGCGGTAACGCCGTTTAAGATACAATCCCGTGCAGACCTGCTGGTGCAGGAAAACTACGTGGCAGATCTGGCCGGGGCAGGCTGCGAAGAAGTGTGGATGGGCGCTGAGAGCGGCTCTCAGCACATCCTGGATGCCATGGACAAAGGCATTACCGTGGAGGAGATCCGCCGTGCCAGGCAGCTGCTGCGCCAGTACAACATCCGTGCAGCCTTCTTCATCCAGTATGGCTATCTGCATGAAACCGCGGCCGATATTGACCAGACGCTGCGCCTCATTCGTGAAACACTGCCGGACGATATTGGCATTTCCGTTTCCTATCCCCTGCCCGGCACCAAATTTTACGACAAAGTAAAACAAGACATGCGCAGCAAGGAAAACTGGACAGACTCCGATGACCTGGACCTCATGTATACCAATACATACGGCAGTCCTTTCTATAAAAAACTGCACCGCTACACGCATTATGTATACCGGTTGGAATGGTTGAAGCAGCAGGGCCATACACCTGCTACGCTGTTGCGCACGTTGAAATACCAACTGCTCAAACAGCGCTTCAGCCGGGAACTGCGGCACCTGGCCACACATAAAACGGACCGCATATGAACCACACAGAAGCACTGGTAAACGAGGCTTTCAGCCGGCAGGCTGCCGGCTTTGACGCCCTGAACAAGGGCAACCCGCTTACAGCCCACCTGCGCCACATTTACCGCCAGGAGGTGATGCAGCAGGCCCCGGCCCATGCCAGTATGCTGGAACTCAATGCCGGTACCGGTTTAGACACCCTCTACTTTGCCGCACGGGGTCACCGCCTACTGGCCACAGACCTGGCCACGGGTATGGTACAGGCACTGGAAGAAAAGGTACAGGCGCACCAGTTGCAACAACAAGTACAAGTGCGTCAATGCTCTTTTCATGACCTGCACCTGCTGGGTACCCGGCGCTTCGATTATATCCTTTCCAATTTTGGAGGCCTGAATTGCAGCCTGCACCTGGAGCAGGTGCTGCAACAATTCAGGGACCATTTACTCCCAGGTGGAAAGGCCACCCTGGTGATCATGCCAAAATACTGCCCCTGGGAGCTGGTCATGGCGCTGAAAGGCGATTTCCATACGGCCTTCCGCCGGCTGCGCAGGCAACCGGTGGCGCATATTGAAGGCGTGCATTTCCCCTTGCGCTACTACAGCCCACGTTACGTAAAACGCTCACTGGGAAAGGATTTTAAGGTACTAACCCTCCGGGGGATCTACGTTGCCGTGCCACCGGAATTTTACCAGGGCTTCGTGGAGCGCTACCCGCGGCTTTACCGGGTGCTGCAAAGGGCAGAAAACTTACTGGGCCATTATTTTCCATTCAATACCTGCTGTGATCATTACCTGGTCACCATTCAAAAGAAAGATGAAAGCTATGATGCAAGCGCCTGATGATGAACTGACCGTACAGGAACTTAATGCACAGGTACGCACCCTGGTACACTTCCTGCGTGCCCTCCTGCGCCAATACGGCCAGGGGCTGCGCCACTACGGGCCTCTCATGCTGGTACTGGCACTGCTGGCCGTGGGTGGCAGTATTTTTTACAGCTGGCAATCTGCAAAAATATTTGAAGGCAAAGCCCTTTACGCCTATACTTCCCTGCAACGCAAGCTGTATGGAGAGGCAATAGACAATGTGAACGACCTGCTGCAGGCCCGCTCCTACAGCCAGTTGCAGCCTATCCTCCACCTGGACCGGCAGCAACTGTCCACTATCAAATCCATCGAGGCCACCAACAATGTGGGCAGCAAACTGGCTGACGACCTTACCGAAAATAACGCCAAGATCTTCTACCTGTCTGTGAAAACCACCAATCAGCAAGTATTCCAGCGCCTGGACACGGTACTGGAGCGTTATCTCAACCAAAACATTGCGGTGCAGGAATTGCAACAGCAGCGCGTAGCAAAATTTAAAAGTGCCATCACCTACCGGCAAAAAGAACTTATAGCCCTGGATTCCCTTACCCACGCGTACACTGCCAGTCTTACAAAACCCGGCACCGCCATGTTCTCCACCCAGAAAGACCCGGTCAGCGCGCAGGCCCTCCTGGAAAAGGGGGAACGCATTACCGAAGAAATTGCGGATATGCAATCCTTCCTGGCAGATCCCCGGGCGGTGAAACTGCAAAGGCCCTTCCTCGTGAGCGAAGTGCCCGTACACAAATCCGCTTTTAAAATAGCCGCCATGGCCATCACCGTGTTCCTGGTCATCAGCGGCATCCTGGTTTTTCTTTTGCCTCACCTGTCAAACCGGCCGCATGCTGCGCAATAAGAACATCAGCAACAGCCTCTGGAACATTGCGGATATTTTTCTATACCCGCTGCTGTTCTTTATGAGCACGGCTTTCTTTATACGCCACCTGGGCCAGGCCCAGTTTGGCATCTGGATGCTGATCAATACCATCATAGTATCCATGCAGCTGTTCAATTTCGGTATTGGCAGCATGGTATTGAAAAATATTGCACTGCACACCGGCCGTGGTGATGCTGATGCCAGGGCCGGTACGCTCAACCATGCCATCAGCATCACCATCCTGCTGTTTGGCTTCTGCATCCTGCTTTCCGGGGCAGGATACTTCCTGGTGTCCCACTTCCACTTATTTGCCATTGCGGATGCCTACCGCGGCCTCTGCGCGCAGAGCTGCGCCCTGGCGGGCTGGATCGTGGGCATTAAATTCTTTGAGCAGATCTTTACCAACTACTTCAAGGCATTGGAACAGTACAAGACCGCAGCCCTGCTTTCCAGTGGCAACCGCCTGGGAGGCCTGCTGCTCAATGTGTTGCTGCTTTGCATAGCGCCCATGAACATTGCACAGCTGCTGCTGGTGATCATCATCATGAACGCACTGTTTATCCTCTTTGCTTTCCTGCTGCTGCAACAGCGCATGCCCGCTTACAGGTTCCGTTTCACCCTGCGCATACCCCGCCGGGAAATGTCTTTTGCCGTGCTTACCTGGCTGCAATCCCTGGCCATTATCCTCACTTTCCAGTCGGACCGCTACCTGGTGGTAAGCTACTTTGGGCTGATCGTGCTCAGTTACTATGCGCTCATCGCTACCATGTTCAACCACCTGCACATGGGGCTCAATGCGGTGGTGCACTGGATCTCTCCAAAATTCACCAAGCTGCATGCACAGGCGGGCGACAGTGAATCCCTCTACTTTGCAGCCCGCAGCCTCGTGGCCAGTTGCGCGGTGGTCTTCCTGCTGGTGTTGTATTTCATTTACCCATTCCTGTTCCGCATAGTGCTGGGTAGTGCCACCAGTGCGGAAGTGCAAACATATACACGGTACTTTATCTGCTTTGAGTCTTTCTTTGCCCTCAGCATTGTGCCTACGTATTATTTCAACGCGGTGGGGCATGAAAAGGCCTATCTCTATTATATCCTGATCTTTTGCGGACTGGCGCTGGGTGCCATGTTTGCCTGCATTCATATTTTCCACGAGCCACAGGCCGTGCTGTACGGGCTTATTGCAGCCTGCGTGGTCAGCACCCTGCTGCTCACCTGCATGCTGAATAAAATACTGACGGGGAAATACCAGCTATACAAGGCCCTCCTGCAGCTACTGCCTTCCGTGTTCCTCACTTCGTTTATCTGCGCACCCACGCCCCTGCTCCGTTACAGTTGCGCAGCGCTGGCGCTGGCCACTCTTTATTTCACCCACCTCCGGGGTGGCAAACACACGATGTTACTACTTGCCAGATCATGAACCAGGAACAGTCATACCGCCTCTTCGGCTTTGCGGCCATCATTTACACCTTCTTTAACGGATGGCTGCTACCAGAGGGGCTGTACTTTACCACGTTGCTTACACCCTTCTTCTTTATCAACCTGGTCCGGGTAAAAGGGTTAAAATATTATGGCTGGTTCCTGCTGGCCACCTTCATCATGGCCTGCCTGCAACTCCCTACGGTGGAGCATTTCAAGGACTATGCAATATCTTTTATCCTGTTGCAGACGCTGGGTATTTTTGTGATCAACACTTACCTGTACCTGCAAACTGCACCGCCGATGGAGCACCTGTTCAAACAACTGGCCAGCATTAACCTGGTACTGGTGGCAATGGCACTGGTGTTTCTTTTTATCCCATTCCTCAAACCCACCGTCTGGTACCTGCTGCCCATCAGCCCGGATGTACCCGTGGTGCCGCGTTTGAAGCTATTCACCTACGAAGCTTCCTACTATTCATTGGTCATGCTGCCAATTGCCACCTATTATGCGTTGAAAAAGATGTTGCTGCAAAGCCGGTACAATATCCTGTTTGTTACGCTCAGCATGTCGCTGTTGCTCAGTTTCTCACTGGGAGTGATCGCCACGGCCATTATTTGCACTGCGCTCCTGCTCACGCTGAACGGGAATGCCCTGCGTGCCCATATGAACCTGGGATTCCTGATGTTTGCCGCGTGGTGCCTGGCAGGTGGCTGCGTGGTGCTGTTTTTCTTTTACCGGCACAATCCGCTCTTCGGGCGCCTGGAAAACATTTACGTCGGAAAAGATACTTCTGCCCGTGGGCGGCTGGCCGATTCGTTCTACATCGCGTGGGAAGTGGCCAGGATGAAATCGCGCTACATTGGCATTGGCCTGGGGCAACTGAAATACCTTGGCAAGGATTTTTCCAATTACTTCTATGGCTACTCCCATATTCCCACTACCCGCATTCACAACTCCCTGGCAGAGACCTTCTGCTATTACGGCTGGGCGGGCATAGCACTCCGCATGGGGGGCATCACCTACGGGGCCATAAAAACAAAAGTGTGGAACAACTACTACCGTAGTTTCATTTTCCTGTTTGTATTCATCTACCAGTTCACCGGCAGTTATTTATTTAACCCGGCAGAATATGTGCTCTGGATGCTGGCCTTCACGCCGGCGTTATTTCCACAATTCAATAAAACGGCGCCCTTATGAAAGTGTTATTCATCAGCAGGGCTACCCTGTACACAGCAAGAGGGGGTGATACGGTGCAGATACTGCATACTGCCCGTTGCCTGCGCCAGTTGGGCGTGGAGGTGGATATTGCCCTGAGCAGTGATAAGCAAATTAACTACGAGGCCTACCAGCTGTTACACTTTTTCAATATCATCCGCCCGGCGGACATCATTTATCATGCAGATAAAAGTGGCCTGCCCTACGTGGTATCGCCCATTTACCTGAGCTACGAGGACATTCCCAAAACCTACAAGCACCCGCTGTACCGGGTACTGGGCCTGTTTAACAAGCACAAACAGGAGTACCTGAAGACAGTGGGCCGCAGCTTTAAGAACGGGGAAAAAGTGATCTCCTGGAAATACCTTTTCCTTGGCCACCGCCAGGCTATTGCCTACATCCTGCGCCGGTGCGCCTACCTGCTGCCCAACTCCTGCAGTGAATATGCCCGCCTGAAAAATGATTTCCCGGAAGCAGGCCGCTTTGCAGTGGTGCCCAACTCTATTGACACCACGGTGTTCCATATAGCCGCCGCCCCGGTAAAACGCAAGCCTGCACTGCTTTGCGTGGCCAGGATAGAACCCATCAAAAACCAGCTCAACATCATCAACGCCCTCCGCGAAACCGGCACACCTATCACATTTGTGGGCGATGCGGCGCCTAATCACAGCGCTTATTACCAGGAATGCAGGCGTGCTGCCTATGACAATGTACAATTCATCTCCCACCAGGAACCCGCCATGGTAGCAACCTTGTACCAGCAGTATAAAACGCATATCCTGGCCAGCTGGTTTGAGACCACCGGCCTCAGTTCACTGGAAGCAGCCGCCTGCGGCTGCACCCTCGTGGTATCTGAAAAAGGAGACACGCGGGAATATTTCTCCGGTCATGTGCAATACTGCCACCCCGGCAACCCGCAAAGCATACGCAGTGCCGTGGAACAGGCACTGCAAACCGCCGCTGACCCGCTGTTTGCCAGCCGCATTGCCCTGGAAAATAACTGGGACATGACGGCACTTAAAACATTGGAAGTTTATAAAAAAGTAATGGATGCACAGGAATGAACTGCCTACCGCCTTGTACTTTGAGCGCATTTACGTGGTGCTCACCGCCGCCCTGCTGCTCTCCACCGTGGTGGGCGATACCTGGGTGGCGTTCAACAGTATCTGTACCATCCTGCTTACCCTTACCTGGCTGGTGGAAGGGGGCTTCCGCCAAAAGTGGCAGCGCCTGAAAAGCGTGCACATCGTGTATTTCGTGGCCTTCTTCTTTCTATTGTACCTCACCAGCTTCCTTACGTCTGCTAATAAACGCGAGGCCTTCTCCATGCTGCAGCGGGAATTTATCCTTGCCTTTATCTTCTTTTCCAAAAAACCATTTTCACCAGTACAGGTGGCGGGGCTGCTGAAGGGCTTTGTATACGCTGCGCTGGTTTATATGGGCGCAGCGCTCCTGCTGGCCACCGTACAATATTTCCGCCTGCACGATACCGGCGTGTTCATATACCATGCACTGGCCGGGCAGGTAGGCTCCACGGCTATTTTCAGCTCCATGCTGTGCGTGGTAGCCGTGGCGGTGCTGCTTTTCCTGCCCATGTCCCCCGGGCGCAAATTGCTGCTCTATATTTGCTTCAGTATTTTCATCCTGCTGCTGGCCTCCCGCATGTTCCTATTCATCCACCTGGTGATCTCCGGCGTACATGCGTTTACGTTATTAAAGCTCCGGTGGAAGCTGGTAGCGGTGGGCGCCCTGGTAGCGTTGTTACTGCCCGTCGCCCTGGTGCCCAACCCTGTGCGGGCCCGTTTCCAGGACATGACGCGCTTCCAGGCGGGCTACCTCACCCAAAAAGACTTCAACCAGGGCATGTACTTCGATGGGCTGAGCCTGCGGGTACTTTACATCCGTTATTCTTTTGAAATTATGCAGGAGCACCACCGCTACCTGGTAGGCGTAGGCAGCGGGGATGCAGCCCAGCTGCTGCGGGACAAGATCCGCGCTTACCACATGTATGATGGTGACGGCAGCGATGGCAGCGGTGGCGGCTACCTGCAATATTCCTTCCACGATGCTTACCTGGAAAGCTTTGTGGCCTTTGGCATCATCGGGGTAGTAGCCCTTGTACTGCTTTACGGCTACATTGGCTATTACGGCATCACCCGCAAAGTGTCCCTGTTACGGGATCTGTGCATCATCATTGTGTGCGCTTCCTTTACAGATGTGATCGTGATCAATAACCAGTGCGACCTGGCCCTGGTGCTCACCATTTGTTACCTGGGTTTTATTTATAAACAAGATGCAACGGCTGTTTAAGAACATATGGTCCCTGCTGATACCCGTGGAAAGAAAGCGGGTAGCCTTCTTCGTGGCGGGCAATACGGCTGTGAACCTGCTGGACATTGCCTGCATCGCCTGCCTGCTGCTGGTAGTGAAGCGCTATACGAATGGGCAGTTACAGTCTTTATGGCCGGCACTGGGACTGGCAGGCCTGTTTATATTAAAACATGTCACAGGCCATGCTTTGTACCGGCACCAGGTAAAGACCATGAACCGCATTGCTAACCGGCTGTCTGAAGCAAACCTGGCCGCTTATCTCCATGGCAGCTACCAGCAGTTCGCCGGTAAGGATTCTTCCATTTTCATCCGCCGCATTATCCACCAGCCCACGGAGTTTGCGCAATATGTGTTGCTCAATGCACAGCAGTTGCTTTCAGAAAGTATGATGGTCGTTTTTGCCGTAACGGCGCTGTGCTGGTACAATGCCAGGTTGCTGGGCATCATCACTGTCGCCTTACTGCCGCCCGCCTTGTTGCTGCTAATGCTTACCCGTCGCCGGTTGCGGCGGGTAAAGGGGCAGGTGAAAACGCTGGCAGCACGCTCCCTTCAATATTTGCGGGAAGCACTGGGCGGTTTTGTAGAGATCAATGTATTCCGCAAACATGCCTACTTCATCCGCCGGCACGCCGCCACCCAGGCGGAGCTGGGTCATAGCATTGCGCAAATGCAGATCACACAGGACCTGCCCGGCCGCGTGTTTGAAGTATTTGCCATCCTCGGTTTGTTCCTGCTGGTGGCGGCCGTGCGTCATAGTGATGCCGGCTACCTGGTGCTAATAGGTGCTTTTATGGCAGCAGCGTATAAGATCATTCCCGGCATTTCCCGGATCATTAACCTGGGCACGCAACTGAAAGCATACCAGTACAGCATGGATGACCTGGAAGCCGCACCCACCGCACATGCCGGCACGCTGCCCTCACCGGTGGTCACATTGGAAGCGGTGGGCTTTGCTTACCCACATGCCACGGTGTTGCGGGGACTGGATTACCAGTTCAAAGCCGGTTGCCTGTACGGCATCAGCGGGCCATCCGGGCAGGGTAAGACCACCCTGTTCAATCTCATAGCCGGTTTCCTGGAGCCCGGTACCGGCCGGATCTACAGCCCGCGGGACCTTGCCTATGCCAAACAAGAGCCATTCCTGCTACATACCACTATTGCCAATAACATTGTACTGTTCGAAGAAAATTACGACGCCCGGAAACTCCAGCGGGTAGCAGCGCTGGCCGGGTTTTCATTTCCCGAAGGGTTGGAAAAAATGATCCTGGAAGGAGGGAAAAATATCAGCGGGGGGCAGCGGCAACGCATTGCCCTCGCCCGTGTATTGTATAAAGATGCGCCAGTGCTCCTTCTCGATGAGCCGTTCAGTGAACTGGATCCCGCCTCTGAAACCTTGCTACTGCAGCATTTGCGGGCGCTGGCCGCCACCGGGAAAACCATCCTCCTCATCTCCCATAACCCGGAGGCCTTTCAACACTGTGATGTGGTGCTGGAACTTTCAAACAACTGCATAAAAGAACGGGCCGTATCATTCATATCAAACGGCAGCACCGGCGTGTAGTCGTTACCGTTATCATTCAACAATGCCAGGGCCTTCTCCAGCATTTCCGCTTTTGTTTTTACGATGTGCCAATGCGGTATAGCCGCATCCATTGGCTGCGTGAAGCTGATCACATGGGCGCCGGCGTACAGTGCTTCTATGCACACATTGCCAAAGCCTTCATAGCTGGAGGTATGCAGGAACACTTTGGTGCGCTGCATCAGGGCCAGTACTTCGGCTTGCGGTAGGTAGCCGGTCATTTGCAGGCCGGATGTTAAACCCAGCGAAACGCTTTGCCGCCGCAGCTTTTCTTCTTCCAGCCCTCCCCCGCAAAGCACGGCGTGTACGGCACCCCGCGCAGCCTTTACCTGCTGTACAAGCTCCACGAACGTGTCAAACTGCTTGAGTGGGGAAAGGCCGCCAGCGGCCATCAGGTCTATATCCCGCGGGCCGGTGAATGGGGCAAACAAGCTGGTGTCAATGGCATCCGGGATGAGGTGGGCCGGGCGGATGCCGTAATGCTGTGCAAAACTGCGTTGCAGGAAATCAGACATGGCCACCAGCTCTCCTGGTCTAGGGCGGAGGCGTTTTACAAAACGGTTGCCTGCCCGTGCATCCTGTCCGCAAAGCCAGCAGTAGTGTGGTAATCCGTGGGTGCGGGCAAACAGGCTGCCTACAAAGGCACATTCCGCCCACCAAAAACTTAACAGGCCTGTTACCTTGCGGGTGCGTTGCAGGCGGCGCAAGGTGTTGAATACCTGCACCCACACCCGCCAGTTGTGCCCCCTGCCCCGGTTGCCGCCCCCAAAGGGTATCACGGTATTGCCATGCCACAGGTATTCTTTACGCTGCAAGGGAAACTCGAAACTGAGCAATACCACCTCCACGTCCGGGTACTGCCGGTTCAAGGCCCGTACCAGCGCCTGTTGCGCCGGCAGCCATACGGTTTCTTCCGGGCTTTCATTGGCCGGGAATGCAGGTGTTAATATGACCAGTGTTTGTTTATCCAAGGCTTTGTATAAATGCATTCACTTTTTCAAAAACAAGATCCGGTGTAAAGCGCGTGAGGCAATGCACATCGCCAAAAGGACAGGCTTCCAGCATGCAGTTGCCACAGGGTAGGTCGTCCGAACTGAATACCAGACCATGCCGGTGCTGCGGCCTTACCCAATCACTACGGGTACCGCCCAGCAATACTACCGTGGGCCGGTTCAGTACCCAGGCCATATGCATAAGCCCTGAATCTTCCGAGAGCACGAACTGTGCACGGCGCAAAAGCCGGAAGCCCTCACTGGGCAATGTGTTATCGATCATATACAGCAACCGCTCTCCCAGTACAGTTTTCAGGAAGGCAGCGCGTTCTTTGATAAAGCCTATCCCCAGTGCAACGAACTGTGTATCCGGGTAAGCTGTCAGCCAGCGTTTTGCAAAAGCCACGTAATATGCCATCGGCCAGTGCCGCGTAGGAAAAGCAGCCGCTGGGTTGAGGATCACCAGCTTACTCTTTCCATCCCAGCCACAGGCTTTGAGGATGGCATCTTCATCAAACGTGCTGGCATTAAACGTATATCCGGCATCAAAATGATTAGGCCCCAGACCGGCGGCTTCAATCGTAAGGCGGGTACGCTCCCCCGCGGCGCGGGGAGAATAGCGGTCAAACGCGCTCCAGGCGAGGGGCCGCAGGGCCTTGCGCACCAAGGTGCTGACACGGTTGTGCTGCAGGTCTATCACCACTTCATAGCGGCGCCACCACAACTTTGGCAGCAATAACATGGCCAGTAGCAATTGCTTGCGGTGGCTCCGCTTTCCGCCAATGGCATATACGTGATCAAATAATTGCAGGTCGGAAGGAATGGGGCTTACTTCCTTTCGTGTTAGCAGGTCCAGCTGCGTGCCGGGTGGCAAGCTGTTACGCAGGCATTGCAGGTAAGGCAAGGTGACCACGGTATCGCCCATGGCTTGCAGGCGGATAGCCAGCACCCGCTGCGGCGGGCGCTTTCCCTTCCAGGGGTGGGCAGGGATCAGCTCAGGTTCCATGGGAGCTAGCTTTTAAAGTATGGCGCAGCGCACGGAATGCCATGCGGGCCATGGGCCCTTTGCCTGCGGTAAAAAAAATAAAGAAGTTGCCCAGCAGTGACCAGGTAAAAGCCAGGCGGCTTACCGCACGCAATTCCGGGCGGGTGCGGATAAAATGGTCCAATGCCATTACCCGGTTATAATATTGCACGGGCGCCTGCAAGCGTTGGGCCGGCGCGTGATGATGGTATACAAAGGCGGCCTGCACCACGTGTATGCCGGGCAGGCCAATGCTTACCCCATAATTATCGCCAATACCATGCTGGTCCAGGGTTTCATCATAAGGCAACCTAAGCAGCCATTCTTTTTTAATAAGGCTGGCGCCCAGGCCCCATACCGGCGTTACAAATGCGGCCCCGCTGAAATCAGTAAGCACCGGCCAGCCGGAAGCCGCAATGTGATTGCCTTTGCGGGCATAGTACCGTTGCAGGTAGCTGCTGCCCCAGCCATTTTTGCAGTGCACCCCGCCCCAGATGCCCAATCCAAAAATATATTTCAGCCATAACTCCTTCCGCGATACCAGCGGGTACATATCCACCCACTGGCCGGCTTCCTGCTGCAATACCAGGCCGGAAAGAGCCACTACGTCTGTATGCTCTGTTGTATAATCGCACAGGATGGAAAGATAATCCGGCGGTACTTCCATATCATCATCGCACACAAAGATCCATTCTCCCGAGGCCGCGGCAATACCTGCATTGCGTTGTGCACATACTGCAGGGCGCGTATACAGGCAATGTACAGCCGGCCCCGGAAACCCTGCATAATCTGCCGGCTGCAGGGGATGTTCACTGGCATCTACGATGATCACCTCCACCGGCTGCAATACAGACTTCGCCAGGCATTGCAGCAATTGCAATACATGATCCGGCCGGTTATACGTAGGTATCACTACACTGATCTTCATCTGGAAAAAGAAAGCAGCTTCACACCCCGGCGGGCAGCCAGGATGCTTTCAAAATGTTGGAGATACTGTTGCACGATGCGCGCATGCGTATATTGTTCCTGTATCCGCGCTACACAGGCATCTATGTGATGTTGCTCTTCCGTACGCGATACGGTTTTGATCAATGTTTCCACGTCCCGCGCATTGCGGAAATAAAAACCATTTTCTCCCAAAACGGCGCGGTTAAAGATATTGTTGTGCGCCACGATGAGCGCCTGCGAAGCCATAGCCTCCAGCAGGGAAGGGTTAGTACCACCCACGCTGTGCCCGTGAAAATACAGGCGGGAAAAATAACGCAGGTTGTTCAGCACCTGTTGATCATAAATACCTTCCAGGAAACGGATGTGCGGCTGGTGGGCATACTTTGCTTTCATGCGGCGGCCAAACTTGTTGTGCGTATCGCCTATCACCAGGAACGGCCGCTCCCCTGCCCCATCCAGGATGGTTTCAATATTATTTTCCGGCTCCATGCGGGCTATGAGCAGGTGGTATTGAAAAGGCACCAACCCATATTTTTCCGGCACCCGCACATCCGGTTGGTCAAACACGCTGGCACCGTAAGGAATGAACACTGCTTCCTTGTCATACTTATTGCGCAGGTAGTTTTGAATGCCAGGTGAATCTGCTACCAGGTGATCACTGGTGCGCACGGCCAGCCGCTCCGCCACCCGCAGGAACCGCTGTACCAGGGCGGGGTACTTGCTGCGCTTCCACTCCAGGCCATCCATGTTAGTGGTCACCACACTTTTACGACGGGGCAGCAGCCAGCCCCACACGCTGCTGCTGGTATAACCCAGTTGCAGGATCACATCATAGTGGCAGCGGCGGGCATGCCGGATGCACTGCAGGTCATAAATAAACTGGCCTGCCGTGCCCAGCACGCGGGGATCATAACAGTGCACCAGCTGCACGCCTTTCCAGGTGGACTGCTGCCACGGGTGGTGATGCGCGCAGTATACGGTCACCTGGTGCCCACTGGCCACCATAGCAGCCGACAAATACGCTGCAAACTGCTCAAATCCACCATAGTAATTGGGAATGCCACGGGTGCCGATAATTGCGATATTCATAGCCATGCTTGTGCAACAAATGTAGTCATGTTTCCTGCCAAATATTTTTATTTATGAGGCAACCCTTTGGCCTAAATACTCGTTTTCTATTGTGTAAGACTGGCCCTTGCGCAACTACCTGCGCAAGCAGGAAAACATGTTCCGTGTATGATAAGCAAGCCGCTGAAGCAACCGATGCTTTACCACAACAATCCCCTGCTGCACGGGGATCTCCCACCTGCAGAAACCGCTACCAGTGGCACATTGCAGCCGGTCTTTGCACATCCGCTGGAACGCCCGGTCAACCGGCTGGCAAAGCGTGTCCTGGACATAGGCATCTCCCTGGCGGTGCTCACTTTTGTTATGAGCTGGCTTACACCCTTGCTGGCATTACTGATCAAACTGGATTCAAGGGGACCGGTATTCTTTAAGCAACTGCGTTCCGGTAAGAACAACCAGGCTTTTACCTGTTACAAATTCCGCAGCATGCGGGTAAATGCACAGGCGCATACGCTACAGGCCACGCAGGAAGATGCAAGGCTTACGCGCGTAGGCCGTTTCCTGCGCCGTACCAGCCTGGATGAACTGCCACAGTTCTTTAACGTGTTATGCAATCATATGTCTGTGGCAGGTCCGCGCCCCCACATGCTGCTGCACACGGAACAATATGGAGCCTGCATTGACAACTATATGTCACGCCTCCTGGTAAAGCCCGGCATTACGGGCTGGGCGCAGGTTTGCGGCTACCGGGGCGAAACCCGCTACCTGTTTGAAATGGAACAGCGCGTGCAGCATGATCTTTATTACCTGCAATACTGGACACCTGCCTTTGACCGGAAAATTATCTGGATGACGGTAAAATTGTTGCTACGGCGCACACCTGGTGTTTATTGAAAGATGGGCAGATATTTCGCGCGCTTCGTTAATGTGCCCGGAATTACCGAGATTTACGGCAAAACGCTTTTCATGCCAGCTTACGTTATCATTGAAGTAACGATCCTCAACCCGGAACTCATCAAGCAATACCAGGCGCTCGCTCCTGCTACCCTGGCCCCTTTCGGCGGCCGTTACATTGCCCGTGGCGGCCACAATACCACGTTGGAAGGCGGCTGGGAACCGCAGCGCATGACGCTTATCGAATTTCCCAGTGTAGAAAATGCAAAAGCCTGGTGGCACTCTGACGCGTACTCCCAGGCCCGGGCCACCCGTAAAGATGCAGCTACCATGCGTATGGTGATCACGGAGGGGTTATAAAAATCGTACAACGTACAGCGTACAACGTACAACGACTATTGGCGCGGATGCGCGGTTGATAGTGGAAAATACGCTGTACGTTGTACGCTGTACGTTGTACGCTGTACGTTGTACGTTGTACGCTGTACGTTGTACGATTTATTGTTTCTCCGGGTCAAACATATCCAGCATGTACTGCAGGTTTCCTTCCCTGTGCAAGGCATCTGTTTGTTCCAATGTCATTTGCGCAGTGGCCGATGCGCGGGTCAGCATCTGTCTTTCATAAGCGGCAATGGCTTCGTGTGCCGTGTGGAAGGCGGGATCGAGCAGGCATGCACTAAGTTCCAATGCATCCAGCATCGCCATGTTCACACCCTCGCCGGCATATGGAGGCATGAGGTGGGCCGCATCCCCCAGCAACGTAAGATTGGGCTGGCTTTGCCAGTGCTGGTCCAGCGGCATGCAATACAGCGGGCGCGCAATGAAGCTACCGGCAGACTGCTCAAAAAGTGGCAACCATAGCGCATCCCAGCCGGCAAAGGCTTCCTGGAACCATGCCTTCATCTGTGCCTTATCATTGAGATCCAAACCATTTTCCTTTACCCAGTTCTCCGGCGCTTTAAACCCCGTATAAAATACCAGGCTGCCATCACCTTTGGAACTTAAGACCAGCGTCTTGTCATCACCCAGGGCAAAGATCTTCCCCCCGTGCAGCAGCGTATGCAGTACCGGTACGTTCTTGGCGGAGTCGTACACCGCCCCTTCAATAGCGGTGTAGCCGGAGTAAAAAGCAACAATGTCCGTGAGATAAGGGCGCAACCTGGAATTAGCGCCATCCGCCCCGATCACGATATCCGCATAAGCGCTGGTACCGTTCTTAAAATGTAAGCGCCAACCTTTGCCTTCCGCCTGCATATCCTGGAAGTGGCTGTTCCACACCACGGTATCTTCCTGCAGGGAATCCAGTAACAGGTTGCGTAAAGGACCGCGGTCTATTTCCGGGCGGAAATACACGCCCTCCGTGGGGCCGGCCATTTCATCAAAACGGATCACGCCGTGCTTGTCCACTACGCGCATGTGATCTGCACCGGGGCGGTAGTGCTGTTCAAAAGCCGCCATGAGACCGGCTTTGCGCAGGGCTGCGAGGCCGCTTTCATCATGCAGGTCCAGCGTGGCACCCTGCACCCTTACACTGCGGCTCACGTCCCTTTCATATACCTTTACAGCAGCGCCGCCCGGCAGCAGCAGGCGGGCCAGGGTGAGGCCACCGGGGCCACCGCCCACAATGGCAATGCGTTTGTTGTTAACAGGGTTCATCATTTTTTATTTAAGCATTCCTTTGATCACTGTGTCACAAGCCTGTTTCAGCAGTTTTTCCGTGATGAGCTGCTTTGGCCTGTCCTGGTAGTCGAAATATTCACTCACCAGCTCCATCACGGGCGAGAACAACAGGGCCCGCCTTACTTCATCGGGAAATCTATGGATAGTGCCGGCTTTTGCATGCCGGTCCAGGAAGCGGTGGATGGGCTGGAAATAGCTGCCCTGGATAATGCCACGCTCCTGGTAGGCTTTATTGAGCAGGGGCGATGACTTGCCATACTGCATAATGGCAAAGTATTCACGGTGCCTGGTGAGAAAGCGGAACCCATTGCTCCAGAGTTTGTGCACGCCTTCGGCAAAGGCCATCCCTTCACTGAAACCCTCCAGTACGGCGGCTTCATACTTACCCAGGGCCTCATCCACATAGAGCTTGATGAGCAGGTCTTCCTTGTTCTCATATTTGATATAAATGGTCCGCGGCGATACGTTGGCCGCCTTGGCCAGGCGTTGCATGCTCAGATTTTCCAGGCCTTCTTCCTGGATCATCTGCATGGCAATGCTGCGGATCGCGTCTTCTTTTGCGGTGTTTTTAGGTCTCATGATCCGGCAAAGTAAGTAAACGTTTATTTACTTACAAAATATATTTTCACCCGGATTGGTAATCAACGTCTTAATTCATTCCATTCTTTTTATTTACTTTCGGCCAAACTTCGTCTGACCCAATGGATCTAAACAGGCTGTACTCAGATAAACGCATCGGCAGTTCCAACACTAACTATAAAAGCGCCGGCGAGACCAGGAGTGCGTTCCAGCGCGACTTTGACCGCATTATTTTTTCTTCCGCTTTCCGCAGGCTGCAGAATAAGACGCAGGTATTCCCCTTACCCGGCAGCGTGTTTGTGCACAACCGGCTTACCCACTCCTTGGAAGTGGCGTCTGTAGGGCGTTCCCTGGGCACGTCCATTGGCGAATTTATCTGTGAGCGTTTTGCATCCCATCTCACGGACGACAGTAAAGAATTTTACAAATACAGCCTGTACAATGTAATTGCAGCGGCCTGTCTTTGCCACGACATTGGCAATCCGGCGTTTGGGCATTCCGGCGAGGATGCCATTTCCAGTTATTTCCGCAAGCATGAAAGTGATCTCAAACATTTGTTCACGGACAAGGAATGGGCAGACCTGGTGAACTTTGAAGGCAATGCCAATGCGGTACGGATCTTAACACAGCAGCAAAACGGCAAGTCGGAAGGCGGGCTAAAGCTCACGCACTCTACCATTTCCGCTATTGCCAAGTATCCCTGTGAGTCCATTGCCAACGATAAAAAGTTCATCCATCGCAAGAAGTTTGGTTTCTTCCAATCGGAGGCGGATGCATTTTCCCGCATTGCAGAAGCCACATTGATGCAGGTGGAATCGCGGGACCCGCTTATCTTTCGCCGTCACCCGTTTGTATGGCTGGTGGAAGCGGCAGATGATATTTGCTATAATATCATTGACCTGGAAGATGCGCACCGGCTCCACATCATAGAACATACTGCCTGCATGGATATGCTGTGCAGCCTCGTGGCATCCCTGGCTCCCGGGGATATGGCCTACGTGCAAAAACAACTGGATAACATCAGCGATAAGAACGACCAGGTGTCTTACCTGCGCGCCAAGTGCATTGCTGAGCTGACCAAGCGGTCCATCCACATTTACCAGGAAAACATAGATAGCTATCTGGATGGAAGTGCCACCCAGCCGCTGTTTGATGCGATCAAAAAAGAAAGTAAAGGATTGCAGGCCATCATGGATTTTTCCCTGCATAATATCTATAATCATCGTGCCGTAGTGGAGATCGAGAACGCGGGTTATAACGTAATGTACAAGCTCCTCTCCCACTTCATTCCCCCGGTGACGATGGATGCGGGAAAGCGTACCAAGGCAGATAAAAAGGCTATCCAGCTGATACCCTCCCAGTTCCTGTATGAGCAGGAAAGCACGTATAAAAAAGTAATGGGCGTATTGGATTATGTATCCGGCATGACGGATAATTATGCAACGGACCTGTACCGCAAGATCCAGGGGATTGATATCGGCATGACGATCTGATGCCAACGCACCTCAATGGCCAGCCTTTTTTGCGATGGCTGCCGCAATACTGAGGGCATCACTGCTGATCTCGTGTATCTGCCCGGTGGGACTGATCCAGTAGCCACAGAAGTATAAGCCATCTTTGCCAAAGTAGGCCTGCTTACTTACCGGATTGCGCAGGTCATCAAAGCGCTCCGGCCCTACTTGCAGCAGTTCCTTATGATTAGGTTCGTACCCGGTGGCTGCAATGATCGCATCAAAGCGGGCCGCTTCTCCTCCTTTGAAAAATACAGTGTGCCCTTCCAGGTGGTCCACGTCATCATAGATCCCGATCTGCCCGCGCCGGATCATGCGTACTACGCCCATGTCCAGCACAGGGGCTTTGCCGTCCCGCTGTATTTGCTCCAACGGTCCATAAGGCATGGCCTGCAGGCCCAGGTCCTGCACATCGCCAATAAGCAGGTGCATGAGGGGAGCACTGATTGCGTCTGCCACGTGGGGTGAAAGGTTGCGCATCATCCAGCTGAGGGTCACTACCGGCACACCCAGTACGTCCCGCGGCACAATATTTACCGGCGAACGTACGGCCATGGCGGGTTTAGCGCCCTGCTCCGCCAGGTCCATTGCAATCTCACACGCGGAGTTGCCAAATCCCACCACCAGTACGGCCTTGCCCGCATATGCTTTTGCATTCCGGTACTCATGGCTATGCATGACGTCACCGGTAAAGGACGACAAGCCAGGAAAGGCCACTGGCCGGGGTTTGCTGAAAGCGCCCGTTGCCATCACCAGATTATCAGACACAAACGTGCGCTGGTCCGTGGCGGTAAACCAGCGCCCGTCTTTGTAAGTAATAGAAAGTGCTTCCGTATCAAAAAGGGGCTGCAGTTGCAGGGCGCGTGCATAATCTTCCAGGTAATCCACCACCTCCTGGCGGCTGGGATAGCGCGGTGTTGCAGCAGGAAACTTCCGGAAAGGCAGGTGCGAAAATTCCTTGTGGGTATGCAGGTGCAGGCGCTCGTAATGCTGGTGCCAGGGCGCGCCCACGCCCGCGGCTTTTTCAATAAGAACAAAGGGCAGCCCCCGGCGCTGTAAAGCCGCGGCAGTGGCCAGTCCGGCAAAGCTGGCGCCTATGATCAGCGTAGGAGTATCCTGCATGGGGTATAGCGTTTAGCCCGGTAGCTTACGATTGCTTCCAGGTGGTGAGAAGATACGGAATTTGTGTCATAACGCCCCCCGGATCTTGTCACATTTCCCCTGCTTCCACCTGCGGCAACCGTTGTAAGTTTGTATCGTCAATCTCACCGAAAAACTTACAAATTATGGCTACGCTTATCACCGTTGCGAACACGGTAAACGCACCCGCAGAAAAAGTTTGGGAATACTGGAACAATCCTGACCATGTCACCCGCTGGAACGCCGCCTCACCAGACTGGCACACACCCGTGGCTTTCAACGACCTGAAGCCCGGTGGCAAATTCAACTACCGCATGGAAGCCAAAGACGGCAGCTTTGGGTTCGATTTTGGCGGAGTGTACGACGTGGTGGAGCAGAACAAACGCATTGCCTACACCATGGGAGACAACCGCAAAGTGAACACGCTTTTTACGCCCACACCGGAAGGCATTCATGTTGAAACCACCTTTGAAGCGGAAGACACGCACAGCCTGGAGCAGCAGCAGGCTGGCTGGCAGTCCATACTGGACAACTTTAAAAATTATACGGAAAAGCAATAGGGCTTCACGGCCGCAAAAAAAGAAATCCCGCTCCAGGAAAGAGAGCGGGATTTTTTATATGGGTTAGTAAGCGATGTCCTTATCTGATCCATTGCACGCAAACGGGGCTACCCACTTTAATGCGTTTACCCGTGTCCGTTAGCGCACCGGTTTGTTTGTTCACTTTGAAGATCACCACGTCATTGCTGGCCTGGTGGGCCACCAGCAGGAAGTTACCGCTGGGGTCAAAGTTGAAGTTGCGGGGCATGATGCCCTTCGTAGGCTCAAAACCAATGCTGGTAAGCTTTCCGGTGGCTGCATCGCGCTTAAAAATGGCGATGGAGTTGGCATCGCCGCGGTTAGACGCATACAGGAATCTGCCATCCGGGGAAAGGTGAATATCTGCCGAGCCCTTCTCTCCTTTAAAATCTGCCGGGTGGCTGGAAATGGTTTGTATTTCCCTGAACTGGCCATTGTTGTACTGGAATACGATCACCTTGCCGCCCATTTCCGTCATCAGGTAGGCAAATTTGGTGCTTTTGTCAAACACCAGGTGGCGGGGGCCTGCGCCCGGCTCCACGCTTACAAAAGGTGGCTTGGCAGCAGTAAGTTTGCCGGTGGCGTCATTGAAGTGGTACACCATGATCTTGTCTGTGCCCAGGTCATTGACGAACATGAATTTATTGTCCGGTGAAAAGATGGTCGCATGCGCGTGTGCCTTTTCCTGGCGGTCTTTATTAGGGCCGGTGCCTTCATCAGCCAGTTTTTCTACCGGCGCACCAATGTGTCCATTGCTTACAGGATACACCGCGTAGGTACCACTGCTGTAATTAGCTACGGCAATGAACTTGCCGTTGTGTGTTGTGGCTACATAGCAAGGCGATTCACCTTCGGAAGGCAGTTTGTTGATCTCTTTGAGCGTGCCGCTGGCATGGTCAAAGGAAAAGGATGTAACGGAGCCGGGGCCCTTGTCTTCATTTACTGCGTATACATAATGCTGATCCGGGGAAATGCTTACGAAAGACGGGTTGGAAGTTTCCGCATGACTTACTTCCGTAGCATCACCGGTCTGGGTGTTGAATTTGTAGACGTAGATGCCCTTGCTGTTGCCGTTCGTGTAAGTGCCCAGGATGAGGTAAGGCTCGCTGGCATTGGGTTTGGGAGCGGTTTGCGCGGAAAGGCTGTTAAAAGGCAGCAGTCCCAGCGCCGCTATGCCGGCTATCTTTGATGCGTGTTTTTTCATGCGTGGAAATTTTCTGCTTTGAAAAATAAGGAAGTTTTCCGGAATCTCATGCATTTATATAATTTGCATTTACAAAGCCCATTCTAAAACACCCTCTCCTTTCATGAAGTACTTATTGACCCTCCTCCTGCTCTTTCCCGCAGCATGGCTGCCCGCGCAATCCATTTACAGCAAAGCCTTTGGCCAACCCGGTAACCCGGCGCTGATCTTTATCCACGGAGGTCCTGGCAGCAGTGCCATGGCCTTTGAGCTTACTACCGCGCAAAGACTGGCCGACAGCGGCTTTTACGTGATTGCCTACGACCGCCGCGGGGAAGGCCGTTCCGCGGCAGACAGTGCGCAGTATAATTTCACACAAACCTTTGCAGACCTGGAGAACCTGTACCACCAGTATCACCTGCAAAAGGCCACCTTACTGGCTATGAGCTTTGGCGGTATTGTGGCCACCCGGTTTGCCGTGCAGCATCCCGACCAGGTGCAGCGCCTGGTGCTGATCAGCGCCCTGCTCAACCTCCAGGAAACCTATCAAACCATCCTGCGGAGCAGCCGTGCCCATTACATGGCCACGCACGATACCGCCCGCCTGCATGCGCTGGACACGGTTGAAAGGCTGGATCCCTATTCCATGGCCTTTCGCAAGGCCTGCTTCCGCAATGCATCGCAGAACGGCTACTTTGCCACGCCGCAGCCCACTGCACAGGCCCGCGCCCTGTACCGGCAGCTGGACAGCAACGCCACCTACCAGCGCATTTCCGGCACCCAGAACGACCGGGCCATCAACACTTTTTTTGAAACGGAACATTATACGCATATCAACATCCTGCCGGACCTGCGGCGCTTAACTGCCGCCGGCATGCCGTTGTATGCCCTGTATGGAAAAGATGACGGATTGTACTCCCCGGCGCAGGTGGCCGCGGTAGCAAAAATTGCCGGCAAAGGCCACCTCCAATACCTGGAACATGCCTCGCATACCTTGTTCATTGACCGGCAGGATGCGTTTGTACCTGCACTCGTTACCTGGTTACAGCCGCATCACCAATAAAAGTATAGATCACACTGGCCGGCATGACCAGCACACTGGCCCGGCTATGCCTTGCGATGTTGATACCGCAGAAAACGCCATCCGGCCCAAACACCGGCCCACCACAGTTTTCCGGCGTTACCACCGCATCGTGGGAGAATACTTTATCCTTAAACCCGTCCCGGATCTTACTGAAGCCACCGGCCACATGTTCCGACGCATGGTTGGGCACATCAAACGTGCGCACCGCCAGGACTACGCTCGTAGCAAAACTGCTGTCGCCGCGCTGCAACACAAAGTGTACGGTATCCCCCGGCCAGCAGCCCATGAGCTGGCTGCCAAAATCCATAGCTTCCTTCACCGGGGCACCGTTGATCTCGCGCAGCACGTCACCTGCCCGTAGGCCGGCCTTGTCCGCCACGGAGCCGGGCTTCACCATCGTAAACTTTAACGGCAGGTTCCGTCCGCACATGGCACCCAGGCTGCCGGCGCTGAAGAATTTGAACACTTCGTAAGGTGCAGCGCCCATAATGCTTTGCAGGGGCTTACCGTCTGCAACGGGCGTCCACAGGAAAGTGCCCGGTTCCGGCAGGGCGGCCGTTGGCAGCAAGGGCAGCCCGCCTTCCTGCGTTCCTGTTGCTTCCAACAGTACCAGGTCATTTGCCTTATCCCTGCGTATAACGTGCACGGGCATACGCTTTTTACCTTTTAACAACCACACGGTATCTCCTACCTGCGAGCTTTTGCTGACGATAAGCCGCCCGCCAAATAAGGTGCCTGCAGCGCGCCCGGACTTGTTGCTGTAAAGGCTTACCAGCGCACGGGGCAAAGCCGGGGCACTGGCTTTCAGGGAGGTAAAATACCGGATGCTGTCTGCTTTGTCCTCTGCCGGCACAGCATCCATAGTGGTGGGATATGCGCGGTACGTGGTATCGTGCTGTAATGCTGTCCAGTAGCGGCGGTACAGGTCTACCGGCACTTCAAAGTTGTGTGCTTCTATGGTATCTACAGCGCTATGCAGGCCTATCACGCGCCCCATCAGGTCAAACAAAGGGCCGCCGGAATCACCGGGCTCCATGATGCAGGTGGAGACCATAAACCCCTTTTCGTTCTGTAATGCGCCGATGCGGCCAAAACGCAACGTGGGCAAAGGATTGAACAGGCTTTCAGGGCAGGCAATGCTGATGCAGGGTTCTCCTGTTTTTACTGCGTCTGTGCGCCCCATTGCGGCAAACGGGTACTGCCCCGCGGGCAGGATGCGCATGGTGGCCACATCCGGCGCAATATGGTCCAGCGCTATTTGCGCGCAGCCTTTTGCATTTACGCTGGTGCCATTGGGGAAATTTACTTTGTAAATGTGTCCCGGCTCACACACGTGGGCAGCGGTGAGGATGAAGCCATCCGCGGTGACCACTACGCCACTGAACGGAGCGCCCGTTTGCATGTTGGTAACGGAATCGTACGGGAAGATGCGCACGCTGGCAGCGTAAGCGCGTTGTACGGCATTGTGTACGGCGGTTTGTAAGGTAGGCGCCTGTGCATGGGCGTAGCCGCATAAAAAGGCCATCGCCAGGGTGAGCGAAGCCGGTTTTTTAATGGTCATCTGATTGGTTTATGGGGTAAAGATAGTTAGTGGGGGTGAGATTTTCAATTATGGGTGGGTAATGCGGTGTTAGGGCTTACTAGCGGTTATTCAATACGGTCTTGAAAGCGGTCAAAATTGTTCCCAATTTAAATAAGTTCCATAGTTTTAAAAAAATCATCCCTAACCGAGTATTGATCCAGTCATCATCACTTGTTTCATAAAAACCACAAAAAAATGACGCCATAAAACACCGAAGCCGTAGACAAACATCTGCAGCTTCAATGTTTTTGCCGTGCAACTTTAATTATAACCTAAAGGGAACCATACCCCTCTCTGATTTGGGGAATTTATATTAGGTAGAACATGATTCTGATCTAATTCTTGCAAATCAATATTCTCGGCCACTTTCTTAATTTCGGGTAGACTTTTATTAATAAAAACCTTTTCCTTTAGAATATTGATTACATCTTCATATCCATATCCTGTAACCCCACATCCCATTAAAAGACCACTAGGCACTTTATCATAATTAGTAAAATCAAATTCAAACCAATACCTCATCATAATATTGTCTTTAAATAACTATTGCTATCAATTGTTTTGTTTTAAAATAACTGTCGGTTTCCCTCCTGGTTCAAATTATGACTGAAGAAGTTGGTTAAAATGAAGAGCTATGTTTTTAAACCTACTAGCCTTTCCATTGTAACGATCTTCAAATTCTTCTACAAATTCTAATTCATCAATAAACTGAATCCTTTTTCCCTCTCCTAAAACACCGTCAAGTGCAATTTCTGCTGCCATTATTTTATCATTATCGGAAAGCTGATCCGATTGAATGAATTTAATTATGACACCATATAATCCATCTTCATATTTAAGCAATACATATTCCCAACGAGAGGCATCGATTTCAATTGTATTTCCGCTCTCGGTTTCAAAATCAAAAATCATCTCCCATTGTTTAGGCTGCTTTGCAAAGTAATACTCCCAACCGTTACACTTCGGGGCCATAGAAATAATTTCCTTTGTATAGGGCAGCAATTCCAAATTGCCATTTGGCGATATCGTCAGCGCATTTTCCATTGTCTTACCGGGGCCGATCTCCCAAGTGAAACCTCCTAGTCTTTGAACCCACACATCAAGTTCGTTGATTAAGTATGCGTTGTCAAATGACTGTCCAAAGTTTTGGCAATTTGCGGAAAACCACTCCCAAAATTCGTTTACTGTATTGATATTCAATTTTTTTGACATCACATTACAATGATTTGGCTGCTTCACTATGAGCGAGGAGATGAAGGTAAAACTTCGTCGACAGTCGTTCCACCGAAGCATCTTATTCTTAACTTCCCATTTAATATCTCCATCGTATCGTAAGTATCAGGTAAGCCTAATTTTCTTACGATGAGGTTACCTAAATCATTATTATAATAAATTGTTGTGAAATTATTAACAATAAAATTAATAAGCCCTAGCCGCAAAGCTGCAATCAGGAAGAATAATGTAAAAATGTAAATGAGTGCTAACAATATACTCTCCCCTTTCTTCATATTCATTCATTATTTAATCGCGCCAAATTCCAAGGACGTATTCCTGCAATCGGAAACGTTAATGCACAAATGTAAACGAGTGCTCTTAAATCACTCATTTCATTTTCGGAGATTAAAAGTAAAAATAAATCCCAGTGCTTGCTACGCGTCACTGCCTCTTCGAAGAGAGATTTGATTTGAGCCAACTTGCCTGTAACTTCTGCCTGAAAGACATCAGTTGCTAACACTTTCTCTAATTTTTCTCTCTCTTCTATACTCTCATCTTCATAATCATCAATATTCACGCCGGCTACATTATTTATAAGATCAAAAAAACCTCCGTCCAGCAATTCTCTAAGTTCTGTTTCATTTAATGTCATTTCTATTAATTGCTCTGGTGTAGCCGTGTCATGATCCAAAGCGATTTGAGCTTTTTTATCTTTAGGCACAACTATTGTTTTACGTTCCATTAGTTATCAGTATTATTAAAATGAGTAGCTTGATTACATTCTGATTGACTTTTACCGATTGCTCTTCCGTCTACAACTTTGTTGTTGGAAGCATTTCCATTAAGATCCAGGTACGTCTCTCTAGCAACATTTATCACCTAGCGGAACGCCGGTTATTAATGCCCATTCCTCTATATGCTGTAGAGGAAATTTTTCTCGCAATAATTTCGAAAGTCAACCAGAACATATTACCAACCACCACAGATCATCCGTTTTTCATTGGTTCATAACTTTTATTATTTGTCAATCTCTAGCATGTGCTAAACAAGATTCCTGAAACGTAAACCTTCCATTATCTTCTCCAAATCTCAAATATTCCCAAATCGGTCTATATTCTTGATCTTTTTCCACATTAATCGCTATGAGGTTTTTGACTTCTAACTCTTCTGTTTCAAGTTTAAACTTTTCATGCAATTCTTCTATCACTACCTGGTATTCTTTCTTATCGAATACAAGGACTCTAATTGTAGAATTTCCAGATTCCTCTACCAAATGGTCAAAGTAGTATTTACCATCCGTATCATCATACTCAGCAGCGAAGGTATCACCGTATGAAATATTCTTAGCGATAAAGGGTATGTTATCCAAAATATAGTATTCTCCACTTTTTTGGCACCACATACTTTCTGTGGTCGTTTCGCCAGCTTCTTCATCTGTAAATTGCACAAAGAATATTCTTTGTCTTTCCATCATAAAACATTCAGTTAAAAGTTTATAAAAATTCGGAGCGTATTAAAGCATTTTATCGCTCTTCCTAACATTGCAGGTCGGGCACAGCACCTGGCCATTTGCGGGGGTACCGCTCCCTCCTTTCGCCTTAGGCACAATATGATCAACTTGAGCGGCATCCTTAGGTGTAGGTACGCCTTTTTTGCTCTGTGGAGAATCTTTAAGTGGCGTTTGACAATTTTCACAAGCTAATGTCCCTGCATTTTTTTCTTTGTTAACATCCTTTACCGCCTCCTTTCCAGCCTTTGTAAAATCTTGACCTGATCTGTCCTTTTGACTAAGCTTTTCCGCCTTCTGCTGCGCAGGAGTGATATTAACTCTTCCAGTTTGGTTCAGCAAATTCATTGCTGACTTCCCTATTACAACCAACCCATGTGCTGCAACAGCGACTCCCCCTGCCATTGCTGGCAAGGACGCAGGTGAAGCGGCACCTCCTGACACAATCGTGGCTCCTCCACCAGCTACCACGATTCCAGCACCAGCCGTTATTTCTGCGTCACCGATAGCCACTCCGGCAACGTCTGCCGCGTCCAATCCCGTATTCCACCCCCTTGCACTCGCTTCATCATGAATATAACGGGCGCCGTAATCTGATCTTAAATTTGTCCCCAACAAATTATCTGTGGTTCCGACCACCGCCCCATTTACCGCCTGCCTTGTAAAGTTAAACGTATTTACTGCTGCGCTCCAAACTTTACTAAGCACTCCATCGCCGGGAGCATCGCCACCAAAATCATTGTACCGAATGGGATTATCGTAGTTCGATGCATATGGAGACCAAGCCTCCATATCTTCATCTATTTTCGGATCAATCTGCCACCATCTTCCCGTCTGTGGATCTAAATCCCGGTAAGAAGCTTCATAGGCATTCAATCCCATGGAGGTATCCAGTTCTATCCCATTATACTTCAGCCGGTTCTCGGGATAGTTAGAGCCCTTTAACGCATTCGAACTAATCCCCGCCATTGTCAACCCAAACGGATAATAATGCGTCTCCTCCAATAAAGGCCCCGTTTTGTGCACAACAGCCAGGTTATTAAAATCCACCTCCTGTGCACTCTCATTGGAAACGTAAATATAAGCAAACCCCGATTTCGATGCTACAACCGGCCCGCTTCCCAACTGAATCGCTTCATCCGGCGTAGCGGGTACTTGTTTTACCCCACTGGCCTCCTTTTGCAGTGTCATCTGGTCATCAAACAACACATAATTAAGATAGGCCTTGGGCTTGCCATCCCAATCCGGATCACTCTTCACCAAGTCATTGTAAGTACTGGAATCCAGCACCATGCCTCCTGGCAGACTGCCTGTGCTTTCCGTATGTACCCCTGCATTTGACACGTCACTACTCAATGCCTGTACCAGTGCTGACACCATCTGGGCGCCAAAATTGCGCCGCGTTACCGCATCCCCACCAGATTTGTAAAACGCAGAAACCCCCACCTGGATGGTATCTCCCGCCATCACCCGCAGTACCAGCGCCGGCCCGATCTTTCTGCCGGTGGCAGCATTGAGCGCCGCCACACTATTATCAGGGCTTGTGAGCTGGTCTGACTTAAAACCCGAGGGAGCGGAAGTCCTTGTGGCATCCACGTTGGAAAACAGCGCATTTTCCGTCGTCGCATTAGGCGTCTCCATTGTAGCCACATAGCTGGCTGTATCACTTTCTTCCGTCAAAACCTGCCGCGTGCTGCCCAGGTGGTCTTTGACAAAATAATCGTACACATATTTCACCGGAACGCCAGCATAGATTTTAGCCCGCACCCGTCCAGCCGGGTGTTGTATAAACTGAAGGCTGTCATTCTGGAATACCATGCCCCCTAAATAATCCGTGACAGTTGTCCTTACTGGAGTTGAGGTGCTATCCACCACCGTTTTCCGAAGTTTTTGCCCACTGGCATCATACAGGAATTTAATAACCCCTTTCCCTTTTATATTCACCTGCTCCGGCAGGTTGAGGAAGTTGTAGGAAATGGCTGTTATGCCCTTGTTACCATCTGTTATTAAATTACCATTCTGGTCATAGGCATAATCTGCTGTATCAAGCGCATTGAGGGATTTATTCTGTGCAGTTTCCTTAAAATCACCCAGAACGCTGGCCGGATCATTGGCATTATCCGTTACATATTTCAACTTATTACTGGAGGGCAAATATTTGTAAACAAGAGAGTCAATGGTCGCAGATTGTGTCCCCCTTAGCCCCCTTTGTTTCATGCTCAAAATGTTGCCATTAGCGTCATAGGTAAGGCCGCTTACAGAAAAATCCATTGCCGTTTGCACCCAAACACCGGTAGCCTGTTGCGTATAATCAGCTTTAGCTAATCTACCGCTGGTATCATAGCCAAACCCATATGCTCTTACTACGCCATCATTGAAACCCCTCCAGATGGCGCCTGCTATATTGCCATTGAATTGGGATTGGCTAAATCCCCTGTCATAGCGAAGTATCTCGCCAAAGTGCGTCTTGGGGTTACTAACCCCATTAATATAGTCTTTATTAATGCTACTCAGCCATCCTTGAATATTATACTCAAATGCCTGGGTTTCCAGGTTACCCAATGCGGTCGTCTTTACCCGGCCAAGTTCATCATAGCTGTTTGTCGTGACAAGTCTCCTCGTAGTGGGATCATCGTTAATGATGTTGGAAACCGAATCCACCAGGCCAGCGGCATTGTAATGCGTCATGGAGAGTACCTTCAGGTCTGGTGTAAGCGTGGCCGATGGGTTAGTCTGATGCATGTATGTACTGAGCAACCTGCCGGAAAAATCGTATAAGTTACTAGCCGTAATAACACCGCCCTTTGCATTATCACTTACGGTTTGCAGCACCCTACCTTTGTTGTCGTAATAAATGCTGGTCATCAACCACTGGCTTGTACCCAGTACCAGTTCTTTCCTACCTGTGGACAGTCCTTTGGTCATCGTGCTTACCGCCGACGCAGGTTCTGCGTACACATTCCCATTTGCTTGTGGCTTGCTGAGTTCTGCGGTTACTGCTGCCTTGGCTCCTGTGTAGGAGTAGTTATCATAGTAAGTATAGGTAAGCGGTGTTAGCGAAGCTGCCGGAATGGTTGGATTAAGTGTTCCGGAGCTTGTCAATTGGCTTTGTAAAGTGGCTTGGGTTTCTGTTCCGGCGTACAACGCGGTCTCCACCGGCCTGTTTAATGCATCATAATAGGTAATCATCCATTTACCCTGGGCCCTTAGATTTCCATCCCGGCTGTACACGAGGCGGTCCCTTACATCATAAACCATTTCCACGATGGCAGCACCAGGTACCTTTTTAACGGTCACGCGGTCACGGCCATCATACGTATATCGGAAGCACAGTTCATCGTACGCAGCCTGGGTAATTACCCAGTTGCCACGGATGGCTTCCACCGCTTGGGGCGGTATTACGCAACGGAGGTTACCTACATCGTCATACACATAGTAGGTGCAAAGCCAGCCGGCATGTCCGCCGGTGATGGCGGTAAGCGATACTTTCTTCAGGATTACCCGGTCCTGTTTATCTTTAAATGTTTCCACCCGGTGCCCCTGTTCATCGATCACCAGGCTGCGGGCCAATTGCCCGGCAGTATAGGCACTGGTACTTGTGGGAATGCTTCCGCTCGTTGGTACAGCCCATATGCGCACGCTATCCCCCAAAGCGTTTACCAGGTATTGTTGCTGTACCGGTCGGTTACCCCCTTCGGCCGCCCAGTTGGCACCCGGGCTATATGTTTTCAGTACCCTGTTCAGCGGTGAATTTTCATACTGTACCTGGCCATAATAAATGCTGTCAATAGCTACGCCTGGATTCAGGGATTCATTCCTGTAGAACGTTGCCTGCCCGGCAAAGGGAGCGGGCTTAAAATTACCATCTGACGTTCCGGTAGCTATATAGGGAAGGTATGTATATTGCTGGCGACCAAACACATCATACACCAGCGGGGACACCACGTCATATCCGGCGGGGCTGAGGGCTTTGCCGACAGTTTGCAAGGGGCGTCCCAGTCCATCCAGGTATTGGGAGGTCTGTGCCACTTGCTGCACCGTGTTACCTGGTGCAAATACAGCAGTCGTGTCAGTGGTCCCGAACCGCGGGAGGTAAGTGCGGACATAGTTTACATTGACGCTGTTATATGCCGCAGGCTGGGTCACCGGATGTGCGTTCACTGGCTGGGGATTGGCCTGTGGCACATTCTGAGCCATCGCTACATGGCAGGTAAACAACAGTATTGTGAGGGAAAAAAGACGCATAAATAATGGATTGAAGGAACTTACAATGAAACTGGTTGGTCAGCATATTTATAGGTGAACACTTTTAGAATGTTCCTTTGTGCATCCCTCACTACCCGCAGCCGGTTCATCCCATCATATTCATAGTAGGTTACCTGGTTTTTAGGATCGCAAACCGATGATATGCCAACAGCCGGCTGGTAGGTATAGGTCTGCATAGCCGCATCGGCCGGATAGAGGCGCAGCTCATCTATCATACCGGTGCCAATGAGAGACACACTGGTCACCCCTGTTACCCGGTGCTCGTAATATGTCCAGCCATTTACGGTAGTACCTTTTACCGGGTAGCCGGTCACCGTACCTGCAATGGTGAAGGGACTTGCATTCCTGGTAAAGTAAGACACGATATAGGTTTTGGCTGTGGTGAGCCCTGCTTTGCTGATGTTGCTGGCCAGGGAATAACTTTTACTACCGGTGAGGGCTGTAGTAATGCTGTCACGGGCCGAGGAGCTAATGGTCCAGTACCCTGTTCCATCTGCTTCAAAACTGGTGTATGCCACATCTATGCTATCAGCGTTCTTTACTTCGGCTGCAAGGTAGTTCAGGTTATAATCCCAGATGTAGGTAGTCCTTGCATCACCGGTGCCGATTTGTTTAGTAAGCCTTGTTGGATGAGCAGCCGCGTATGTCATAGTGGATCTAAGCGTATAATCAGGAGGCACTAACGTAGCCGGGTCATGCGCAATGGAATCCTTTAACGTATTGCTTTCATACTGGTACACATTGGCGGGCTGGCCGTAGTTATTATAGGCAATAACACGCCCATCGGCAAGCTTGCTATTAACGGTTACCTGTTGTTTTACAGGTATATCGACCATATTGTTCTGTACCATCCAGGGCAGGTTGGCGCCGGCTGCTGCGGCGTAATCGGCGGCATACCAGCTTTTGGTACTAACGGTTTGTGACAGGCTGTTGGTAGTGATCTGTTCTGCCAAGGTGTAGCCATGTTGCGGGTTGTAACGGTTCACCGTTTTGGTAGCCATTGTGCTGTTCTCGTAACTGGTAATGATCGTTGAATCCAGCAGGTAGCGCTCCGAGAAAATGCTATAGGGGGTTACGCCGAATGCATTAATGCCCATATTGAGAAAATCGGCATTGCCGGGATAATCGCTCAATTTCAATCCATGGGTCTTAAAATAATAGCTGTATGGATTATAGAAGTACTGTTCTCTTCGCAAGAGTCTATATGTTGCCGGGCCGGTTTTAACATACATATCTTTTTTTTCCAGCGTTCCGTTACGCCAGTCGCGGGAAGTATTGGTAGGGAATGGATAAATCTCAGCGGCCAGATTTTGAACATCATACAGGTCTATGGAATACGTATATTCTGTTTTTGATGCAGCAACCGTGTCATCCGCCATGTATTCTGTAACATTTTCATACCGGATAATTTTGCCATCTGCTCCGCTAAGCGGTACTGCACTACCGGAAGTCATCCGCAATACTGCCCCCTGGCTACCGGCCGATGAAGTATTGCTGCCGCAATAGGTTTTAAAGGCATGTACAGGAAGGTTCAATAATTGACCACTGCTGGTGGTGGAATCATTAAAGTAATTATATTTCAATACTTTGGACAGTATTTTTCCATTCGCATCACCGTTGACAATTTTTTCAACCCGCAAACCGCCTACAATATAGTTCCTGGTATCACCGGGCGGATTTTCCGTCCAGGTCATCTGTACACTAAAATCAGGATCCGGGTTATTTACATCTGCATTGGGGTTTAATGTACACGTCACCTTATATTTTCCCGGCGTCGTCAACGAATAAGTGGCGGACTTTACCCAAACGTTAAATGTGGGATCCGTGATGCCTGTAATCACTATTTTAACGGGGCAGTTAAAAACAGTATAATTGGTGCATCCCGTAAGTGCCACTGCAACACTACCTATCAGCCCCGGTCCGATCGTAACAGAATCGACGTACAAATTGGGATTACCGGGTTGTTGGTAGGAGGCATCCTTGTAGAAAAAGTAGAAGCCGTGATACGCTGCTGCTGAGGGACTTATCTGATAGCCTGCCTGGGTGCCGCTGATATTATTCCTGTTGGAAATATTAGACCCATAAGTATACTCCGTATAGCCACCGGTTGGATAATAGATCTTTGACAGGGAAAAAGCCTTTGCATAATTAATATCTACTGTACGATCTCCCCCATTGGGGAAATCGGAATATCCCTGGGCCAGGTCAACCGTAGATGGTTTAGGTGTAAGAAAGCTATTGGTCTTACCATTGTAAAAGCCCCAATAGTCCTGGGAATTAGACAGCCTGCTCGGAAGCGGGTGCGTGGTGTCATAAACAAATTGATAAGGAGGTAAACTTATATTATTAGCCCCAAATTGTGTCAATGACCGGAGAAACAGGCGTTTCGTTGCGGCGGTTGCTTCCCCTCCACCCTGGAATGGAATGGATATAAGCGGTGAACTATAGTAGCCGGTATTAAATTTGACTCCCTCTATTAACTGGCTCTTTTTATTCCTAACGACAATGCTGTCAAGTGCACGTTCATCGCCAACCATATCCTGGCGGGCTGCGGTTGACGGGACAAAATACACATCTTCCATCTCTGTACTGATCCGGCTTAACCTGGACTTTGTCAACCGCTGCTCGTAGATGGAAGAATAAGTAACCCTGTTACTAACAGTTGTGCAGCCAGACAACCCGATAAGATCTGTTACCTCTCCACCCATACCAAAATCAACGGCAGAAAAAGTACTATAGTAAAAATCGATGTGTTCCAACCCCGGGCTCACTATGTTCATTAATTGCCAGGTTGTGATGTGAGGAGGGGTAGTTGTCTTGTTAGGTGACAGGGAGTAGCCTCCCTGGGACGACTTGGTGCTGGAATAATCGCTATTGTAACGATCATATCCACTACGGCCATCCGTTGATGTACCAAAATAAGCCTTAACACCATCAGGCAAGGTGAGCACCCACCCGGTTACCGTGCTGTCAGCAGCCTTGGTAGCTTTGATCCTTACATTAGTAACCGGTGTTTGTACAAAACCTGCACTATCCTGATCGTAATAAAAAGTGCCGGAATAGCCCATCACACTATAGTTATACATATCCGGCTCTACATCCAACGTTCCGTTATGCGCCTGGTTAAAGATTAAATTAAAGTAATCATTACTCTGTGGAGACAAACCTTCCAGGTACGACACCTTGTACGGTGTGTTCATATATCCCTGTACGGCCAGGTCGTCCGGCAGCCCGCGTACAACACGGGTAATGCTGCCCCCTGTACCAAGCGACCATCCCAATCCAACCCAGGAAGGGACTTCGGGCACCCGGATGCCACCGGTGTTAAAACTCAGTGTTAACGGCAAACTGAGATCCCCCTGCGTAAGCGTGTGCAGCGGGATACTTACCTCAGCAGCTCCCGTCGCATACCCCACCGGCATATCGAGGTACTTTCCAACGGCCGCTGCTTCCGGGGTAGGCGGTATCACGTTGCTCATGTTGGTGGGACTAAGATTCTGTTCTTTTGAGGAAAGTGCAAATAGCAACGCAATGGCTATTCCTATAATTCTTCTGTGCATAGGTATACTAAAAGGTGATCGTTACGGGTTTATATGGTAAGGATAAAAACTAAAAATTATATCCCATTCTCAGTAACAGCGGCTGGGTCGTGGGGCTGTGGCTTGCCCACAGGAAATCATACAGCAGCATGACATTGGTTTTTAACTTGCTGTTAAGCTGGATCTTTTTGCTGATACCCAACAAGGCACTGCCGATCCATTGATTAAGACTGTAGAGGTTACTTAGGCTGGCAAAGGGTATCGTGTAATTCTCTTCAAATCCGCCATTTGCATACAATGATTGTTTAATCCGCCATTCCAGGAAACTTCGCACTCCCATCCCCTGGCTGGTGAATTGCACGTGGTTGTAGGTACCCATCCCTAATTTATAGGATGCCCCCATCCCAACGCTGCCATTCTTAGAGAATTTATAGGCTACCTGTCCGGCTATATCTGCCGTAGTAGGAAAGAACCTGCTCGATTTTTCAAATTGTGTATTAGCGCCAAACTCCAATCGCTGGCGCAGGCTCTTTGTCTTAAGCTCCTTAGGCTTGAAATCCGGCATCTCCCCGGCACTATTTAAACCTGCATATTTGTCCCTTAGAGTTTGCAGCTGACCACGGGCAGCATCCATTTGCCCGGTTACGGCACTTGCATCGGCCCCTGCCAGCCGTTGCTGGATGACCTGCCCCACCGCATTGCGGGTCTGCAGCCCCGCTAAACTTTGTGAGCCTGCCGCACCCTGTAAGTTGAACAACGCGGCTAGCTGGGAATGCTGCGCCATAAAATTCCGGTAGGCCGGTAGCTGCTGTAATGCGACCAGGGCCTTGGCTTCGGCCCTTTTCCGGTCGTGCAGCAGTTCCTTATATTCGTTTAATTGCTGGGAATAATAATAAGCCTGTTGATTTAATGCTTTAAGCTCCTGGCCAAGGGCACTATAAGAGGCCAACTGCTCATTGAGCGTTGCCTTCTGCGCCTGCAGGAACGCTCTTACCTGGTCGGCAGACTGGAACCTTTCTTCCAGGGCATTTACCGCCTCGCTTGTGCTTTCCAGCCCACCCGCGCTACCAACGGCGCCCAACGCTTTGTTTTCTTTTAGAAAAGCCAACGTACCCGCAAGGCTGTCAATTGTTTCATTATGTACCTTAAGACCACCTCCAAGCGGTAATTTATGCTGAAGCTTTGCCTTCAGCTGGCGGAGAGAATCTACCGGTGCCTGGAAAACTCGCGCGGCGGCTTCCGGATCTTTCCGGGCAAGCAGGTTTTGCATCCGCTGCTCCCGTTCCAGCAGGGCGCTGACCGCAAGCATCGACTGGCGATCCAGGTTCCTGGCCACCTTATTCGCCTTTTGCGTGACTTGCGTATAGTACCGGGCCGGCACTACTCCTGTTAATTTGGGTTGTGTGATTACCGTATCGCACGGTTGCTTAGCCAGTGCAAGCAATAGCATAAAGGATCGTACAAACATGACTACAATAAAAACATTTGGACTTAACTAAATGAGCATTAAAAAGGGATAACTGTGAAGCTACATCCAAAATACACGAACAGGTATGCAGGGCATTATTGGGGTAAGGTTCAAACTTTCAGAAAAACTAACTGTCCGTTAGCTGACAACCGGGAAAACGAAAACAGTAAAAATTTACAGGAGCACAAAGTGCGAAAATTCAGGAAATAAAAAAATTTTTATTTTTAGCCGGGCCCTGGAAAGCCCGGCTCACGGGCACCCGTCGCCGAACTCCAGGGCTTCACAGACCAATAACCCGCCGGAACAGATGGCCTCATCACCGGCCCATCAACGATGGATAACTCGATGTCATTGGCCCTCCCAGCCCAATAGTAATCCCCACCGTAAACATAATCCGCCCGCAATCCGGCACCCCATGCACCACCTGGCCATGGAACTGCGTATGCGACGATCCATCTGAATCGTCATACACTTTTTCATCATAGCCGTACTCCCACCGGATGTTACCGGGGCGGTAATTGAGTGTGGCAAATACACCCACATGGGCCATGTCATAACCGCGTTTTGTAAATGTGGAGATAACATGCCGGGTAGTAAGGCCCAGCAAAAAGGCGGAGCCCTTCAGGTAGTTGGTAGCCCCGGAAGTGGCATCCACGGGCGAAAAGCCGGGAGGCACCGCGTTGTCAACATCCACGCGCAGCTTAGCCCCGGAGAGCTCCAGCAGGGAAGTATAATGACCGCGCTGGTATACCTGGCGGCCCACCAGGAAATTGGAGAGGATCATTTGCTGATTGCCGGTCACCTGCACCCCCACATCCGTTTTATTGACCTGGAGAATGAACAGGCCGGCCAGTTGCGCGGGATATTGCACCTTGGTGCTCCCATGCGCCGTGGCCCAGAGGTCCAGCCGGTCCGTGTTAAGCACACTTCCCGCTGTACCAAAATCCAGCATGAAGCCACGTGTCCACGTACGGCGCGGATGCGGCCGGGGCGCATCTACCACATCCTGTGCCTGCGTGAGTAGCGGCAGCAGGAAAAGGCATAGGGAAAATATCTTCTTACACATATGTCAACTTATCTTGGATAGTTTTTACAGCATAAAGATACGTTGCGGCCCGCACCTGTAAAAGCCCCCGTCTTTACCGCGAAAAGCTGTAGCCGATCACAATGCCGGCATTAAAAAAGTAACGGCCCACAGGTGGTATACCATACACCGTATGCCCGTGAAACTCGCCCGTGTATGTACCCTGGCCATCATAATAATCCGGATCGTTATAACCGTATTTCCAGCGGTTGCCGCCCACGCGCATGTTTGCCGAAAGCAGGAGGCCCAGTTGCAGGGCATCACCGCTCTTTCCAATGGAGAAAGTACGCAGGTAATTACGGAAGGTGATGCCAGTGGTGAAAAATTCGTTTTTCAGGTAATAGCCGTCATCATATGGGTTACTGCCATCAAAACTAAGATGCTTGTATTTAGAGCCCAGCACACCCAGTGTTATACCGGCATAACCATTCAGCCGGCCGGTGTTCCACAGGCGGTACATAGCGCCCATATCCACCAGGGTATTGTGTTTACGGCCATCCACATCCAGGCTGACAAGGAATTTGCCGGCCACCGCGGCGCTCAGGCCAAAGTTAACGGGCAGGCCATAACGGATGGAGGAATTGCCGCTTCCCAGCGCCCACAGGTCAAAGCCCTTGGTGTCGAGGGAGGTGGTGCCCACGCCACCGGTGATGATGCAGGTGATATTATTATCTGCTTGCTGAGCACGGGTTGCAAAAGGCAGCAACAGCAGGATGCTTACAGTAATTGGGACAAACCTTTTCATGGCTGGGGTATTTGTTAATCTAAAGTAAGCGTTTGTTGCATTGCTTACCGTTAACTGCTGTTAAATTGTGATTAGACTAAACACCCGGTTAAAAAACAAGTTGTACCGGCGGTTAAAAAACAATCAGTCACCGCACCAGCGCAGCCATCACCGCATCGCGGAAATTGCGGCTCACCGGCACTTCATGGCGCCCCACGTGGAGCAGATTGCCATCAATACGCTCCACCTTATCCAGTGCAGCTATGTACGACTTATGTGTTTGCAGGAAACGCCCGGATGGCAGGCGCTCATACATGGCCTTGAGTGTGGAGTGGGTCATGATCTTACGGTCCGGCAGGTAGATGTTCACGTAGTTCTCCACTCCTTCCAGGAAGAGCACCTGGTTAAAGAGGATCTTCTCCAGCTTGCCGTCCGCCTTTACAAACATGTAGTCCGCTCCCGGCGTGGCTTCCCTGCGGCTGGAAAAGAAATCGTGTGCCTTGTTGGCCGCGCGCAGGAAGCGTTCCAGGGAAATGGGCTTCACCAGGTAGTCCAGCACATCCAGCTCAAAGCCTTGCAGTGCATACTGTTCATACGCCGTGGTGAAGATCACCTTTGGTGGATCGCGCTGCGTGCGCAGGAATTCTATGCCGGTAATATGCGGCATCTGGATGTCCAGGAAAAGCAGGTCTACCGGCTGTTGTTGCAGCAGGCGGCCCAGTTGGAGGGCATCTTCGCACACGCCTCTGAGGTCGAGGAAATCTACTTTCTCAATATAGCCTTGCAAACCCTTGCGGGCAAAAGGCTCGTCGTCTGTAATAATACAACTGATCTTAGTAAGGGCCATCCGTTTGTAATTGAAGGGTAGCAATAAATTGACTGCCTTGCAAACCCGCGCTAAACGTATGTTTGCCGGGATACAACAATTCCAGCCGGCGGCGCAGGTTCTCCAGGCCAATGCCGCCGGGTGTCTTTACCGGCAGGCTTTCCGGCACATCATTCACCACCTGCAGGGTAAGCTGTTGCGGCCCGTCCTGGTGCAGGTTGATCTCCAGGCGGTAATGGCCGCCCACGTATTTAAACGCATTTTCTACCAGGGGTAATAACAGTAACGGGTACACGCGCTGCTCATTCAAAACAGGATCTATATTTACCCGCAGCTGCAACCGGCCGGTACTGCGGAGTTGCTGGAGGGAGATGTAATTTTCCAGGTAGCGGATCTCCTGCCCCACCGGCACGGGATGCTGCTGGTCGTACAACTGGTAGCGCAGCAAGGCGGAAAACTTTTCCAGCGTTTGTTTGGCTGCCTGCACATCTTCATCCATCTGGAAATACACGGTATTGATCGCATTGAATAAAAAGTGGGGATGATACTGCGCCCGCAGGAATTTCAGTTCTGTATCCAACTGCTGGTTGGTGATCTTTTCCAGTTGCACTTGTTTCTCCACGTAAGCTGCCAGGAAAGCCGCGCTACGCGCAATGCCATAGTAAATGACGGCAAAGAGCTGGCTCACTACGTTCACATCGGCAAAGTCGCCATAAGAAAGGCCATCATCTGTAACCGCCACCAACGGGGTTACCGTGACATTGACGATCACGAAATTGACGCCTACCAAAATGCAAAGCTCCCGCAGCACCTGCCATCCGTCCAGCGTGCGCCGCTGCTGGTCAATACGGCGCAACATCCACCGGAAACAAGCAATGGCAACATAACCCATCAGGACGCTCACACTCATTTCCAGGGCATTGAGCTTCCACGACCGGCGCCAGAACAACTGGTGGAATTCACTGTCATGCAGCACCCGGATGGTAAAGTAGATCAGCAATCCATACAATGCCGGGAAGATGAATCTTTTAAACACATGCATACTGTTAATTTACGCTTTTCAGGCAGAAATGGCGAGGCCCGGCAGCTTGTTTTCCAGCGGGGCCTTTTTTGTTTTTGGCAAAGGTTTCATGCCAAAGAGCAGTCGCATCACCCCAAAAGGACGGATAAACAGGTGGTAGATACCCATGGAAATAAACAGGGTAAATGCCACGGTGAACAGGTATTTGGAGAGCATTGTCTCATGCGGCAACTGCACGATCACAAACGTAAGCAGCACGATCACCGTTTGATGCAGGATATAAAAAGGATACACCGCCTGGTTCAGGTATTCCAGGGAAGGATGGTAGCGGTTCAGGTACCGCTTCCCATACCCTGCCAGCGCCATTACCCAGCCATATGCTACCAGCGGTTCCAGGCAGGGCCACCACGGGCTGGTATCCTGGTGGGTCCACCGCACCCAGTCCAGCACCAGCAGGGCGCTGAAACCTATGCCCAGGGCCGCACGCCGGTTGCGCTCCAGTGCATCCATCAGTTTGGGCTGGGCGATGCATACAAAGCCTGCCAGCACAAAAAATAACCAGTATACAAAGTAGCCGCCATCGTGCACCAGGTCATTGGTTTCATAATGCACCCTGGCCACGCCGGCAAACCATAACACGCCCGGCACCATGAGCAGCAGCACCCGTTTACCTTTGGCCAGCACCGCCAGCGCTTCGCGGAAACGCAGGCTGCGCGGGGATACCATCCAGGCAAATACCGGCGCGAACAACAGGTCGTACACCAGCAGGTAGCAGATAAACCAGAGATGATGCCAGCTGAAATTGCCGTTGGGATAAGGCACAAACTGCAGCACCCGCGTGGTGTAAAAAGCCCAGAAGCCGCCCTGGTAGCCTTGCGTTACCCTTTCGGCATAGATCTGCGGCGGCACAATGATGAACATTCCCACCACCAGGGGAATGAACAGGCGGCGTATGCGCAAGCCCATAAAAGCCCAGCCGGAGCGGCGCTGCATCATGTAATAACTTACGGTACCGGAAATAAAGAACAGCAGCGGCATGCGCACCAGATGGAAGAAGAACGCCACTTCCAGCATAAGATTACTGGTTTCTGCATTTTTGATATGCCAGGACCACTCTGCCACATAAGGCATGGAGGAGTGGAAAAGCAATACGCCGGCAATGGCGGCTATACGGAGCCAGTCGAGGTAACTTTGACGGAGGGTTGTTTCCATGGCGTTATATTTTTTTTCAAAGAAAGCACAAGCACATACCCTGGAGAAACAACTTTGACAACACGCAGCATTTCAGTGACCACCTGCAAATCCCTATCTTTATACCACCAAAACGATACATTATGATAGCATTCTTAGGCATGGGATTACTCGGCGCCAATTTTACCAAAGCGCTGCGCAGGAAAGGAGAACAGGTACAGGTTTGGAACCGCACCCACTCCAAGGCCAAAGCCCTGGAAGCAGATGGGGCCAAAGCATTTGAAAACGTGGCCGACGCCGTAAAAGGCGCCGCTGTGATCCACGTAACATTAAAGGACGATGTTACGGTAGACAGCGTACTGGCCGCCGCCAGCGCGGGTTTCCTGCCGGGCGCCATCATCGTGGACCATACCACCACCTCCGCCGCCGGCGCCATTGCCCGCACCCAGGCCTGGAAAGAAAAAGGCTTCACCTACCTCCATGCCCCCGTGTTCATGGGCCCATCCAATGCGCTGGACAGCACCGGCTTCATGCTGGTATCCGGCAACCAGGACGTGATAAAGAAGATGGAACCCGCCCTGGCCAAGATGACCGGCAAGGTGGTAAACTTTGGCCCGGAAGAAGGCAAGGCCGCAGCCATGAAACTGATCGGCAACCTGTTCCTCGTCACCTTCACCGCCGGCATCACTGACACGCTGGCCCTGGGCAAGGCCCTGCATGTAACACCGGAAGACATCCTCCGCCTCTTTGATAACTGGAACCCCGCCGGCATGCTGCCCGCCCGCCTGAAACGCATTGCCAGCGGCAACTACGACCAGCCTTCCTGGGAGCTGGACATGGCCCGCAAGGACACCGGCCTTTTCCTCCAGGCTGCAACAGATGCCGGTGTACAACTGAACGTGATCCCCGCCGTGGCTAAACTGATGGACCAGTTCATTGCCGATGGCAAGGGTGGAAAGGATTGGACCGTAATTGGCGAAGGGGCTTTGTAGCGTTTACTTCATTACCCTGTACTCGGGGTCTTCCACGATATTCACTTCAATTACTGCCGCCGCATTTTCCAGCAACTGGCGGCAATCTGCGCTCAGGTGGCGCAGGTGCAGGGTTTTACCGGCTGCTTTATAGCGGCCGGTGAGCTTGTGCAGCGCCTGTATGCCGGACATGTCTGCCACCCGGCTATCCCTAAAATCAACGTATACTTCTTCCGGGTCCTGCTCCACGTCAAACTGCTCCGCAAAGGCGGTGACCGAGCCAAAGAATAGCGGCCCATTCACGCTGTACAATTTCGTAGCGCCGTTCACGTGCGCAACAACGCGGATGTGCCGCGCGCTTTCCCAGGCAAAGACCAGGGCGGAAATGATCACACCGGTCAGCACGGCCAGGGCCAGGTTGTGCAGCAGTACCGTGATCACTGCTACGAGGATGCCTACAAAAATATCCTGCTTTGGCATTTTGTTGATAATGCGGAAACTCACCCATTCAAACGTGCCGATAGCCACCATGATCATAACCCCCGTGAGGGCCGCCATAGGCACACGTTCTATCACAGGCGCACCAAGTAGTACAATGGCCAGGATGGTAAGGGATGCAATAATACCGGACAGGCGCGCCCGCGCACCGGCGGAAAGATTCACCAGCGTTTGCGCGATCATGGGGCAGCCACCCATGCCGGTGAAGAAACCATTGAGTATATTGGCCGTACCCTGGGCAATGCATTCCCGGTTGCTGTTGCCCCTTGTGGCAGTCATTTCATCCACCAGGTTCAGGGTCAACAGGCCTTCTGTGAGCCCCACACAGGCCATTACCAAGGCATACGGTGCAATGGTGGTAAGGGTGCCCCAATGGAGCGGCACATGGGGAATATGGAAAGGCGGGAACCCACCGCTCACCGCTGCAATATCTTTCACCGTTTTAGTAGGAATGTGAAAGACCAGCACCAGCACAAACACCACGATGATAGCCACCAGCGACGGCGGCACGGCCCGTGTAAACCGGGGCAACAGCAACACAATGCCAATGGTGAGCGCTACCAGGCCTGCCATGATCCACAGCGGTGCACCGCTCAGCCACACCAGCTCCCCGTTGCTCATCACTTTAAATTGCTGTAACTGCGCCATGAAGATGATCACGGCCAGGCCATTCACAAAACCATACATCACCGGCTGCGGTACCAGCCGGATGAATTTGCCCAGCTTACAAATGCCGATGATCAGTTGTATCACGCCCGCCATGGCCACTGCGGCAAATACATAATCGATCCCGTGCGACTTCATGAGGGCAATGAGCACCACCACCGTAGCGCCGGCCCCACCGGACACCAGGCCCGGGCGGCCACCCAGCACGGAAGTAACCAGCCCCATAATGAAGGCTGCATACAGCCCCACCAGCGGCGGAAAACCCGCCAGTATCGCAAAACTGAGCGATTCCGGCATCATGGTCATGGCCACCGTGAAGCCGGCCAGTATTTCGTTTCTGTAATTTACTTTCCGGGAAAAATCGAATAGGCGCAGGTATGTTCTCATGCGCCGCAAAAGTACGCAAAAACCCCCAACCCGCCCATGAAGAGCGGGTTGGAAGCCTCAGCTGACCACCATCCGCCCCTCCGATCCTGCCCGCGGGGCAGCGGGTAAATTGTGCTAACTTTACCATATGCCAAGCACCTCTATTCCTAAAAAAGTATTGTCCCGCAAGGACGAGATCACGGAGCAGTTCCTGGCCCTGGTGGACCAGCACCTGCAGGACATCCGTAACAACAGCGTGGAGAAGACGTACCACACGGCCGACCTGGCCCGCCTGCTTTTTGTGCACCCGGTGCACCTGACCAATACCATTAAGCTCACCACCGGTAAAAGCCCGTGCGACCACCTGGAAGAAGGCCTGATCGCCGAGGCATACCGCCTGCTGGCCACCACAACCCTTTCCGTGGCAGACGTGGGCTACCGCCTCACGTACAGTACCCCGTCCAATTTTGCGAAGTTCTTCAAGAACATGACCGGCATGACGCCGCTGCAATACCGGAAGTCGCTGCAGGAAGCTCAAAAAAACTGAAGCCTGGAATACTTTTTCCGCTTTCTTTTTACCTGTTCCCCTCCCGTTTTCAAATACTGAAGTCTGGAACATTTTTGACCGGGATTTCGCTTCACATTTGTATTGTCAAAATCAAAACTCAATAACATGGCAACACAAAGAAAGATCGCACTGGTTACCGGCGGCAGCCGCGGGCTAGGCAAGAACATGGCACTCGCCCTTGCACACAAGGGCATTGATGTGGTGCTCACCTACAACAGTAAAAAAGACGAGGCTGAAGCCGTTGTAAAGGAAATAGAGAACACCGGCGTTAAAGCCGCCGCCCTGCAGTTCAACGTGGGTGACACCGGCAGCTTCCCCGCTTTTATAGCAACCCTGAAAGCCACGCTGCAAAGCAATTTTGGCGCAGACAAGTTCAACTTCCTGGTCAACAATGCCGGCGTAGGCGTGTATGCGTCTGTAACAGAAACCACCGAAGCGCAGTTTGACGACATGGTGAACATCCACCTCAAAGGCGTGTACTTCCTCACCCAGCGCTGCCTGCCCATCCTGGCAGATGGAGGCCGCATCATCAACATCTCTTCCGGCCTGGCACGTTTCAGCACTCCTGGTTTCTCTGCCTATGCAGCCATGAAAGGCGCCATTGAAGTGTACACCCGTTACCTGGCCAAGGAACTGGGCGCCCGCGGCATTGCGGCCAATGTGGTGGCACCAGGGGCTATTGCCACAGACTTTGGCGGCGGCATGGTACGGGATAATGAACAGGCCAACAAAATGGTGGCAGGGGTTACCGCCCTGGGCCGCGTGGGCGAGCCGGATGATATTGGCGGCGTGGTAGCCTTCCTCTGCACGGAAGAAGCTCGCTGGATCAATGCACAACGCATTGAAGCATCTGGCGGCATGAACCTGTAAAAACATCCATTTTCAATTAAAACAGCCAGGGGCCCACCTCCTGGCTGTTTTAATTGAATGTGTACCTGCCGGGGGCCACACCGGCACCAGCCCTGCGTGACGTACAATCACGTTAAATTATTGGCCAGGTTTGCTAAATCCTTTTGGTCCGCTTACATTTGAGCACGGACCATCAATCTGCAAGCGTATGAAAATCCACTTGTTCGGCGCATCCGGCGCGGGCTCCACCACGCAGGGCAAAGACCTGGCAGCCAAACTGCACATCCCCTACTTTGATTCCGACGATTATTTCTGGGCGCCTTCCGCCGTTCCCTTCACCGAAAGAAGACCGGAGGAGGAACGCAATGCCCTGCTCAAAGCAGCCCTGGAGCCCTACGACAGCTGGATCATTGGCGGTTCCCTGGTGAGCTGGGGTGATTACTGGAAAACCGCGCTGGACCTCGCCGTTTTCCTATATGTGCCCCACCCCATCCGCATGGAACGCCTCAAAACACGGGAGATGGACCGCTATGGGGAGATCATCCGCACTGATCCCGAACGTCAACGCCTGCACGAAGAATTCATGGAATGGGCAGCCAGTTACGATACCGGCAATATACGCCGCAGCCTGGCCGTGCACATGGCATGGATGCATGAACTAAGCTGCCCCGTGCTCACCATCAAAGGAGATTACAGCATTGAAGAAAGAAGGGAAATGATCATGGAGCGCATCCGCGAAATTGTTTCACAGGCAGATTAACCGTCACCGGCCGGCGCATTTATGTGCAGGCATACCACGGCTCATTTCACCTACCTGTTGCATCCAGGTTCCATTGTGTGTTTTAAACGCGCTCCCGGGCACGGGACCAGCCGGCCGGAACGCGCTACAGCCCATTGTTACAGCTAAACCGGCCGGTACGCTTAGCGCCACCCGCAGGTTGTCCTGATTCCCCCCTCAAGTTGTCATTTATCGCCCCGGCATCTTACCCGGTACTGTTCTACATTTACGGTGCAAACAACCGTTGCAGAAAACGAATAAATACACATTCACATGGTAACCTTAAATCCTTACTTGAACTATCCCGGTAACGCCGAGGAAGCCTTCACCCACTACAAAAAAGTATTTGGCGGGGAATACAACATTGTACGTTTTAAAGACGCCCCTTCTGAAGAAAATGTCACCGAAGCCGAAAAAGAAAAAGCCATGCACATTGCCCTTCCCATTGGCAAAGGCAACGTACTGATGGCCACAGACCTGGTGGGCAAGCGCATGGAAAAATTCAATCCCGGCAATGACCATTATCTCAGCCTGTTTGTGGACAGCGATGCGGAAGCCGACAAGATCTTTGCAGGCCTGTCTGAAGGTGGCTCCGTACAACTGCCCATGTCCAAACAGTTCTGGGGCGCATATTTTGGCATGCTCACAGACAAGTGGGGCGTGCGGTGGATGATCAACCACGATTACAACCAGGACCAACACGGGAAATAACTACTTCTACAAGGGCCACAGCAGCCTCCGTCCACCGCCAGCGGGAAACGCTGTGGCCACCTTTTTATCACGCCATTCTAAAACCTTTTGTATGAAAAAGATCAAAATTGCTTATTGGGTGTTCACCGCCTTTATCATCCTGATGTTTGGTGTATTCTCCATCCCCGGTCTCATGGGCGATGCCAAAAGTGTAGAATTGTTCAAAGGGCTGGGCTACCCGCTCTACATCATGCCTTTCCTGAGCGTGGCCAAAATACTGGGCGTCATCGCCATTGTAATACCCGGCTATCCCCGCCTCAAAGAATGGGCTTACGCCGGCATTACCTTCGACCTCTCCGGTGCCACGTACTCCATCATCCGTAGTGGCACTCCCTTTATGCAATGGGCGCCCATGATCATCTTCTTTGTCTTCATTGCCGGCTCTTACATCTGTTACCACAAAATACAGCAGTACAAGGCCGCGGGTGTGCAACAGGGCCCTGCATTTGCATAGCAGGTCATTCAGGGAAATTCTTTAAATGTAAAAGGGAAGATCAGCGTATGATCTTCCCTTTTACATTATAGCTTTGTCAGGTTATGCCTACTTTATCCTGTTATAGCGCAGCAGCGCTTCTATGTAATAATAATCCCCATAGATCAGCGGCGTATCAATTTCTGAATGACCGGGTAAATGGCCGGTACAGTGCTTGATCAGGAAGTGATGATTGCCCTCCGCCGCAAAATATTCAGGGCTGGAAAGGCTTACCAGGGTGGCTTCTGCAAAGTCTGTATACGTTTTGCCTAATGCAGCCGGTACATAACCGCGCAACTCCAACAGTGCAGAAGCTACGATGGCCGCAGCAGAAGCATCGCGGGGCTCGTTGTCGGAATGTGGTGCATTGAAATCCCAGTAAGGAATTTTATCGGCCGGCAGATTGGGATGATGCATATAGAAAGCAGCGATGTGCTTGGCTTGTTCCAGGTATCTTTTATCCTTCGTTTCCCGGTACATCATGGTGTAGCCATAGAGGCCCCAGGCCTGTCCGCGGGCCCAGGCAGAGCTGTCTGCATAGCCCTGAGCGGTCATTTTAGCCAGTACGTTGCCCACGCTGTCGTAGCACACCACGTGATAGCTGCTGTAGTCCGGGCGGAAATGATTTTTGATGGTCTTATCCGCATGCTTTCGGGCGATGTCTTCAAACTTTTTATCCCCGCTGGTCTGGGTGGCCCAGCAAAGCAGTTCCAGGTTCATCATGTTGTCGATGATCACCGGGTATTTGTAGCCTTTGAAATTATTCCAGGATTTGATCACGCCTACCGCGGGATTAAAACGGGTGGAGAGGGACCGGGCGCCATTGAGCAGCACCTGCCTGTAAGCCGGGTTCTTTGTAATGCGGTAACCATTCCCAAAGGAACAGTTCAGCATAAAGCCCAGGTCGTGGGTACCGGTATTGTATTGTTCTTTGGATACGGCTTCCGTCCAGGTTGCCGCAGCACTTTTAAGGGAGGTGTCTTTCGTGTACTCATACAGGTACCAAAGGCTGCCCCCAAAGAAGCCACTGCACCACCAGTCGCTCTTCATTTTCTTCATGCTCCCATCCGGGTTGATGGACTGCGGGAACAAGGTAGTGGTATCGCCCAGCTCCTGTAACATGCCATGATATTGGTGGGCGGCGAGTTTCAGCTGTTTAGCCACATCCACCTTCCGCTGCGCGTGGACGCTCATACACGTGGAAAGCAGGAGACCTGCAAAGAAGTATTTCATATCGTTGTAAACATGGTAGGTAAGCGACAAATCTAACCGGTAAATGGCTTGTTAGCGAACGATGCAGGGTATTTATTTACGAAATCGTTTTCGGCTATGGGCACAAAAATGCCGGGACCCGCGGGCCCCGGCCTGCAATATATACCTGCTTACTTTTTGCCTTCCAGGAAATTGGCCAGGTTGGTACCCAGGATGAAGGTCCAGCCGTTGTTGAAGCTTTCCACGCGGAAGTTCTTGTCCTTGTCGGCCGCAAAGGTCTCAAGGCCGGTATGGGTCAGCTTCAGGCGGGTCTTATCCCCTTCTGGGAACAGTTCAAAGCTTACTTCGGAATTGCCGGGATAGCCGTCGTAACGCCAGGTGTAGGCCAGTTTCTTACCCGGCACCACCTGCGTTACTTCGCAGATATGCTTGTACTGGGTGGTCTTATCACCGCCCATGAATGTAAATACAAAGCCTATTTCCGGGCGGAATTCCTCCAGCTGGAAATACCATTGCTTCAGTTTATTATTATCTGTAAGCGCCTCCCATACAGTGTTTGCGGGGGCATTGTAAATACGCTCCACTACCAGCGGTGTGTTTGCCATGGTACGATGATTTGGTGATAAAAAACAAGTACAATAATCAGCCCGGCCGCGGACCAGCGCTGCACAACAAATATACGTAACCAAATGGTTTCACAAAATTAAAGTTGCTGCCGTACCCATTCCCGGATGAGGTCGTGGTAGTAAAAAGTGCGGTTGCGGTCCTGGTTTTGTGCATTCACATTTTCCAGGATGATGATGCTGGTCACGCTTTGCGGCAGGTAGATATCCGTAGCAATAAAACCTGCAAAGTTGCCATTGTGGCTGATCTCCGGGATATTGCCAATGCTGTCCACCTGCACCCCAAAACCGTAGCCTACATCGCCCCAGCGGTGGCCCTGGCGGCTGGCATGCCGGCTGGTCATCAGCTGGTAAGTGGCCGGCTGCAGCAGTTTTCCGCCATGCAGACAGTGGTTCCAGCGCAGCAGGTCGGCCGCCGTAGAAATGGTGGCGCCACTGGGGCCATACGGGGCGGCCAGTTCCAGGATGTTATCCGCCACCTGCCAGGTACCATCCGGCATTTCTGCGTAGTCCGTCACCAGGGGGCCGTGGTAGCCCCTGGGTGGGCTGGAATGCTTCATGCCACAGCGTTTGAAAAGGTCCTTTACCAGCGCTTCATACAGCTTGCCACTGGTGTGGGCGGCTACCTGGGCCAGCAACATAAAGTTGTAATTGGAGTAGTGAAATTCCGTGCCGGGGCGTGAAAGCAGGGGCGCGGCTTCATCTGGCGGCGAGCCCAGTCCCGAGGTGTGGGTGAGCAGCTGCTCCAGGGTAATGGAATCGGCCCAGGGCGCTTTCAGTCCGGGCAAAAGACGGTGCAGGGTATCGGTTAAGTGCAGGTGCCCTTTTTCCATTTCCTGCAGCACCAGCACCGCGGTGATCTGCTTGCTGAGGGAACCGATGATAAACACATCTTCCTTTTTCAGCGGAATGTGTTTTTCACGATTGGCTTCGCCTTTTGCTTTGTAATAAATGATCCTGCCTTTTTGCTCCACCAGCACTACGCCATTGAATGCGCGGGGTGTGTCCGCCTGCAACAGCGAATCCAGGCGGTGCGCCAGCTGGGCGGCGGTTTTCAGGGAAGTACAGCACAACAACAGGCATAGGAAATAGCCTGTGCGGGGGAATGATAACGGCATGTGACGGGAAGGTTTCTGCAAAAATAATGCGTGCGTGTTTTATAAATACTACAAAAACTACCATTCCAACAAAATCCCCCGCTCCCGGGGCCGTAGGTTTGCAGCCGCTGATTTCTTAACCTAGTTCAATGGATTGCGGGTACCGGTCACTGTACATTTGTATCACAAACAACGAAACACATGGCACACTATACTTTACACAAGGCCGGCCAGCGCGCCATCCTGGACCATGGCTGGCTCAAAAGCGCGCAGACCTTCAGCTTCGCCGGCCAGTACAACCCGGACCGCATCCGCTTTGGCACCCTGCGGGTAATGAATGATGATGTGGTAGCTGGTGGACGCGGTTTTGGCGAGCACCCGCACGATAATATGGAGATCATCAGCATCCCCCTGGCGGGCGCGCTGGAACATAAAGACAACCTGGGTAACGAAAAGCGTATTGAAGCGGGCGACATCCAGATCATGAGCACCGGTGAAGGCGTATTCCACAGTGAATACAATGGCAATGCCGACCAGGACGCCGCCTTCCTGCAGATCTGGGTATTTCCCAAAACATTGAACGTAAAACCACGCTACCAGCAGTTCACCCCCGACCCCGCCGGCCGTGCACACCGGTTGCAACAGCTCCTTTCCCCGGATGCAACAGACGCCGGCGGGCAGATACAACAGGATGCCTGGTTTCACATGGGCAACTTTGACCAGGGTGAAACCGTGTCTTACACGCTGCGCAGAAAAGACAATGGCTTGTATGTATTCGTGATCAGCGGCAGCTTCACGGTAGACGGGCAATTGCTGGAAACCCGCGATGGGCTGGGCATTTCAGACATCAATGGTGAGATCAGCATCCAGGCTAACGCCAACGCAGCTACGATCTTGCTGATGGAAATTCCCATGACGCTTTGATCTTTTATCCGTAAAAAAAGTACACATCATGAAAGCGATAGATCATCTCAACGTATTAGCCGTAGGTCGCAACGCCGCCATCATGGCTGTTGTGGAAAGGCTGCTCAACAGCCACGAAGCCTGGTACGGGCTGGCCGTCACCAGCGATGAAGCCGCCCTGCAGGCCTTGCAGCAAACACCGTTCGACATCGTGCTGCTCTGCGCAGGCATTTCCCCCGGCGAGGAAACAGCCCTGTGGCGCCACCTGCTGCAACGCAAACCGGACCTCATCATTTCCCAGCACTATGGCGGCGGCAGCGGCTTACTGGAAGCCGAGATCCGCAACCTGCTGGCTGAACATAACATTACCCTTTCACTTTAAAAACACACCATCATGAACGATAATACCATCTTAGGCCTCCACCACATCACTGCCATTGCGGGCAATGCCGTTACCAACCATAATTTTTACACGCAGACCCTGGGCCTGCGCATGGTGAAAAAGACGGTGAACTTTGACGATCCCGGTACTTACCACTTCTACTTTGGTAATGAACAGGGTACGCCTGGCACCATCCTCACTTTCTTCCCCTGGGAAGGCATTCCTGCCGGCCGCCCCGGTGCAGGTATGGCCACGGAGATCAGCTACGCGGTGCCCGAAGGCAGCCTGCCTTTCTGGGCCGCACGCTTCAAGGAAAAGAATGTAAAAGCCGGTGAACAGGCCGAGCGCATGGGTGAGATCATCCTGCCCTTCCAGGACCCGGACGGGCTGAACCTGAACCTCGTAGTATCCAAAACCGGCGATAACCGCCAGGGATGGACCACTCCGGAAGTGGACGCGAATGCCGCCACCAAAGGATTCCACGCGGTAACCCTTACGCTGAATAACGTGAAGCCCACCGCCGCTATCCTTACTGACATCTTTGGTTACGAACTGCTGGAACAGGAAGGCAACCGTTACCGCTACATCACCAAGGCGGTAGATGCTGCGGCCATCGTAGACCTGGTGGAAATTCCCGGCGAGCCCCGCGGCCTCAATGCCGGGGGCACCAACCACCACGTGGCTTTCCGCGTGAAGAACGACAACATCCTGATGGAGTTCCGTGAAAAGATCCTGCGTAAGGGCCTCCACATTACGCCTAAGATCAACCGTGATTACTTCTTCTCCCTGTACTTCCGCGAGCCCGGTGGCGTACTCTTTGAGCTGGCCACTGATAATCCCGGTTTCACCGTGGACGAGCCGCTGAACGAACTGGGCACCCACCTGAAACTGCCCGCACAACATGAACACCTGCGCGCAGAACTGGAACGTACCCTGGTGAAAATTCAATAACCTTTAAAACAAGCATGATGCATAAAAAACAGTTCTTGACCGGCGGCGCTCCCTTAAGCGCCACCGGCAAGGTCCTGGTGATGATCCACGGCAGGGGCGGCAGTGCAGAAGACATTCTCTCCCTGGCCGCACACCTTCACGTGAAGGACTATACGCTGATAGCACCCCAGGCCACCGGCAACAGCTGGTACCCCTACTCTTTCCTGGCGCCCACTTCGCAGAATGAACCTTATCTTGGCAGCGCCCTGCAAATGGTGGGTGACATTGTCAAGGACCTGAACGCACAAGGCATTCCAAACGAAAACATTTACTTCCTCGGCTTCTCCCAGGGCGCCTGCCTTACCCTGGAATTTACCACCCGCAACGCCACCCGCTGGGGCGGTATAGCAGCCTTCACCGGGGGCCTCATAGGTGACAAGGTAAACCCTGCCACCTATGCCCAGGGCGACTTTGCCGGCACGCCCATTTTCATAGGCAGCAGTGACCCGGACATGCACGTGCCCGTGCCCCGTGTACAGGAAAGCACCAAACTTTTACAGGAAAAACACGCGAACGTATATACGAAGATCTATCCCCACATGGGGCATACCATTTCACAGGATGAGCTGGATGTAGTGAATGAAGTGATATTTAATGCCGCTTAGCCATGGCGCCCCTGACCTTACTCAGGAACTCCGGCGAAACGCCGAGGTAACGGGCAATCTGGTGTTGTGGAATGCGCTGCAACAGCTGGGGATAACGTGCTGTAAAATTAATATAACGCTCCTCGGCGGTCTGCGACACGGATGCATAAAACCGTTGTTGCAGCACGCCGAGCGAACGTTGTACCAGGATACGGAATAACTTTTCAAACTTGGGAATGCTCTCAAACAAAATACCCTTGCTGATAAAATCGATCACCAGCAACTCGCAGTCTTCCAGGGTTTCAATATAAAGGTTGGAAGGCTTGCGGTCCATGAAGCTGCTCAGGTCACTCACCCACCAGTCTTCCACGGCAAAAAGCAGTACCGTTTCCTTCCCTTCCTTGTCCGTGTAATACGCGCGGATACAGCCTTTCAGAATGTAGGCCTCAAAATCGCACACCTCCCCTTCCCGCAGCAGGAATTGCTTTTTCTTCACTTTTTTCAACGTAAAAAGGGAATGGTACAACTCCGTTTCCTCCGGGGTGAGCGTGATGTAACGCGCCACAAAGCGATCCAGCGGTTCAAACATACAAGCGGTATTAATAAGGCCGGAAGATAACGCTAAACCTGCATAAAACGTGGGTCAGTTTGCTGCTTCCACCAGTTTTTTGATCTCTATTAGCAGCGGCATCCAGCCCTCTCCATTGTTGCTGGCATCCTTGTAACGGGCGTCCCCGTTGGCCACCGTAGAAAAATCGCCCTGCTGCACATAAAAGTCCGTGCCGCCGTCTTTGGGCTCCAGGCGGTACGTAACCGTCAGGTAGTTTTCCGGCAGGTCTTCCAGGGATGGGTTGTTGGGATCAAACGTGGTGTACACCAGCTTTCTTTCCGGCTCTATCTCCACTACATTCCCTTTTACGGCTACCAGCTCCACCCCGTTGAAATTGCCTTTCCAGATAAGGGGGCTGCCGGGCTGCCAGTCGGACAGGGCTTCACAGCCAAACATGTATTTCTTGGTCTGTGCAGGATTCACGAGGTAATCCCAAACCCGCGCCACGGGCGCGTTGAAGTGGATCTGGTTGTTTACAAAAAGTGCCATTGTTGATTTGTTTTATGCAATATTAGCCCCTTGCCGGCGCAAGGCATTGCAAATACCGGATTATAACTAACAAAAAACGGAGCATCAGCCCTGCTTCACGGCTGCCGGAGTGGTGCCGAATTTCTTTTTAAAAGCGTTGTTAAAGTGCTGGGGCGAAGTATAGCCCAGTTCAAAGGATATCTCCGCGGCGGTTTTCTGTGTATCGCGGAGGTATTGGTGCGCCAGTTGCAGGCGCTGGTCGGTGAGGTAGCCAAACACGGTATGGTTAAAGGTTTCCTTAAAGCCACGTTTCAGTTTGTATTCATTCAGCCCCACCGTTTTGGCAATCTCCGACAAGTTTGGCGGATCACTGAGGCGCTGGTTGATGAGGTCCCGCACGGCAATGATCTTCTCCTTGTCTGTAGCCGTTTTCAGGAAGTGCTCCTGGCGGTAGCTGGCCGCTTCGCAGGCAGCTGCACACAATACCAATAACTCGATGCTCTTGGATAACAGGAATAGTTTCTTCAATTCCCCATTGTATTTGCAATGCAGGATCTGCTGGATCACCTGCTGGATATTACTGTCTATGCTGCCCCAATGCTCACTGAGCAATACGTTTTGCCCCTGCATCACTTTTTCCGCAAAGCGTTGCAACGCCGGGCTGGCTGTTTGGGTAAACTGCAGGAAAAGCGCTTTGGGAAATTGCACGCCAAAGGTTTCCACTTCCAGGGTTTTATTGGTCACCTGGATATCAAACCCGTTTGAATACATGATGTTGTGGTGGCTGCCCACCAGGTCAAAACTGCGGCCTAACTGTTCATAGTGGAATGCATAATCTCCGCGCATCCCAAAGTGCATGCGCACCACGTCGTTATCCGCGTGGCCGGGCAGGGTGCAAAGGGTGTTCATCACCGTCAGCGAGTGGCCCAGGCGGATGTCGTCGCACTGCCAGATGGTACCGGTGCGGGTGCCCTGTTCAAAGCTGTGGGAGAAGGTTTCTTCCATGCGGGAAAGGTACGAAAATAATTCTCCGGGGGGCATGCACGGCCGGCGGCACCTGGTGGGCCGGGCCTGCAAACGTGAAGGGCGCAGCCGCCATTGCGACCACGCCCTTACTATCAACATGTGTAACTGCCTACTTGTAGAGGTTGGGATTGTTCTGTTCTTCTACCAATGGGATGGAGAAAATATAGTACGGGCTGTTGGCCACGAAGGCAGACTTGTCCGGGAAGTTGCGCACCGTATGGTAGCGGGCGGGTACCTGCTTGGACACGCCGTCCTGTACAATGGTCACCAGGATATCATGGCCCTGGCCATCCACATAAGGTTTGCGCACTACGGAAAGCTGGTTGCGGATAATATCTGCCAGTGCAAAGCCTTCTCCAAACAGCTCCTTGCGGCGTTCAACCAGGATGGCGTCAATGAGGTCCTGCGGGGTTTTACCGGCGGGATCGTAGGCTTTGGCATTGCGGGCGGCCTTCAGGGTATTGAGAGCGGTAACGGCCGCCCCGGTATTGCCTGCGCGGGCATTGCCTTCTGCTTCGATCAGGTATTCCTCTGCGGAGCGCATGAGCACCAGGTCTGCGGTAAGGTCACCGCGGAAAAGGAATTTCCTGTACTGCAAATAACCTTCACGGCCTGCATCTGCATCCCAGGAAAACAGGGCCTTGCGGTAATCCCCGTCATCAAAGAGCTGCATAAAGAACGGATCTGCCATGAAGCTGTAATAGTAAGATCCATCGTTGGTTACATCCAGGAAGTGGAATGCATCACTGCCGGTACGCTGCACGGTGGTTTCCGGCTCACCCCAGATCCATTCTGAATTATTGATGTCGTTAAACCCTTTTGCATAGTCGGAGGCAGACATGAACGAGTAACCATCACGCGCTTTTACGGCTGCTGCTGCTGCCTGTGCCCAGCGGCCGGTGTTCAGGTAGGCACGGGCCAGCAGGCCATTCACCACGTTCACATCTATCTTGTATTTGGAAGGGCGGCTGTAGCCCTGCAGCAGGGTTTCCGCCTGCGTAAGATCGGCAAACACCTGGGCGTAGATCTCCTTCAAAGTGGCCCTGGGCCTGCCTTGTGTAGTATCGCTGGCGGGCTGGGTGTAAATGGGCACCGCCTTGGCAGTGGAGTCTTTCAGGTAAGAGAACTGGTAGAAAGAAGCCAGCGTAAGGTACATGTCTGCCCGCAGCGCCATCGCCTGGCCTTTCAGCACATTGCGGCTGGCGGCATCCCCTTGTGCGGCATCTGCATGCGCCAGGATGATGTTCATATTGTTGACCACCTTGTATACGGTGGCCCAGATGGCGGCCACGCGGCTCCTGGTCTTGTCATTGATCTCGGTGAAAGGATAGGCATCGCGGTAGCCGTATTTATTGGGAATGAGGGCTGCGTCATCGCCCATGGCATCACTCACCAGGCCAATGGTCCTGAAGCCGGGATTCCCGAAAATATCACCCCAGTAGCTGTCCATCATAGCAGCCCAGGTACCTTCGTAAATGGTGCCCAGTGCATTCACCGTGCCATACAGCTGGTCGCCGGTCACGGCATCAGAGGGCGCCGTATTCAGTTGCTTGCTGCAGGCTGGCAGTAGCAGCATGGCCGCCGCGATGTATAAAGAAGTGGCAATTTTTTTCATCGTCATTACAATTAAACATGAACATTAAAAACCTAACTGCAGGCCCACGGACAAGGTGCGCAGGGTTGGGTATTGATAGAAGGTGGTACCGTCAATGGACTGCTCAGGATCCATGCCTTTGTGGCCATAGAACGTGAGCAGGTTCTCACCGGTCACATACACTTTCAGGTTCGTAAGATTGGCGCGCTGCATCCATGCCTTGGGCAGGTTATACGCCAGGGTGGCGTATTTCAGGCGGGCATAACTGGCGCTGTACAGGAAGCGGGTGGAGGTTTGGTTCCATGCGCCCTGGGTAATGGTGCTGAGGCGGGGCACATCCGTGTTGGTATGTTCCGGTGTCCAGCGGTCCAGGATCTCGGTGCTCCAGCTGTGGCCAAAGGAATTGCCGTTGTTCATGAGGGCCAGGTAATCCCCGTCCAGCACCTTGCCACCCAGGCTGTAAGACACCATGAAGCTAAGCTCAAAGCCTTTGTAGTCAAAGGTGTTGGTAATGCCGCCGTATACATCCGGCAGGGAAGAGCCGGAGTAATACAGGCCTGCATTTTTATAAAGGTTGGTCGTTGTTTTAGCGCCGGTAGCAGCATCCGTAGTGTACCAGAGCGGGTCCCCGTTCTTCGGGTCCACACCGGCCCACTGGCGGATGTAAAATTCATAAATGGACTTACCTACCATCAGCTTCTTGGTGCCGGAAATGATTTCATTTTGCGGCAGGGACGTGATCTTGTTCTTATTGAAAGTACCGTTCACCGCCAGGTTCCAGCGGAAGTCCTTTGTGCTCACGGGGATCACATTGAACTCAAACTCCCAGCCCCGGTTGCGCAGGCTGCCAATGTTTGCATAGATGGTGGAAAAACCCGTAGAAGGCGTAAGCGGCTTGGGAAACAGCAGGTCTTTACTCTGGCGGTTATAGAACCCGATGGTACCACTCAGCCGGTTCTTGAAGAAGGCAAAGTCCACCGCCACGTTGGTGCTGATATTGCTTTCCCATTTCAAATTAGGCGTGGCCAAACGCAGCGTGGTAGCGCCGCCCGCGCTTTGATTGGGCGTAATGGCGTACAATGCCTGGTATGCATAGTAGTTCGGGGAACCATTATCCGTCAGGTTATCATTGCCGGAGGCACCATAGCTCACTTTAGGCGTCAGTGCATTGATCCAGGTCACATTGCTCAGCCAGGGCTCATCCGCCATGTGCCAGGATGCACCTACAGAATAGAAAGTACCCCAGCGCTCCTGTGGCGAAAAGCGGGAAGAAGCGTCACTTCGCAGGGAAGCCGTGAAATAATACTTGTTGCGGAAAGAGTATTGTCCCTGGCCAAAGAAGCTCAGTTTATTGTACACATCGCTCTGGCCGGTAAAGCTGTTGAGCACAGAAGCCGCCACCGGTTCGTAAAAGCCGGGGTAAGAAAAGTTCTGGCGCTCACCGGAAAGATTGGTGTAATTGAAGCTGTAATACTCATGCCCTGCCAGCAGGTTCAAGTGATGGCCGCCGGTGAAGTCATGGTCATACGTAAGGATATTGTTCCACGTGTAAGACACGGTACGGCTGCTGCTCTTGTCCACCAGGCCGCCTATAGACGCGTAGTCTCCATATTGCGAGTTGTAATACGTAAGCCCATTGCTGCTGATGTAATCTACATTGTAGCTGGTCTTGAACTTCAAATCTTTGTACAGCGTGGCTTCCGCAAAGGTGCGGGCAGAGGCGTTCTCACGCGTGAGGCGATATCTGTCCAACGGAATGCTGCCCACCAGGTTCTCATTGGCCAAGGCTGCGGACGGGCGGTAGGTACCAAAGTCGAACTGCTGCTGTCCCTTGTCATCGAGGATGAAAGTGCCATCAGCATTGCGCTGGTAAATGGGATAAAAACCAGGGATACTGCGTCCAAAGTTCACCACGTTGCCGGTCTGGGAATCCGTGGACGGTGGTGCATCCTGCGTGGTGCTCGAGGCATTGAAATCCAGCCCTACGCGCAGCCACTTGCGTGCCTGCAGGTTCACATTACTGCGGATGCTGTAGCGTTTAAAGCCGGACTTCAGGTACAGCCCCTGGTTATCCAGGTAGCCGCCGCTGATGTAGTAATTGCCTTTATCGTTTCCGCCGCTGAGGCTCAGCTGGGCCTGGGTATAGCCCGCATTTTGATGCATGGCATTCTCCCAGTTATCGTTCCAGAGCAGCTTTGCGCCCGGTACCAGCTTCCCGTCTGTACCTACCGGCTGGGGAAAACCGGGGCCATAGGGATTGATGTTCAGGTATTGGTTGCTGGTGAGCAATTCGCTGGCCTTCACGGCGGCAGCATCCGCAGAGAGGCCGTTATCCATCTGGTTATTGCGTATCGCTTCCCATGTCAGTTCAAAATATTGCTGGGTATTGAGCTGGGCGTAGTCCTTTACGGCGCGGCTGCTCCAGCCCTGGTTCACGGTGGCGGTCACCGCTACGTTGTCGCTTTTCTTACCTTGTTTGGTGGTGATCACGATCACGCCATTGGCCGCGCTGGCGCCATACAGGTTAGCCGCGGTAGCGTCTTTCAGCACCGTGATGGATTGTACATCGGCGGGGTTGATAGCATTGATATCACCATAGTAAGGTGCCCCGTCCAGTACAAACAGGGGGGCACTGGATGCATTCACAGAGCCCACGCCGCGGATGCGGATATCGGATGCATTGCCCGGCTGGCCGCTGGCCGATTCCGTTTGCACCCCTGCCACCAGGCCTTGCAGGGCATTAGTGATGTTGGAGGTTTGCCGGTTCTCGATCTTGTCCGCCTGTATGCTGGATACAGAGCCGGGGAATGCGGATTTCTTTACCGTGGCATAAGCTACGGCCACCACTTCATCCAGTTGTTTGTTGGAAGCTTTCAGGTTAATGGTGATGGAAGTATCGCCTTTCAGCGGGACCTCCGCAGCTTCTCGGCCCACGTAGCTCACGGACACGGTGCCGGTAAGACTGGCTACCGGTATGGAAAAGCGGCCGTTCTCATCGGTGAATACACCGTGGGGCGATTTATTCACTGTAACGGATGCACCGGGCAGCGGCTCCCCGTTTTCCGCGGCGCGCACCTGGCCGTGAATGATGTAACGATCTTGCGCCAGCACAATGCCGCAGCAAAATACAAGCATGACACTCAGTAGCGTTCTTAGCATAATTGTTCCAATAAGCGGTAAAAAAAATAGCGTTTCGGAAAGGACGGTTTTCCTTACAAATGCCAGCCTGGTAATAAAGCGATCTGTTTGGTTAGTTGCATGAAAATAGCGGTTGGTCCGGCGTTTCCGCCTGGCCTCACACATGTTGATCCCTGTTTCTTGTACAGCCGGTTGATCAGATCCCCGGTTTCTTACATAAGCGTTTTGTTGATCTATAAATACTAAATATCGTGAACCGGTTTTTCTGGTTGCGGAGGCAAAATTAGGGGGAAGTAATTAATCTACAAAATCTGTAGACTAAATTATTTTCCATCCCGTCTTGCAGCAGTCGTATTCAATTTGATAGCAAAAATCGTACATAAATGAACGGAGGCTGGCCGGTGGCTCCATTCATTTTTGTATTTTTACAGGTATGGCAGGTATAGAAACACTCGAGGAGTTTTATCAACATAAATTCAGCTGGCTGCCCGACAACCTCCAGCAGGACATCGGGCATTTCAATGTATTCCGGATCGTACCCAAGGGCACTGCAAACTGCCCCGCCCCGCCCAAATACAGCCGGCGCTCATTTTACAAGATCAGTTTATTCAGGGGGCATAGCATTTTCCATTATGCGGATAAAAGTGTGGAGATCAATGGCAGTGCGCTGTTGTTCTTTACCCCGCACGTGCCTTATACTATAGAAGCCTTGTCGGAAGACAACAGCGGGTACTTCTGCATTTTCCGGGAAGCCTTCTTCACGGAAAAAATAAAGGGCAGCCTGCATGAGCTGCCCATGTTTGCGCCGAACGGGAAAGCGGCGTATATACTGAACCCTGCGCAGGATGCACAAACGGGCGAAATATTTGAAAAGATGCTGGCAGAAATAGGGTCTGACTATGCCATGAAGTACGACCTGCTGCGCAACTACGTGATGGAGATCGTGCACGCAGCCAATAAGCTGCAGCCTACTGAAACCCTGTACCAGCACGCCAATGCGCATGCCCGCATCACTTCCGTATTCACCGAACTGCTGGAAAGACAGTTCCCCATCGAATCGCCGGGACAACGCATTGCCCTGCGCTCCGCGAAGGATTATGCAGACCAGTTGGCGGTGCACGTGAATCACCTGAACCGCGCCATCCGCGATACCACGGGGAAAACCACTACCACCCACATTGCGGAAAGGCTGGCCGCGGAAGCCAAGGCGCTGCTCCGGCACACCAACTGGAACATCTCCGAGATCAGCTACAGCCTTGGCTTTGAGGAGCCCGCGCACTTCAACCACTTCTTCAAAAAGCAAACCGCCACTACCCCATCTGCCTTCCGCGTAGCCTGATGACCGGGTACCTAGTGGTCTGATACGATCACCGCAGGCTTTCCTTTTTTGGCACTGCGCGCCATCAGCAATAACGGCAACGCCAGTACGAAAACACTGCCCACCGCCAGGTAGGCGTCATTGAAACTGAGCATGGAAGATTGCCTGCCGATCACCGCATCCAGCAGGCCCAGGGCCCCGTGTTTAGCGGCGGGGGCGTTAAAGCCCCTGCCCATGAGGTAATGCGTGTAACCATCCAGCCGGGCCCGGGTGGCCGGGTTATCCAGGGCCAGGTTGCTCACCAGGTCAAACCGGTGCTGGGCCGTACGGTTGGCCAGGTAAGTGTTCACCATGGCAATGCCAAAGGAGCCACCCAGCTGGCGCATCATATTGTTCAATGCCGCCCCCTGCGGGATCTCCGCCGGTGGCAGGGATGATACGGCCAGGGTGGTAAGCGGCACCGTGATAATGGCCAGTCCCACGGCCCGCCAGATGAGTGTAAAAGTGAGCAGGTCTGCACTGGCATCCAGGTCTATCCGCGACATTTCCCAACTGAAATACCCGAAGCACAAAATGCCCGCCGTGATCATATACATGGGCGATAGGCCGCGTTGCAACAAACGTGCGGAGACCATGAGCCCCAAAATGGCCAGCACTGCGCCCGGCAGCAGCAGCAATCCCGTTTGTGTGGGCGTAAATCCCAACAAACGCTGTGCAAACACCGGCGTGAGAAATACAGAACTGAATAACCCGATGCCCGAGATAAAAGTGAGCGCTGCGGCGATGCTCAGGTTCTTGCTGCGCAATACCCGCAGGTTTACCACAGGATGCGCTACCTGCAGTTCCCACCACACGAAAATGGTGAGCGCAAAACCCGCAATCACGCTCAGCCAGGTGATGTAAGGCGTGGAAAACCAGTCTTCCGTTTCCCCTCTTTCCAGCACCGTTTGCAGGGAGCTGATGCCGATGGCCAGGAGCAGGATACCCCACCAGTCTACCTTTCCCACCCTGGGTTTGATAAGCGGCTCATGCAGTAGCAACAGGCATAAAGATGCCACGATGATACCCAGGGGCACATTGATATAAAAGATCCAGGGCCAGGAATAATACTCCGTGATGTAGCCGCCCAGCGTGGGCCCGATGGTAGGCCCGATGAACACCCCGATGCCAAACAAGGCGCTGGCTACGTTCTGTTTTTCTTTGGGAAACAATTCAAATACGATGGCCTGCGATACGCTGAGCAACGCACCGCCGCCAATGCCCTGCAGGAAGCGGAAAGTGACCAGCATCCAGATGTTGGTAGCCTGCCCGCATAGAAAAGAGCATAAAGTGAAAGCCATTACAGAGCCAATGTAATAATTGCGCCGTCCCAGCCTGGCGGCCAGGAAACTGGTGATAGGGATAATGATCACGTTGGCAATGGCATAAGAAGTGATCACCCAGGAAGCATCTTCCAGCGTGGCGCCCAGGTTACCGCTCATATGCGAGAGCGCCACGTTTACAATGGAGGAATCGATCAGCTCCATCATTGCTGCGAAGATGACGGTGATCAGGAGCACCGTTCTTTTCATACCGTTCGGTATATTTTTTAGCGTTAAAAAGCGCCGCTTAACGGGCCTGGTTCATATACTGGAGCGCGTCTGACGGTGACTGCAGGAAAGCCTGGTACAACTGTGCGGTGCCGCCTACATGGATCTCGAAACGGTCTTCTGCCAGGGCCTGCACCAGCTCATCTGCCACCTGCTGTGGCGGGATACCGTTCGCACCACCAATGGCCTGCGAAAAGTCGGTGTTCACCAGCGGGGGCATGAGCTCAAATACTTTTACAGGTGATTGTTGCTGCGCCAGTTCATAGCGCAGGATCTGTGTGTAGGAATGCAGGGCGGCCTTGCTGGCAGCGTACGTAGGGATATTGCGGGCGGGTACAAAAGCCACGATGGACGATACATTCACGATGGCCGCTTCCGCCTGTTTGCTGAGCAGGGGCAGCAGCTTTTCATTGAGGGCCAGGATGGAAAGGTAGTTGGTGTGGATCTCTTCCGCGGCCTTATCAAAGGCGCTCACATTGGCGCCCAGCTGGTAATAGTGAGCCGCCCCTGCATTATTGATCACTACATTCAGTGCCGGGAACTCTTTGCTGATGCGGCTTACCAGCGCATCCACCGCCACTGCGCTGGCCACGTCTGCCACGATGGGGGTTACATTGTTCAACTGCGCAGCGGCGTTCTCTAAACGCTCTTTGTTGCGGCCCGTAATGATAACATGGTTGCCCTGCGCTGCAAGGGTTTTGGCAATAGCCAGGCCAATGCCGGCGCTGCCGCCGGTGATCAATACGGTGTTGTTAGTCGTTTTCATGCTGTCGATTTTTTATACCGATCGGTATATTTTTTATGATAAAAAAAGGAACTCAGAGTTCCATGATAAATTTTTCCAGGGCCTGGGTAACAAGGTTACGGTAGTGCATATTACCGGTCACCTTGCTTACCATGATGCAGCCTTCCAGCATGGCAATGATGGAAAGGGCCACCTGTTCAGGGTTTACTACTTTTTTAAGCTCCTTATCCCGCACGCCTGCTTCAATGATCTCCACCAGTTTATCCTTCCATTTGTGGATGGCCTTTGCGGCACGCTCTTTCAGCGCAGGGTGCATATCGTCCGATTCTACGGAGGTGTTGAGAATGGGGCAGCCGCCCACGGGGAAGGGATATTTGAGGAAGTTGTTGTATACGTGCACATAAGCCATCAGGCGGTCCCGGGCGCCATCGTGCTTCGCAATCTCCGCGCCGTAAATGCCGGTGATCTTTTCCAGGTTGTGATCAAAGGCGGCAAGGGCCACCTCATCCTTATTGGCAAAGTTACCGTAGATGCTGCCTTTGGTAAGCCCGGTGGCATCTGTCATATCGGAGAGAGAGGTGCCCGCGTAACCTTTTACATTGAAGATGGGGGCGGTTTTCTCTACGATGAACTGTTTGGTTCTTTCCGCTTTACTCATGTTGTTATCAGTAAGACGGTACAAATTTATACCGATTGGTATTATTTTCCAAATAAAAAAAACGGGATCACTGTGGTGGAGCGGTCCCTGTACCGGGGAGGCCGGTCCCTTCTGCCTGGCCAGGGGGCAGGCCTCCCCCGGCCTGTAAGCTCCGCTACCGCATCGCATTGAATCCAAACCCGATACCTTCCCCTTTTTTCTCCGCTACCTTATACAGCACCGTGTACGTGATCCGCAACGCCGCACTCTCCCCGCTCTGGCTCTGCTGCGCAGACACCACGGTGATCTCCGTATTGGCCTCAAAGAACTTGTTAATTCCTTCCTGTAATTGCTCCGCGCTGGACGCCGCAATGCTAAATGATTTGTACTGCATAATTTTTTTACTCCTTAATAAATGGAAACTACTTTTTTCCACCCACCTCCTGAAATAATATTTTGTTCGTACGAAAATATTCGTACCTTAGGATCATGGAAAAGAACAAAGACGAAAAGAATGTGGAGCCAACCCGCTCAGAACTGGAGATCCTCCAGGTGCTCTGGGCACATGGTCCCAGCACGGTGCGTTTCGTGAATGATGAGTTATGTAAACAGAAAGACGTAAATTATACCACCACGCTGAAGCTGATGCAGATCATGGCAGACAAGGGCATTCTTACCCGCGATGAAAGCCGTATGAAGCACGTGTACAGTGTAGCGGAAGATGAACAGGCCACCAAGGCCCACCTGCTGGAAAAATTCGTAGACGCTCTGTACAAAGGCTCTGCCAGCAAGCTGGTACTGCAGTTGCTGGGCAACCGCAAGACCTCTGCCGAAGAGCTCCGGGCCATCAAGGAAATGCTGAATAAACTGGACTGATTTGCTCCATAAACCGGATTTTTAAAAACCGCCCCCTCCTCCCACCGTTCTAAAAAACTAAAACGTATGCAAGCATCTGCGCTTCCTTCTTTCCAGGCAGACCTGCTGATACAGGCACTGTGCCGCACCCTGCTCCACTCGCTCTGGCAGGGCGTTATCCTGGCCGCACTGGCTGGCATTATCATGCTGGCCACCCGCCGGCAAAAGGCCGCCAGCCGCTATTACCTGCTGGTGGGCGCGCTGGCCCTGTTCACCGGGGGCGCCGCCGTTACATTTGTGTGGGAGTGGCTGGCCCTGCAGCCCGCACAAGGCGCCACCGCCAGCGGCCTGGCCGCCGTGGAGCAATTGCGTATAGCCAATACCGTGGTAGCCGCGCCTTCGGCCAATGCACTGACCCAGCAGCTCTTTCAATACCTCAGTGCACATGCCCAGCAGGTAGTGCTCATCTGGTTCCTTTTTATCTGCATCAAGAGCATCCGCATGCTCACCGGCCTGTATGAAGTGCGCATGCTGCGCACCCAGCAAACCATTGCCCCGGACGCCCGGTGGAGCGCACGGGTACAGGACCTGGCCCGCCAGCTGCGTATATCCCGTCCCGTTAGACTGCTGGAATCGGCCCTGGCCAAGGCGCCCATGGTGCTGGGCCACCTGAAGCCCCTCATCCTGGTGCCGGCCGGCCTCCTGTCCAGCCTTACACCGGAAGCCATTGAGGCCATCCTGCTGCACGAGCTGGCCCACATCCGCCGCCGCGATTACCTGGTAAACCTGCTGCAAAGTTTCGTGGAGATCCTTTTCTTCTTCAACCCGGCCGTCACCTGGATCTGCGCCCTGCTCAAAGCCGAGCGGGAAAACTGCTGTGACGACCTGGTGATGCAATACACCCACAGCAAAACCGTGTACATACAAGCCCTGGTATCCTGCCAGGAATATGGCCACCCGGAACTGGCCATGGCCCTGCCCGGGAGCCGTAATACCCTGCTGGCCCGTGTAACCCGCATGATCAGCAACCATAACCACTCCCTGAACGTGGTGGAAAAAACATTGCTGAGCGTATGCCTGGTAGGCGCAGGCCTGCTCCTGCTGGCCTTTCCCGGGAAAGCAGCCCGCCACGTGGTAAAAACCATCACCACCACTACCACTTTTGATCACCAGACCACGATAACGGATACACGGAATGTAACGCTCTCCATAGACCGCCATAACGATACCTGTACCCTTCCCCAACTGGCTACCCTGGATGATATGCGCATGGCGCCACTGCCGGCCTTCACCTCGCTGGATGGAACCCTGCGCCCGCAGCAGGCCAGTCTCGGCGCACTGTCTTCCGCCTGCCCCACCCTGTACTGGGTGGACAGTAACCAGCGGCAAACGCTGATCCTGCGGGATGATACGGCCGCCAAACGCTGGCTGGAAGATCGGGCCTACGAGGCCGCGGAAAAACAACGCCTCCATGATGAACAGGCAGCTGTAGCCGCGGAAGACCAACGGGCCTACGAGGCCGCGGAAAAACAACGCGCCAGTGATGAACGCCAGCGCACGGCAAACGCCCGTGCTTACCAGGTAAATGCACACCAGTACTTTGCAGCCGCACAGGTACCCCACGGCAGTGGTCATGACACCACCCACCCACGCACCTCTCCTTCCGCCATTGGAGCCCCGCGTGTACAGTATATGCCCAATGTTGCCGCACGGGTGCAACCCACCGCTGTAGCCATGCCCGCACCCGTGGCAAAACCGGCCGCGAAGGCCATACCAGTGACCCATGTTGCAGCCGCCGCGCCGCCACCTGTCCCGGTTAAGCCCATTGCGCCGCTTTCACCGCTTACCCCTGCAGCGCCACCCACACCGGTGGAACCCGTAACACCTCCTTCACCGGATGCGGCTGCCGAAAAGGATGAAAACCTTTCAGACCGCGTGGTACAGGAGTTGCTGCAGTCGCACCTGATCGTCAAGACCAAAAACCTCTCGTTTAAACTAAGCAGGGAAGCATTTATCGTCAACGACAAGCCCATGCGGGCAGACATTGCAAAAGCCTTTGCAGACAAGTTTGTACCCAAAGACCATTGGGCACTCCTGTACAATTACGAAGTCAAGAACTAACCTGGAACATTACCGGCCCAAGTACCTGGAACGCAGTACTACACTGCATTCCAGGCAGGCCATGCCTTTTCTGCTCTAAACAAACTGCTCCATGCAAATGAAAAACGTGGTCCTGCTGACCATCAGCCTTCTCATGCCCGTACCCCTCCTGGCGCAAACGATCACCGGCCAGGTAAAAGATGCGCAACAGCAACCCGCAATGGCCGCCACCATTGTGCTGGTGCGCCACAACGACAGCAGCGTAGTAAAAGCCACCCTGCCGGATAACAGCGGCCGCTTCTCCTTTGAAGCCATCGCTGCAGGCACCTACCGCCTCTGGGTAACCATGATGGGGTATAAAAAATACCGCAGCGAGAGTTTTGTATTTACCAAAGGCCAGGCACTTACATTGCCCGCCATCACACTGCAGCAGCAGGATGCACAGCTCAAGGAAGTCTCCGTTACAGCACAGAAACCATTTATTGAAAGGAAGATAGACCGCACCGTGGTGAACGTGGACGCGCTTATCAGCAATGCAGGCAGCAACGCGCTGGAAGTGCTGGAAAAAAGCCCGGGCATAAGCGTAGAGGACGAACAGACCATCAGTCTCAAAGGCAAGAACAATGTAACCATCTACATCGACGACCGGCCTACTTACCTCTCCGGCACCGCATTGCAGAACTACCTGCGCTCCCTGCCCGCATCCACCATTGAAAGCGTGGAGATCATGACCAACCCACCTGCTAAATACGATGCGGCCGGCACCGGCGGCGTGATCAACATCCGTACTAAACGTAGCAGGCAAAAGGGTTTCAACGGGGGACTGAACCTCTCGGCCATGCAAGGCATTTATTTCAGTACCAACAACAGCTTCAATTTTAATTACCGTAACAACAAGTGGAACATAGGCGGTAATGTGGCCTACAACAAAGCGCGGGGCTACAGTGACCTCACCATCAACCGCCAGTTTTATGATGAAGCCGGGCAAACCCAGGGCTACTTCATGCAGCACAACCAGATCAACCGGTGGTTCACCTCCTTTTCCGGCAAGATCAGCGCAGACTATTACGCCACGGAAAAAAGCACCTTCGGCATCGTGCTATCCGGTGATGACGATCACCCACGCAGTGATAATGACAACATCAGCCACCTGCTGGATGGTCATCAACAACTGGATTCCAGCATCCATGCCCTCAATAGTACCAAGGGCACTTTCAACAACGTGGGCCTTAACCTGAACTACCGCCACGCCTACGATAAGAATGGCCGGGAGCTCACGGCAGACGCGGATTACATCCGGTACAACACCGGCAGCCAGGAGGTTTACAACAACTACAGCTACCTGCCGGATGCCACCGATCCTTATCTCTATGCACAGCTGAACGGACAGGTGCCCACGCACATCGACATTTACTCCGGTAAGCTGGACTACACGCACCCTTTCCGGAACGGTTATAAGCTGGCCGCGGGCGTGAAAAGCAGTTACACCGCCACGGATAATATTGCCCAATATTACAACCTGGTTGATGGACAAAACCTGCCGGACTACGATAAAAGCAATCACTTCCGCTACCGCGAAAACATTAACGCGGCTTACCTGAACCTGAATAAGGATTTTAAACGGTTATCTGTACAGGCCGGCCTGCGCTTTGAAAACACGGTCTCCAACGGCCACCAGCTGGGCAATGCCGTGAAAGGTGATTCCGCTTTCAACCGCAATTACACCGGCCTGTTTCCCACGCTGTACCTGCTGTACAAGCTGGATACGGCGGCCAACAATACATTGTCGCTCAACTATGGCAGGCGCATTGACCGGCCCTATTACCAGGACCTGAACCCGTTCATATCGCCGCTGGACAAATTCACTTACTACGTAGGCAACCCTTACGTAAAGCCATCTTATACGCAACGTGTGGAACTGGGGCACAGCTATAAAGGGCGCATCAGCACCACTTTCATTTATACCCACAGCCGGGATGACATCAACGAGACCATTGAAATTGTAAACGGCATTTACTACAGCCGCCCTGGCAACATTGGCGCTACCACCACGCTGGAAGTGGACCTGGATGTGCAGCAGGACCTCGGAAAGCGCCTGAACCTGCACTTCTACGGGGAAGCCGGCAATATCCACTCCTATGGCGACTTCTATGCCGGCCACCTGGACAGCCGCGGTAATTACGTATTTGTAATGCCCACGCTTACGCTGAAGCTGCCCAAGGACTGGACCATCCAGGCCAGTGCGCGTTACCGCAGTAAACTGACCCATGCACAATTTGTATTGGGAGAAAGAGGTGCCGTGGACCTTGGATTTTCCAAGAAGATAACGCCCAAGCTCCTGTTGAAACTCAATGGCAGCGACCTTTTCAAGACGATGATCAATACAGGGGTGATCAACAACCTGGCCATGACAACTGCCAACTGGCGCAATGTATCAGACACCCGCAAAGTGGCGCTGAGCATCAGTTATAACTTCGGGAAAACCATTGCCAACCAGCGCCGGCACGAGGATAACAGTGCAGATAGTGAACGTAACCGTGTAAAGCAGTAATACACCATGGCCGCCAGCAGTGCGCCGGTTGAATTACATGCCCCGTTTAAATTATACCCATGCATAACAAGCCGTGGGAGGCAATTTTTCCGGCCCTATCCCAGCAGGTGTTTCAGGCGGATGCGCATATATTGCTGCAGCAATACGGGGTACACATTGTAAATGAAATTACAAACGAACAGCAGCAACACCCATTCCCAGCGCTGGCTGAAAGCCGCGTGTAAAATGAGCACGCAAAAAGCAGCGGCCATGCCCAGGTGGAAGCGCTCAAACATATAAGTGGCAGAGAGCTGGCGGTGCACCGTGGTCTTGTCAAACACGATGCGGTAAGTGGGATAGCGGCGGCGGATCAGCCGGTTTACCATGCCCCCATGCTGCACAAATTCCTGTATAACGTCTACGCCTAAACGAATATAAAGGTCCCTGGTCCTGCTCAGGGCCAGGCGGTCTATAAAACCTTTTTGCAGGAAGTAAGGCGCCATGCAAAGCGGCACCAGCACCCATAACCACTGCAGGTCCAGGAAACGGTAAACGTAGATAAACGGCGGCGCCAGGTTGAGGATAGACCAGGCAAAGCTGGGCACCATGTTGTACCACGCAGCCAGGCGCTGACCCTTCCGGGCAAGAACATTTTGTCGGATCGACATGTCGGAGGAGGAGTTTACGCGGTTCAGTTGATGGTCTGATTAATGTAGCGGTGCTCCTCAAGATACACATTCAGGCCCAGGAAACGATCACTGTTTTAAAGTTTTTCGGGACGGGGCTACCATTTATCACACCGTTGTTGCAAATCAGGCGGATAGGTTGTAACTTATCACCTCCGGCAGAAAGCGCCGGCGCTTTATCAAAGTGTTTTATTGCTAACAAAACTACGCTTATCCGCGCGTCATGAAGAAACTAACGCTTATCCTGGCTGCCAGCCTCCTGGCGGCAGGCGCTTTTGCCCAGCAGGCGCCTATTTCCATTATTCCACAACCGGTACAGGTCACCACTTCCGGCGGTAGTTTTACCCTGCCCTCCCGCATCAGCATTGCCACGCCTAATGGTGCTAACACTAAGCCCATTACGGATTTCCTGGAAAAACGGCTGGGCACGCCCACCGGCTACCCGGTAACCACCCAGGCCGGCGGCAATGCCACCATCAGCCTGCAACTCCATGCCAAAGGCAAGGCCGACGCCACCCTGGGCAAGGAAGGCTACCAGCTGAGCGTAACGCCCACCGGGGTGGTGATCAAAGCCAATGAGCCGGCCGGCCTGTTTTACGGCGCGCAAACACTGGTGCAATTGTTCCCCCCGGCCATTGAAAGCGGCCAGGCCGTGCATAATGTAGCCTGGGTGACCCCCACCGTGGAGATCACCGACTACCCGCGCTATGCATGGAGAGGCCTCATGCTGGACGTGTCCCGCCACTTCTTTAAAAAGGAAGACGTGATGGCTTACATCGACCAGATGTCGCGCTACAAATTCAACCTCTTCCACTGGCACCTCACTGATGATGAGGGCTGGCGCATTGAGATCAAGAGCCTGCCCAACCTGACGAAGAAAGGCGCCTACAACCTGGACAAGACCGGTGAGTTTGGCACCTTCTCCCCGGAACCTGATGATGCCCCCCGCACCGCTGGTGGTTACTACACGCAGGAAGATGTAAAAGAAGTGATCCAATACGCGAAAGACCGTTTTGTAAACATACTGCCCGAGATTGAAGCCCCCGGCCATAGCCTGGCTGCGGTGGCCTCTTACCCGGAAATTTCCTGCACGGAAGGTGCAGACCATTACCAGGTGCGCTCCGGTGAGCGGAATTTCATGGACTGGACAGACAGTGGCATGGTGGCCCATTACGACAATACCATGTGCCCTGCCAATGAGAACACTTACAAATTCCTGGACAAGGTATTCACAGAAGTAGCGGCCCTCTTCCCCTTCGACTACATCCACGTAGGTGGCGATGAATGTCCCAAGACCTTCTGGAAAAAGAGCGATGCCGTAACGGCGCTGATGAAAAAAGAGCACCTGAAAACGTATGAAGAAGTACAGAGCTACTTTGAAAAACGCGTGGTGAAGATCGTAAACTCAAAAGGCAAAAAAGTGATAGGCTGGGATGAGATCCTGGAAGGCGGCCTGGCCCCCGGTGCAGCCGTCATGAGCTGGCGCGGTGAGAAAGGCGGCGTGGAAGGCACCAAACTGAAACACGACGTAGTGATGAGCCCCACCACCTATGCATACCTGGACTACATGCAGGGCGATGTGATCATAGAGCCCCGCATCTACGCTACCCTGCGACTGAGCACCGCTTACCAGTTTGAGCCCGTGCCCGAAGGTGCTGATCCGGCCTACATCCGCGGTGGACAGGCCAACCTGTGGACGGAGAATGTGTACAACCTGCGCCATGCAGAGTACATGACCTGGCCCCGTGCATTTGCCATTTCAGAATCTGTGTGGACGCCCGGGGAGCTGAAAAGCTGGGACAAATTTGAGCCCCGCGTGGAAGCCCACATGAAACGCTTTGACTCCGCCGCGGTAAAATATGCCCCCAGCATGTTTGATCCCAGTTTCACGGCAGAAAAAGATGCCAGCGGCAACCTGCTCATCGCTATGGATACGGAAGTAAAAGACCTGGATATTTACTACAGCTTTGACAACTCATTCCCCGACCGTTTTTACCCGAAATACACCCAGCCCCTGGCACCACCTAAAGATGCCAAAGTGCTGAAGGTGATCACCTACCGCGGAAACCAGCCCATGGGCCGCATGCTCACCATGCCTGTTGCAGTGATGCAGGAGCGGCTGAACCACCAGGAAAAATAACGCGGCACACGCATTTATAACAGAAAAGCGTCACATCCCCGGGGTGGTGGCGCTTTTCGCATTTAACAGCGGGGGCGCTGCCGCAATACGGCACTTTCTCCGTATTTTTGCCGCCTATGTCACTATTCATTACCTCGCTGAATTCCGGCAGCAATGGCAATTGCTATTATATCGGGAACCAGGAGGAGGCCATACTGGTAGATGTTGGGATCTCGTGCAGGGAAATAGAACGGCGCATGCAGCGCCTGGGCCTTTCCATGAGAACGGTGAAGGCTATTTTTGTATCGCATGAGCATAGTGACCATATCAGTGGCATCCCGGTACTGGCACGCAAATACCAGCTGCCGGTGTACATCACTGCCGATACCCACCACCACGGCGGCTTATCCCTGGCACCGGAGCGGGTGCATGCTTTTACGGCGCATACCCCGGTGCAGGTAGGCGCGCTTTCCATCACTGCATTTCCCAAACACCATGACGCCGCAGACCCACATAGTTTTATTGTGCGCGCCCACAATGTGACCATCGGTATTTTTACAGACATAGGCCAGTGCTGCGACCAGCTCACGCATCATTTCAAACTGTGCCATGCCGCTTTCCTGGAGGCCAATTATGATGAAGACATGCTCCTGAAGGGCCGCTACCCGTGGATGCTGAAAAACCGCATCCGTGGCGGGAAAGGGCATCTTTCCAATGCGCAGGCCCTGGCTTTGTTCCGCGACCACCGCCCTCCTTTCATGAGCCATCTGCTGCTGGCACACTTATCCAAAGACAATAATGACCCTGCCCTCGTGGAAGATCTTTTCCGCCCGCATGCGCGGGGCACAGAGATCATCGTAGCATCGCGCTACGCGGAAACGGCGCTGTACCACATCTCCGCCGATCCGGATGCTGCCCGTGAAGGCCGGCGCATGCAGCTTTCCCTGTTCTAACCTTCTCCCCCTTTGTAATCTTCTATGGCCGCCAGGAACGTTTGGGCACGCACGAGCTGCGTCCATTCCGGTGAACTGAATAACAGGCGGAACCAGGGCTTGTGGGCATTCTTCAGCGAGATATTGGCATACAACCACAGCGCCGCCAGGATAAGTAAAATGGCCACTGCAACGCAGATGACGATCTGCCACCTGTTATACACGCCCCATCCCAGCATAAAGACGGCAAACACCGGCAATTGCAGGAAACCGATACGGGTTACTTCCAGCGTGGAGGCCTGCAGGCGGGCCAACCCTTCCTGCACGGCTATTACAGCAGCAGCACGGTCTATCCGGTGCAGCATGCCCAGGTGGCGCAGGTAGGTGACCACCATGACGGTGGTAACCACCAGGTGCACACCAGCGGAAGCGGCAAAAAAATAATTGTGCACCGCAAGGGCTATGCTCACCCAGGTGTATACCACGGCTATCCAGATAATGCCTACAATAATGCCCAGCCATTTTACCCACAGCATACGGCGCACGGCCCGCTTGGCTTTGAGGGTCTGCAGCTCGCGCAGGGTATTTTCGTTTACGCGGAGCGCCTCCTGCAATTGTGCATCGTAGGCCTGCCACAGTTGTTTAATATCTTGCTCTTCCATGTGTTTAGAATTTTTGTTTGAGTTGCTGGCGGATGCGGCTGATCTTGGTGCCTACATTGGAAACGCTGAGACCAAGGATATCTGCCATTTCCGCATGGGAACGGTCTTCCAGGTAAAGTAGCATGAGGGCCCGGTCCAGCTCCGGCAGCGCACTGATGAACTGGTGTAACTGCTCCAGGGCCGCCTCCCGGGGTGGCGGATGCTCCGCCTCCAGCACCAGGATATCATCCGGCAAAGGCGCCATGGCGGCCCTTCTCCGGTGATCTTTCCGGTAAAAGGAAATGGCGGTATTGAGGGCAATGCGGTACATCCAGGTGCTGCGCTTGAACTGCGGATCATAGCGGGGAAAGGCCCTCCACAGTTGCAGCAGTATTTCCTGCACCAGGTCCTTACGGTCTTCCGCATCCGCACAGTAGGCACCAGCCACCTTGTAGATGAGGCCTTTATGCTCGTTCACGATAGCGGTGAATTGTGCTTGCATAGGCGTGTGCGTAACTGTTTGTAATATGATTCGCGGCGCGGCCTAAAAAATCACAGGAGTTTGAAATTATTTTTTGAAACAATCCCCCACCCATCCCTGAGACCTGGGACCTAAGATTTAAGACCCAAGACCTGATCCCCACCACAATTACTCACAATTAAAGTAAATTCGGGACATGAATTTCTGGAAACGACTCTTTCCCACGCCCGCGGCCATGCCGGATGGCAAGCCGCAGGTAACGCTGAAAGAAAGACTGGATGCGCTGCGTATGTTACCGGCATTTTTTAAGCTGGTATGGGACACAAACCCCTGGCTCACGGTGGCCAATGCCGTGCTCCGCCTCATCCGGGCCGCCACGCCCCTCGCTATTTTATACATCGGCAAGATCATCATAGACCAGGTAGTGCAGCTGCACAATGGCAAAAGCGTAGACACCCATCAGCTTTGGTGGATGGTAGGCATTGAGTTTGCCCTGGCCATCGGGTCGGACGCGCTGGGGCGTGTGATCACGCTGCTGGACAGCCTCCTCGGCGACCTGTTCTCTAACCACACCTCCGTGCGCATCATGCGCCATGCCGCCACCCTGGACCTGGACCAGTTTGAAGACGCCACCTTTTACGACAAGCTGGAACGCGCCCGCCAGCAAACCACCGGCCGCACTGTGTTGCTCTCCCAGGTTATGAGCCAGGTGCAGGACCTCATCACTATGGGTTTCCTGGCCGCCGGCCTGCTGGTATTCAATCCCTGGCTTATCCTCCTGTTGCTGGTGGCCATCCTGCCCGCATTCCTCGGTGAATCTTATTTCAATGATAAGACTTACGCCCTCACCCGTGGCCAAACGCCCCAGCGCCGGGAACTGGACTACCTCCGCTACCTGGGCGCCAGCGATGACACGGCCAAGGAAGTGAAAATATTTGACCTGTCCGATTTTATCATTGACCGCTTTAAAACCCTGTCCGATAAATTTTATCTGGATAACAAACGCCTGTCTATCCGGCGTTCCGTGTGGGGCACCGTGTTTGCCCTGCTGGGCACCGCAGGGTATTATGGCGCTTATATCTTCATCATCATCCGCACCGTGGAGGGACAGCTTTCCATTGGTGACCTTACCTTTTTGGCGGGCTCTTTCCGCCAGCTAAAATCACTGCTGGAAACCATCCTTTCCCGCTTCACCAGCGTATCGCAGGGCGCCATTTACCTGCGCGACTTCTTTGAATTTTTCGACATCCAGCCCAAGATCACGATGGCCGCCCGTCCACGGCCTTTCCCCGATGTGATCAGGGAAGGCTTTACGTTTGAAGATGTGGGCTTTAAATACAGCAATGCAGAACGCTGGGCCAACCGCCACCTGAACTTTACGCTGAAAGCCGGGGAGAAACTGGCCCTCGTGGGCGAGAATGGCGCAGGCAAAACCACGCTGGTAAAGCTGCTCTGCCGCCTGTATGATCCCACGGAAGGCCGCATCCTGCTGGACGGGGTGGACCTGCGGGAGTACGACCTGGCAGAACTTCGTTTACACATTGGCGTTATTTTCCAGGATTACCTGCGCTACCAGATGAATTTCTCACAGAACATTGCCGTGGGCAATATCGGAGAGCAATTCAATGAACCACTGATCGAAGATGCCGCCCATCAAAGCCTGGCGGATACGGTGGTGGCCAAGTTGCCCAATGGCTACCAGCAGGCCCTGGGCCGGCGCTTTAACAACGGGGTAGACCTTTCCGGCGGGGAATGGCAGAAGATAGCCCTGGCCCGCGCCTACATGCGCGATGCCACGGTGCTCATCCTGGACGAGCCCACCGCTGCACTGGATGCAAGGGCCGAGTATGAAGTGTTCCAGCGCTTTGCAGAACTTACGCATGGCAAATCTGCCATTCTCATCTCCCATCGCTTTTCTACCGTGCGCATGGCAGACCGCATTATGGTGTTGGAAAAAGGCACCGTGCTGGAAATAGGCAGCCATGAAGAGCTGCTGGCCAGGGACGGGCGTTATGCAGAACTGTTTCACCTCCAGGCAGCAGGCTACCGCTAAAAGGGCAGGATGATCTTTACCGTTATGTTCCTGCCCATGCCGTAAATGCCAGACCTGCCATTAGGCGAAGCTCCATAATACTCAAAGTATTTCAGCCGGCTCAGGTTCGACTGGTAGGTAGCGTCCAGCAGGTTATTGACCTGGAACTGCCACTGGAATTGATTTTCCCGTCTGTAGCAAATGCTGCCACCTATTTGTATGCCTACCAATGCATAACTGCGTGTAGCCGTTTCCGTTTGGTCCAGTGCCAGGTAGCGGTTTTGCGCACCGGCATATTCCAGGTCTGCGCCTGCATGCAGGGAAGGCAGGATGGGATGGCGCAGCACCCATTCTTTACCCATTTCTGAATGCCACTGCAAAGGTGGTATAAAAGGCAGGTAAGCCCCTTGCAGCCCCGCATGGCGGTAAGCATCATCCCGGTTGTAGCCATAGGTAAGTGCCAGGCTGTTATCCCAGTGCCAGCCCTTCCATGCCACAGGATGCAGTGCCACTGCGGCTTCCAGCCCATAGAGCCAGGCTTTGCTTTGCATGTAACGGTACGTTTTATTACCCTGCACTATTTCTTCCGGCACTTGTTGCAGGAAAATATAGTGCGATAACTGGTTGTTGAACACACTCACATTGCCCTCCCACCCTGCTCCATCCAGCAGCACGCCCAGGTCTTCCTGCAAGCTGGTTTCAGGTACAAAGTTGCGGTTGCCCAGGTACACGATGTGCGCACCAGGGTCCAGCCCATTAGACGCGATCTCTGTAATGTTTGGTGCCCGGTAGCCCTTTGCCATATTGGCTTTCAGGGAAACAACGTCATTCAGCCGGCAGGTAGCCCCGGCACTGAGTGATATGCCGGTGAAAGACTGGCCCAGTGCCGGAAACTGCAGCACTGCGCCCACCGTGTCTTTTGACGGGCGCAGATAACCGGTGCGTGCATCATGGGCCAGGTAAAAATCATGGCTGCGCAGGGAACGCAGGTCGTACCGCAGGCCCCCGCTCAATGTCCACCGGCCGGATTTCCATTTTGCAAAAACATAAGCGCCGGCATCGAGCAGGCGGTAGTCCGGGATGGGAAAGTCCGTAGCATTGCCATGCCGGTTCTGCTGGTACATGCCGTTGCTGCCAAGGGTAATTTCAATGGCATGCAGCGGGGGCAGCGCATACCGCAGGCTGTAATGCAGAGTGGTAAGCTTTACAAACAGGCCGGCCTGCTGCACGTCCTGGGGATGGTTATACTCCCGGCGGATATTTTGCTGCCAGCCCAAACCCGCGTCCAGCAGGGATCTCCCCAGCTGGTAGTGGCCGTTTGCATACACCCGGTAGTGCTGGATGTGCTGGTGCAGTGGGCTGAGCGTGTAGCTGCGCAGCCATGCATCCGGCACGATGGGGCGATGCTTAATATCATCCCCGGCACCTTCCGCTACCTGGCGGGTAAAACGCCGGGTCAGGGAATCGCGGCTGCCGTCGGGAATGCCCTGCAGGTTGTTGTACAAGGTAGCGTTCAAATACGTATAGCTGTTACCGTTAGTATACCCTGCCATGGCGGAAGCGTTTGTTTCCCGGAAGCCCGTGAGGTACACCGGGCCATCTGTTTTATTCTTATAATTTTTGGCAATGCGGTACGCACCCCTCACCTCCCACAGCCAGGATGCCTTGTGCTGGCCCAGGCGCAGGCCATTGCCAATGAGGCCGTTGTTTGCCTGGTACTCCGAGAGCCAGCGCCCGTGCAGGCGCCCGTTTTCCTGCGTAGGCACATGGGGGAACAGGCTTACCACGCCCGCCAGTGCATCACTGCCAAACATAAGACTGGCGGGGCCTTTGACCACCTCTGCGCGCTGCACATTGTAATTATCCACTTCCAGCCCATGCTCATCGCCCCACTGCTGCCCTTCCTGGCGCACGCCATCGTAGAGGGTAAGCACCCGGTTGTACCCCAGGCCCCGGATGAAGGGCTTTGAAATATTGGGGCCTGTTTTCACCGCGCTGAGGCCGGGCACTTGCTTTACCAGGGCATCTACCAGGTTGGCCTCCGTGGCGCGGTCTATTTTGCGGGCAGGCACGCTGCTGATGGCGATGGGATTTTCGCGGATGGAAATGGCCCGGGTGGCGCCGGTGCTTACCAGCACCTCGCGTAAATTGGCCGTCTTTGTGGGGCGGGTACTGGTGTCCTGCCCCTCATGCAATTGGGTCACCGTGGGGGATTGCGGGTGGGCGCCGGTGCCCGTCACCTGGGCCGTGGCGGGCAGGCAAAAGCAGACGCAGAGCGCCATCCATCCGTTTTTCATACTATTCATTTATCAACAAAACTATAAAGTTAGAATAATCTAACAAATTAATTTTAAAAACCGTCTTTTCCTGGAATTATTGAAATCCCATACATTTACCGGATGATGACACTCACGGAAGAAAATTACCTGAAGGCGTTGTTCCGGATTTCACTGGAAAAAACAGAGATCACGGTAAAGGATATTGCTACCCACCTGGAGCTGAAAATGCCCACGGTGAACAGCATGATCCAGAAACTTTCGGAGAAGAAACTGGTGCGTTATGAGAAGTATAAGGCCATTGAGCTGACGGAAAAAGGGCGCAGGCAGGCCTTGCACATCCTGCGCAAACACCGGCTCACAGAGCTTTTCCTGTCGGAAGTGATGGGCCTGGGCTGGGAAGAGGTGCACGACATTGCAGAGCAGATAGAACATATCCAGTCCGACCGTTTTTTTGACCGCATTGATGAAATGCTGGGCCATCCCAAGTTTGACCCGCATGGGGAGCCCATCCCCGATGCCAACGGTAAGCTGCCGGTGGTAAAAGCAGTGCCCCTCAGCAGCTGCACGCCCGGCAAGCAGTACACCCTCAGCGGGGTGCTGAATCACGAAACTGCCTTTCTCAAATTCCTGGATGCGCTGCAACTCTCCATTGGCGCTACCATAGCAGTAAAAGAAATACAGCCGTTTGACAAGTCTATGTCTGTGGTACTGCACGGGAAGAACAATACAGTGTTTAGTTATACCGTTTGCCAGAACCTGCTGGTGATGTAAATTCTGCACAGCATACTTCCGCCGGCCTGTAGGCTGGCATTGTGGATGCATGTCAGTGTTTATGCACTTCGCAGCGGCGCCTGTGCTGGCGCCAGTTAATAGCGTGCACGGTGACGATGAGGGTGGCGCCGGAAAATTTAAGCAGTGCCTCCGCAATGGTGGTATCCATGAAATTGCCCGCTGTAACGAGCGTGAGGCCCGCAATGAAGCCCGCTACCATCCAGCGGCGGATGTGGCCCTGGCGGTAGCCACGCCACAACACCCATACGCCTATGCCCATGGAAAGCACTATGGTGGCCAATTCCAGCAGTGGGTTCCTTAACAGCTCCACGCCCAGCAGGGGCAGCGAGGTAAAGAGCACCGGCAATAAAATGCAGTGCGCCGCGCAAAGCAGGGATGCTGCGATGCCCAGGGCATCGGGGTTTGGTTTTAAGAAATCTTTGAATGGCATAAGACCTGTTATTGCCGGTAGCCGCTACCGGGGCGCGGCTACTGGTATGGATTATCAAATATGTTGCGGGAAGGGGTCTGTAAAAGGGATCCCCAACCGGGATTGTTTCACTTCTTCATCCGTAAGCAGGCAGGCGGCAAGATCAGGGAGCCGCTGTGCTTTATCGGGGTACTGGCCAGGTTGAGCCATACCACAAATGCAATTATGTTGCAAATGTAATTCAATTAAACAAATGAAACAAGGTTGCATTTATTTCTTTTGGGAAAGTGGATGGAAGGGGGCGGGCTTTTCCACCCTTTGGCGGCCACCGGGGAGATAGCAACAATGTTGCAATTTTAATACAATTGCATTTACAACAATGCTTAACTTTGCAGGAAATGAACCACCATGGAACTGGATATTAAAGAAGCCATCCGGGAGAAAGGACTGAAGATCACACCAGTACGGTTGCAGGTATTGCGCATCCTGTCTAAAGACCACCTGGCCCTCTCCCATGCGGACCTGGAAGGAAGTATAGAAGATGCGGACCGCATTACCCTGTACCGCGTGCTGAATGATTTTGAGGAAGCGGGGCTGGTGCACAAGGTGGTAGACCAGGCCGGTGTAGCCCGCTTTGCCTTCTGCAAGAACGATTGCAGCCACGGCCATCATGTAGACAACCACGTGCATTTTAACTGTGAGCAGTGCGGCAAGATGTTCTGCCTGGAAAAAACGGAAGCGCCCGCGGTGAAAGTGCCCCGGGGCTTTAAAGCAGCAGGGCAGCACACCGTGGTGTATGGCACCTGCAAGGATTGCGGTGTGCAGCAATAAGAGGTCCCTCATTCAAAAATAAAGGGAATATGTAAGACTTATACCAGCCCCTCCGGCCGGATGCTTACATATTCCTTTCTTTGTTCAACCTGTATTAACCAAAATGACAATCCAAACTTATCAGAAGCTATAAGCCAGTCCCACATTGGTTTGCAGGGATGTGAGGGGCTGGTGGTAGGTTTCAATTTTACGGCCGGCATTTACCGGGCGGTTCACGTTATGGATAGCGAAAGACGGGTTGGAATAGTTATAATCCACGCCCACAAAAATATTGAAATGCCTGCACACGCTGTAATGCAATGCCGCGCCTCCCTGCAGGCCAAAGGCGCTTTGTTTTACTTTTTCCTGCGAAAAATTATTGCCTTCCTGGTCTTCAATGAACACCTCAAAACCCGGCAGCGTTGCATTTACAATCCCTCCTAACACATGTACATCCAGGCCCAGTTTACTGCCGAAAGAAAAGTAGTAGTAAGGGCCTGCCAGGATATTCAGTGCCTGGTGATGCCCATGCACATACACGGTGGAGCTGTCAATATCAAAGGCTTCCTTGTAACCCTCTGCCAGCGATCGGGCGCCTTTAAAACCATACCGGGCCAGGGATGCCACCCCGCCAACGCCAAAGTGGGAATGCTTAAAATAATACACGCCGGTAATGCCAATGTTAAAGCCCGTACCGGCGTAGCCGGATTTATCGTTGCTATAATCTCCTTTACCAAAATTGCCCAGGGGAAAACTAGCCCCGCCGGTAAGCCCCAGGTAACTATGCGCACCTGTGGCGGGTTGTGGCTGGTCCTGGGCCTGTGTTTGCAAAGCACCCAACAGGGCCAGTAGTATAAAAATGCGCTTCATGGTCTCTTATTTAATGTTGATGGTATAGGTCACATCTGCGTCCGTGGAACCGGGCTCACAGCTGCCGTTCTTCGCATTGGGCTGGTGGCGCAGCTGCACATTCAGCTGGCCTGTACCGGCGGCACCGGTAGTGAAAAGGTCTTCCAGGCCTACTTCCAGCGCAGGCGAGTTTGTGTCCAGGTCTGTACGTTTCACGGTGAGGGGCAGGCTAGTAGATCCGCTGAAGCAGATCAGGTGATAGTTCTGGCGTTCCCTGATCTCTGATGTAACATCGCCGGCGGGGCTTTTCGTTTCATCCAGGAAAAGTACTTCCGCATTATAGGTGGCATGGGCCTTTAGGTTCAGTACCGGCGTGTTGATGCTATCTGCCGGGTGGGCAATCAGCGTGGTGTCTGTCCACGAAGCCACCTGTACATCCGCAGGGTCCTGCGTGTTCACGGCACGGATTTTTACCGTAGTGAGAAATTCATTGCCTGGCACGGGGGGCGCCACCGCCTTTTCATCCTTTTTACAGGCGTGCATCAGCAGGGCGCCGCTTGCCAGCAGCAGCAAGGGAATGCTGGTTTTCTTTTTCATGTTTCCAGTTTTTATTGGGTTGATTGATTTTTAGAAGCTGGTGCTCAAACGCAGTACTACACTGGCTCCCAGGTCGTCTGTGTAATAGCGGAACCGGTTCAGGTAATCACGGTAGGCCACGTTGGTAAGGTTGTTCACCGTGAGGTCGGCCCGCAGCGTTCTTTTGCCAATGGCGATGTCGCTGCCCAGGCTTACATTCCAGAGGCCATAGGCCGCCGGCGGTGCTACATAATCACTGTGGGGCGGCACCCTGGACTGGCGTGCCGTGTAAGCATATTGCAGGCTCACATACGGTTGCAGCCAGGTGCTGGTGGATGTAAAATGATATTGCAACTGGTTATCAAAATGATCTGCCGGCATAAACACCAGCCAGTCGTGGATGCTCTTATTGAAACCCCTTACCACCGCTGCTTTAGACACCAGGGTAAGGTGTTTGGTAAAGTCCCAGTCGGCTTCTGCATCCACACCACGCAGGCGCACGTCCTGCTGGGTGTACTGGAACAGCGGGTAAGTGCCGCTGATGATGTGGATGGACTGCAGCAATGGCTTTGCGTAGATGTAGTGATTGATCTGGTTATTGTACAGGGTTACCTGTACAAACAGTTTAGGCGCGGTGTATTTGAGACCAAGGGTGGTGTTAATGGAACGTTCTGATGACAGCGTGCTGTCGCCCCGCTCATAAGCAGCGGCGCTGAGGTGAATGCCATTGATGTACAACTCGTTCACGCTGGGTGCGCGCCAGGCTGTACCGATATTGGCATTCACCGAAAAACGCCCGCCTGGCTGGTAAGTGGCACCGCCGGTAGCGGTAGCGTTGGCATAGGTATGAGTATTCTGGTAGAGATAGAGCGTGGCCTCATCGCGGCGGTATACGCGCAGCCAGCGGTAGTCATAGCGTAAACCCGCTTCCAGCGTGAGTTTGCCGCGGGTATACTTTTCTATTGCATATGCACCGCCGCTGTAGTTGCGGAAGTTAGGCACCAGGTAACGCAGGCCGCTGAATACATTACCCTGCGTGCTGCCACTAAGGCCCAGCAAAGTATGGAACGGGCCTTTGGCGGGTGCGTGATACAGCAGGTCTGCTGTGTGCGTGATGATCTGGAAACTGATCTGGGGCGCACGGAGCACCGCGGGATCATTACTGTACGGGTAATCTACATCATACTCCTGGCGCAGGTCTTTCTGGCGGGCAAAGACCAGTTCCATTTTACCACCGTTATTGAAATTGTAATAGCCGTTTGCTTTAAAAAGATCATGGTGCACCACCTGGTAAGAGCGGCCTATCTTATAGGAAAAATAAGACGGCGTGATGGGCCGTGGGCGGGCAAAGGCGGAGTCCAGGTCCTGCAGGTTGCCCACGTGCGAGCCGGAGAAAATACCCAGCTTTGTGTGGTAGCTGCTGTAATAGACCGAGAGCCCGTATTGCCTGCGGTGGTAGGCCAGCGTGGCAGCATAGTCACCTTCCTGCAAGCCGGTGTTCTCCATGTAATAGTGTGCCGTACGGAAATTGCCCGCCCGTTTGAAAGTGCCCAGCATCCTCCATTGCAGGCCCTCCAGCTGGTGTGTGCCCGCGCCCTCCAGCATGGCAGACATAGCACCCATGCGCCCATTGCTGGCTCCTGTAAGGCTTACCGTGCCGCCCAGCAATTTATTTTCCGGTAACGCCTTTGGCTCCAGCAACACTACGCCTGCCATAGCATCTGATCCATAGCGGATACTGGCCGCGCCTTCGATGATGGAGATATGGCCCGCGGTGAAGGGATCTATTTCCGGGGCGTGCTCACTCCCCCACTGCTGCCCTTCCTGGCGTACCCCGTTGTTCAGGATCAATACCCGGTTACTGTGCAGGCCGTGGATCACAGGTTTGGAAATAGAGGGCCCGGTTTGAATGCTATTGAGGCCCGGTATGCTCTTGAGACTTTCTCCCAGGGAATTGCCCCGGGTCTGGAATAACTGCACATTTTTCAGCTCCACCTGGGTGGCCGTGGCAACAGGCTTCGCGGCCGGACCGCTGCCCTGTATGATCACTTCATGCAGGGACGCCTGCTTCAGCGAATCCCGCTGCTGGGCAAGCCCTGCCTGGCCGGCTGTTACTATAAATACGATGAATAAATACTGCTTCATAACCTTTCCGGACCCAATAAGGCAAAGGATTTCCAGCCGCCGTTACCGGCAGTTTTTTAGATGAGACCCTTACAAATTGAATACGGTGTAAAACTAAATTACTTTTTGCAATTAAGTTGCATTTGCAATAATATTTTAATTAAAAACTAATAAAAACAGTATTACATTTACAACATAGTTGCATTTAATGGTTTTCATATGACATCTTTTCGGGAGAGCAGGAAGATCCTTTCATTCTACAAGCTACCGGTTACCCAGTCGCGGCTGGAGATCTTACACGCGTTCCTCTGTGCCTCCGCCGCGCTGGACCAGGGCGCTATAGCACGCTACTGCACGTACAAACCGGACCGTGCCACCATTTACCGCAACCTGCAGGTGCTGGTAGCCAGGGGTGTATTGCACACCGTGCCCAGTGCGGATACGAATGTATATTACGCGTTGCATCCACCAGATGTGCACCAGCAGGCGCACCAGCATTTTTTATGTGTGCAGTGTAAGGAGCTTACCTGTATACCGGAAGCGCCGGTGCCGGAAACCTGCGTACCGGAAGGGTTTGAGGCCAGTGGAAGGGATATGATATTGAAAGGCGTGTGCAGGAAATGCAGGGCAGCGATCGCCAGGTAGCCGGCCTTATCAGAAATACTTCTCAAACGTAATCCCATAATTAAACAGGAGGTTTTCTTTTTCCGTACGGCTGTTCCGGTTATAATTCATGGTAGCCGTGATCAACAGCCACTTGTAGAGTTTTACGGAAAGGCTGTTCGCGAAGCGTAAAATGTAGTCGCCTCCATTCTGTAAGGATGGCTGATAGAAGTTATTCCCGTCAAAAATGATCATGTCGTGGATGGAAAAGCGGTACTGCAGGCGCAGGGAATTACGGAAAGTATGGTACACATCATGGATGGTATCTTCCAGGAACAGGTCACTCTTTTCATACAAAATACCATCGCTGATATTGAGCATGCTGTTCTTGGTTTCTACCAGGCTGTAAGCCAGCCCTCCGCCCACCTGCAGGCGGTCATTGATCTTCAGGGAAAGGCTTTTATCATAGTTGGCCAGGCCCCAGTAGTACATTTTGGGCAGGGAGCTTTTGTAATTAAAATCAATGGAAGCGCCAAAGTCGTTGTTGGTAATACTGCTATCCTGCTGCCCGTAAACATACCCGGCGTTACCATTCAGGGAGAAGCGGGATTTCTTAATGCCGGTTTTCAAAGCATTGTTCAGCAGGTAAGAATGCCCTTCGTTTGTACTATTGATAGAGCCCGTGGAGGCATAACGGATGTAATAATGCGTACTATCATTGTATTGCGCCAGCACAGAGGGCCCGGATACCAGTAATAAGAGCAGCATCAGGTATTTCATCATCATCTTTCGTTTTGTGGCCGCACAGTTGCCGCAATTTTGATGCCTTTCCGGGAAATAGCTTGCAAATAGCAGGGATATTTTCTACATTAAAGCTCACAATGGATTCCACGCATGCAAAAATTTGTCCCCGTGCTGCTACTCGCAGCCCTCTTCTCGTGTAAGCCCCATTTTCCCGCCCGTGACACCTGGACCGTGTATAACGGCAGCCCGGACGCCCAGAAATACAGCTCCCTGGCCCAGATAGACACCAGCAATGTAGCTGCCCTCCGCCCGCTCTGGACCTACCACACCGGCGATGCAGACACGGCCGCCCACTCAGAGATCCAATGCAACCCGCTGATCATAGACAGTACGCTCTATGCCACCACACCCCAGCTAAAGCTCATTGCGCTGGAAGCACTCACCGGCAAGCGGATTTGGCAGTTCAACCCGTTTGACAGCGCTACCACCCCCACGGCTATACGCAGTAAACTATTCCAGAATACCTGCCGGGGCATCACCTACTGGACGGATGGAAAAGCAAAGCATATCTATTACACTGTAGGCCCGCTGCTGCTGTGTGTAAATGCCGCCACCGGCCGCCTGGAGCCCGGCTTTGGGCAGGATGGCGCCGTGGACCTGCACCAGGGCCTGGGCGCCCGCGCACAAGACCTGTTCGTGACCGCCAGCACGGCGGGCATGGTGTATAAAGACCTGCTCATCATGGGCTGCCGCGTGTCTGAAAATGCGGCCGCTGCCCCTGGTTACATCCGCGCCTACGACCTGCGCACAGGCGCCATCCGGTGGACGTTTCACACCATTCCCCAGCCGGGAGAACCGGGCTATGAAACCTGGGACGACAGCACCGCTTATGCACACATAGGCGGCGCCAATGTATGGAGCGGCTTTAGCCTGGATGAAGAACGCGGCCTGCTCTTCTGCCCCGTGGGCTCACCAGCATTTGACTTCTACGGCGGGAAGCGCCATGGCAGCGGCTTGTACGGCAACTGCCTGCTGGCACTGGATGCCGCTACCGGCAAGCATGTATGGCATTTCCAGGGCATCCACCACGATGTGTGGGACCGTGATTTTCCGAACCCGCCGGTACTGCTCACCATTCACAAGGACGGTAAGCCCATAGACGTAGCGGTACAAACCACGAAGACGGGTTTCATCTTTGTGCTGGAAAGGGCCACCGGCAAGCCGGTATACCCCGTGGAGGAAACGAAAGTGGACGATCAAAGTACCCTGGAAGGAGAAAAACTCTGGCCTACACAACCCACCTCCAGTACGCCAAAACCCTTTGTGCGGCAGCATTTCAGCCCCGAAGAGCTGAATCCCCTGCTATCTGACAGTGAATATGCACAGGTAAAAAGAAGGCTGGACACCCTGCAATATGGTTCTCCCTTCCTGCCCCCCAGCACCAGGGGCACCGTGGTGCTGCCCGGCTTTGACGGGGGCGCGGAATGGGGCGGGCCGGCTGCAGATCCCAACACCGGTATGCTGTACCTCAATGCCAATGAAATGGCCTGGGTACTAACCATGACACCGGCCCCGAAAGCCGCCACCCATGAAGACTTTGCGCATGCCGGCGCACGCCTGTACCGCAGCAACTGCATGGCCTGCCACGGACCGGACCGCAAGGGTGCGGGCAATTATCCCTCGCTGATCAACGTGAATAAAAAATACAACCTGTCTTCCTTCCTGCACCTGGTCAACACCGGCCGCCGCATGATGCCCGCCTTTAGCCAACTGGATGCGGAAACGCAAAAGGCCATTGCCAGCTACATTCTGGAGCTGCCGGACCTGCAAAAGCAGCCCTTCAGCAAGCCGGCCGCACCGCCCGATCCGTTCCAGGAGCTGCCTTATACCTTTACCGGCTACAATAAGTTCCTGTCTAAGAGCGGCGCCCCGGCCCTGCGCCCACCCTGGGGCACGCTGAGCGCTATAGACCTGAACACCGGACAGTATGCCTGGCAGGTGCCGCTGGGCGAAGACGGCCGCTACCCCGGCCGGCACACGGGCACGGAAAACTATGGAGCACCGGTAGCTACCGCCGGCGGTTTGTTGTTCATTGGCGCTACGCGCGATAGCATGTTCCGCGCCTTCAGCCAGCGCACGGGTAAAGTACTGTGGGAAACCCGGCTGCCGGCACCCGCCTTTGCCACACCAGCCGTAGCGGCCATTGGCGGCCGCCAGTACGTGTTCATTGCCTGTGGTGGTGGCAAGCTGCACCTGCCGTCCAATGATGTGTATATGGCATTTGCTTTGCCGCAAAAATGATCATCCAAAATACCACTGCCATGACTTATCAACCTTCCCGTCGCCGTTTTGTGCGCAACCTGTCCCTCGGACTGGGCGGCGCCCTGCTCTCCCACCCGCTGCTGGCCGCCTGCAGCCCGCGGGAAAAAAAACTGGGCATTGCCCTGGTAGGCCTGGGCAGCTACGCCGGCGGCCAGCTGGCGCCAGCCCTGCAGGAAACTAAAAACTGTTACCTGGCCGGTATTGTAACCGGGACGCCGGCCAAGGAAAAGATCTGGGCGGACAAATACAACATCCCGCAGAAGAATATCTACAACTACCAGGATTTTGACAGCATTGCAGACAATCCCGATATTGATATTGTATACGTGGTGCTGCCGGTGTTCCTGCATAAAGAATACACCATCCGCGCGGCAAAGGCAGGCAAACACGTGATCTGTGAAAAGCCCATGGCGCTGAGCGTAGCGGAATGTGATGAAATGATCAGCGCCTGCAAACAGGCCAACCGGCTGCTTTCCATTGGCTACCGCCTGCACTTTGAGCCCTTCAATAAAGAAATGATGCGGCTGGGCCAACAGAAAGTCTATGGCCCGGTAACAGCAATTCACTCCAGCAATGGTTTTGTGTATGGCGGCACGGACAATTCTGCCTGGCGCCTGAAAAAGAAACTGGCCGGTGGTGGGCCGCTGATGGACATGGGCGTGTACGTGGTACAGGGTGCCCGCTACGTAACCGGCGAAGAGCCGCTATGGGTAAAGGCCCGCCAGGAAAAGACCCGGCCGGAATTTTTTACCGAAGTAGAAGAAACGGTGTACTGGCAGATGGCATTCCCCGGTGGATGCATCGCCAATTGCAAAACGAGCTATAATGAAAACGCCAGCATCCTGCACGCGGACGCACCGAAAGGATGGTTTGAAATATCACCGGCGTATGGCTATGGAGGCCTGGCCGGCAAAACATCCCAGGGCCCGATGCCTTTTCCCCATATTACGCAACAGGCCGCGCAGATGGATGCATTTGCCACGGCCGTGCGTACCAGCACGCCTTCCATTGTACCCGGCGAAGAAGGCAGGAAGGATATGAAGGTGATTGAAGCCATCTACCGCAGCCTGGACAGCGGGCAACAGGAAAAAGTATAAGCATAAAGAAAGGCGCACTTGCAAGTGCGCCTTTCCCGATCTCAAATTAGTCCTTGCAGACAATCCAAAATCAAATGAAAAAGTTGTCCTGCAGCCGCCGCACATCATTCTCAAAATGTGCATTATCGATATAGGACCACTCCACGATAAAGGAAGGATCAAATACGAACACCAGTGTTTTTTTTCCTTCAATGGTTTCCTGGCGGATGTTCTTTACCAGGTCCAGGTTCACCGCAGTATTGTGATCCCCGGATGAGTGCATAAATGTAGGCATGCAGTAAGTATTTGTTGTTCTTTAATTTTCGCTGAAATAACGGCGGGCCACGTGTTTGAAGCGGTTTTCCATGGCCTCGTTCCATTCAAAGCCACCGGCGCGGTTCTCATCTTTAAAACGTTCCAAAGCAGCAAGGGTGGCGTCCTGGTTATCACTTACCGCGATGGCGCGGATCATGTTGGAATGCTGGTTAAAATAATAGCAGATCTTAAGATCGAAGTCTAAAGTGATGATGCCATTGTTCATACAAAAATATCGTTTAAAGGTTCTTGTTTTTAGTTGTGTATGGTTTAATTAAACCACTACAAATCTGTGCCAAAAAACCATCTATACCGGAAAAGGGCTTTTTGCAGGTAATTCCACACTTTCCAGGCTTAGCTTGTGGAATTATTTCCCACCCCGGGGTGCAGCCCAGGCTGAAAACTGGCGCAGCGATTGCCTGCATATTGCTAAATCTATATAACATGAAGACATTGGGTATTGTTCTCATCATCGCGGGTATAGCCATGATCGTGATCCGCGGTTTCTCTGTACAAACGGAAAAGAAGGTAGTAGACCTGGGCCCCGTGGAAATAAACAAAAAGGAAAACAAATGGATAGGCTGGCCCACTTACGCCGGCGGCATTGTAGCCATTGTGGGCGTAGTGCTGGTACTGTCTGACCGCCGCCGCTCCTAGCTTCAGGCCCGCTACAGAATAGGGCTTCACTTTCGTGCTTTTAAAGGTTTATCTTTGATAGAACCGGTAAAATTATGAAAGTATTGATCATCGAAGACGAACCGGCCCTCAGCACCAGTATGCAACAATACCTGGAGCAGCAGGGGCACGTTGTCACCGCAGCACATGACTTCCCGGAAGGGCGGGACAAGATAGCGGAATTTGATTACGACTGCATGATCGTAGATATAGGGCTGCCGCATGGCAACGGCCTGGCGCTGGTGGAAGAACTGAAATCCCTGGATGCCAGTGCAGGCATTATCATCATCTCTGCGCGCAATGCGCTGGAAGATAAGCTGCGGGGGCTGGAGCTGGGATCAGACGACTACCTGACCAAGCCTTTTCACCTGTCCGAACTGAATGCCCGTATGAACGCCCTGATGCGGCGCAAGCGATTCAACGGCAATACGGTGGTGGGTTTTAACGAGATCAAAGTGAACACCACTTCACAAGTAGCTTATGTAAATGAGACCCCGCTGGACCTCACCGGCAAGGAATACCAGCTGCTCATGTACTTCATTGCCAACCAACGCCGTGTGGTCACCAAATCCGCCCTGGCAGGGCATGTATGGGGAGACGACTACCTGTACGCCGGTACCTACGATTTTATTTATACCCACATCAAAAACCTGCGCCGCAAGCTGCTGGACGCCGGTAGCCCGGACTATATACAAACGGTATACGGCACCGGTTACCGCTTCTCTGATTAATGCCCACCTATGCGCCTGCTTACCAAAACCACGCTTTATTTTTCCCTGCTGCTGGCTCCCCTCATGGCCGGTGCCGGTTTTGTGCTGTACAAGCAACTCAATAACCAACTGGAACATGAAACCGATGAAGAGCTGGAAAACGACAGCCGCTACTGGCGCCGGTACCTGGCCTCGCCGGACCTGGACCCCGCGGTACTGAACATACACACCCAGCCCTTTGATATAGCGCCCGCAGGCCCGGCAGATCATCATCAGCATTTTGGAAAAACGCACGACGTGATGCTTTTCCAGGAAGTGGATGATGAAGACGTGCCCTTCCGCGAACGTAAAGAACTGGTAACGGTGCAGGGTAAGGATTATGTGCTGACGATGCGCCGGTCTTTGCTGGAAAAGGAAGACTGGTTCAGCAACATCGGCATGGCCATGGCCTTTATTTTCATGGCCTTACTGGGCTGCATCCTGCTGCTGAACTGGGCCCTGAGCCGGCGCATGTGGAGCCCTTTTTACCGTACGCTGGAAAGCATGCAGCAGCTGCAACTGGAGCAGCTGGGCCAACTTACCCTGGCACCCAGCAACACCCAGGAATTCCGTCGCCTGAACAATGCGCTGAGCCAGATGACGGCCCGCATCCACCGCGACTACCAGGCCATGAAATCCCTCACGGAAGATGCCGCCCACGAAATGCAAACGCCGCTCGCTATTGCACAGCAGCAACTGGAGCTTTTCATGCAGGACCCTTCCCTCACCCAGGGCCAGGGCCAGGCCGTACTGCAAACCAGCGATGCCTTGCAGCGGCTGTCGCGCCTCACCCATAACCTCCTGTTCCTCGCCAAGATCGAGAACCATCAATACGCCACGGAGAACACCATTTCCCTGGAAGCGGTGATCAGAAAATACCTTCAGCTGTTTGACCTGCAACTGCAGGAAAGACAAATTGCGGTGCGGCTGGACATACAATCCCCGCGCGCCCTGCCCCTGCACCCGGTGCTGGCGGATACACTGGTGAGCAACCTGCTGGGCAATGCCATCAAATACAACCAGGCAAACGGGGAGATCATCATTACCCTGGACGCCCACCACTTCGCAGTACAAAACACGAGCGACCTGCCGGCCTTACCGGTATCCCACCAGTTTGAACGCTTCAAAAAATATCACGCCTATGCGCAGGACAGCAACGGCCTGGGACTGGCCATCGTAGCGAGGATCTGCGAAGCTCAGGGATGGAAATTCGGGTATCACTATGCGGAAGGCTTGCATTGTTTTGAAGTGCAGTTTTTGTCGTAGAAATCAGGCCCTGGGTACTGAAACCAGGTCCTAGGTCTTAAGTCTTAGGTCCTAGGTACTGAAATTAGGTCCTGGGTCTTAAGTCCCAGGTACCAGGCTCTCAAAGTTTTAATTGTTCTGTTTATAGCATACACGCAGATCTCCCAAGCGCATTACAGACTTAGGACTTAAGACCTGGGACCTAAGACCTGGGATAAAAAAAAAGACCGCCCAAACAGGCGGTCTTCCTTTAAAAAAAATTCACTTTAAAACTTCACGGGTACTTCAACATGTGTTTTGTCCCAATCCAGCACCAGCTTGCCCGGGGGCAGGGTGATGGTAAATTCTTCTGTGACTTTGGATTCCTTGGAAGAAGGCACTTTCACGGACAATACGTCCTGTGACTTGTTCTTTTCGTAATCGTAAGCACCCCATTGGCCCAGCTTACCGTTCAGGATGAAGGTCCATTCGGTGGCGGTGGGGATGGTGAACAGGGTGTAGGTACCGGCCTTTACGGGTTTGCCGCCAAAGGTGGCATCCTTTGTAAAGGTGATCTCGGTCGCTTCATCTGCACCGGTGCGCCATACCTGGCCGTAAGGAACCAGGCCACCAAAAATGTCGCGGCCTTTTTTCTTGGGCTGACCGTAGGTAACCTTGATGTTAGCGCCTTCAACGGTGGAATGCGCGCTGGCACGGGGCTTCTTGTCCTGTGCAAACACGGTGCTGGTAGTTGCTACAGCCAGCATGACGAGTAAGAAACGCAGTGTTTTCATAAATATGTTTTGAGTGAAGCATTGCTAAATGCGCCCTTAAATTACGAAAACCCTTTGCATCTGGCGCTTCCGGGTAACAATGATTTTTGCCGGCCATCCTTTTTAACTCCCGGCTTTACTCAGGGCTGCGGTGCAGCCGCGCTATCTGCCGGCTGCACCTGTTTGGGCACGATGCTGTGCTCACAATCAGCACGCAGGGCATTCAGGGCCGTTTCCATTTGCGGGCCCAGCACACGGTCTGCCACGAAGCCAAAGAACTTCCACCAGGGCAGGTAGCCCAGGTGGGAGGTCACGTACCAGTGCAGCGCGGTGCCGTTCCCATCCGGGGTGCTCTTTATTTCAAAGCCGCCATCCGCATGCTGCCCGCCACGGGTGGCCAGGTGGTAATGCATGCCACGGTCGTCAATGCCGGTGATGGTGAGGCGGCCGGTATCGGTAACATCTGTTTTGCTGGTCCAGTGGGCCCAGGCGCCTACACCACTGGCAGGCTCGGAGATCTGCAACTGGAACAGGGTATCCTGCCGGAACATGGGATACCAGCTTTTCCAGCGGCGCAGGTCTGTGAGGTGGGCGGCCACCGTGTCTTTGGGCGATTCAATGACGCCGATACGCTCCACTACCGCATTGGGCGGCAGCAGCAGGGACAAGAGAAAGATCACCACGGCCAGGCCGAAAACGCTGATCAGGAATAACTTGAAAAAACGCATACAAAGAATAGGTTTCAGAAAAAGAGAAAAGGCCGCGAAACCGCGGCCAGTAAGCTGTTGCAGGCAGGACTACTCCCACTTGAAGACCTTCACGGCCGCTGCATACACCACGATGCCCCACACGGTAAGCACGCCTATTTCCAAGCCTACGTTCCAAAGGTGCTGGCCCTCGAAAGCCACTTTGCGCAGCGCATCTACCAGGTAGGTAAGCGGCAGGGCGCGGCACACGGGCTGCAACCAGGCCGGGAATGCGTCTACATTTACAAAAATGCCGGCCAGCAGGAACTGGGGCATGGTAATAATATTAGCCAGGGGCGGAATGGTACTCTCACTTTTGGCCATGCTGCTGATCACAAAGCCAAAGCCCATGAAGATCACCAGCCCAAATACACAGAGCACCAGCATTTCCAGGAAAGTGACCCAGCCATGCACCAGTGTAAACCCGAATGCAAAGTGGCCCAGGCCGATGATCACGATGGAGCCGATGAGCTGGAAGAGCATGCGGCTCAGCCCCTCGCCCACGATGATGTAGCCGCGGCGGATAGGCGTGGCAAAAAAGCGTTTCAGTACCAGGGTCTGGCGCAGGGAAAAGAACAGAAAAGCCGTTCCAAACACCGCGGCGCTGAGCAGGGAAAATGCCAGCATACCAGGCAGGATGAAATCGATCATGGTATAAGCGCGGCCCGGCACGTTGTCTGTATGCAGCTCCGCTACGGAACTGCGCGGGTTAAAACGGTCGTCTATGCGGCTGGTGGTGGTATTGATCACCGACCAGAGGTAATCGATCTTATTGGCACCGGAGGTGGAAGTGCGCACCGTTACCTTGTATTTGGGCTGGGGCGGCGGCGCAATGGTGGTGATGTCGAGAATGGCGGTAATGCGGCCTTTGCGCATATCTGCCTCCATTTCTTCGGGTGTTTTGTCTTTAGTAAGGCGCAGGGCCGGGTTGCCACAGAGCGCTTTATACATAATGCTGGTAGTATCCGTTCCCTGGCTAAACCCAATAGTAACGGTCTCCCTGCCTGTGCCGATGAAGCCAAACACTAAAATAAATACCAACGGGAACCCCAAGGTAAACACTACAGCGGAAGGGCTGCGGAACATGGCCCGGAGACTGGCCTTCATCACCGCTATCATGGCTCTCCACTGGTTATACTGCGCACTCATAGATCCTAGCTGTCTTGTTAAAAAAATCGTGTAAAACTAACTAAACAAAAGGCAAAAATCCCCGGAAAAATAATTTCCGGGCTTCAATAGCTAAAAATCAAAGGAAACTGGCCCGTGGCAATGTTCAAATTTCAATTCCTCCCAAACAAAGAACCGGGCTTCCCAAAGCAGCAGACCGGCCTAAACAAGCAGGCCAACCCCTGCGGATTGGCCTGCTTTATATTAAAGACTTATAAAATATATCAACCTGGCAATTACGCTTTACCCATTGACAACGTGATTTTACTGCTTAACCATCAACGTTTTATGATTCCTTTTAATTGAATAGCAGGTCAAACGGCATCTTCGCCTCTACCTGGCCGCTCATTTCCTTCAGGTGTTTGATGCGCATGTATAGATCGTAGTTTTCACCCAGTTCTCTTTTGAGGATACGGGTGGAAGACTCGTCGTCACCAAAGTGGCTGAAGAAGCGGGTGAGCGGGTCTTTCACACTGGGATATTCACGGAGCTCGTAAGTGCCTGCGTGGGCCAGTTTAGCAGCGCATTTGATGGCTTCGTCAATGCCGCCGATACGGTCTACCAGGCCGATGCGCTTTGCATCTTCCCCGCTCCATACACGGCCCTGGGCAATGCTGTCTACCACCGCGCCACTCAGCCTGCGGCCGGCCACCACGCGGCTTTTGAAGGCAGCGTAAGTGCTGTCTACCCCCTGTTGCATCAGGTGTTTTTCACCGTCGGTCATGGGGCGGCTCACGGTGCCCAGGTCTGCGTATTGTGCGGTCTTCACCCCGTCAAAGGTGACACCCAGTTTGTTCTTAAAGAAACCTCCCAGGTTGGGCAGCACGGCGAATACGCCGATGGAACCGGTGAGGGTATTGGGCTGCGCGAAAATGGAATCCGCCATGCAGGAAATGTAGTACCCGCCAGAGGCTGCGTAATCGCCCATGGATACTACCACGGGTTTCACTTTTCTAGCCAGGGTGAGCTCGCGCCAGATCACTTCAGAAGCCAGGGCGCTGCCGCCACCGGAGTTTACGCGGAACACAATGGCTTTGACATCCTCATCTTCCCGCGCCTTGCGGATCATTTTCAGGTAAGCGCCGCTGCTGATCTTTCCTTCAGCGTCAGTATTGCCACCCACAATATCGCCCTGGGCATAGATGAGCGCAATCTTGCTGTCGCCGGTGGCAGAAATATCGGTGGCTTTATCATATTGATTGAGGGATACGAAGTTCACCGAGCCGTCTTTCCCGTCGAGGTTCAGTTTTTTGCGCAGTTCGTCCATCACCTGGTCATCGTATTTCAGGCCGTCCACCAGTTTGTAGCGGAGGGCGTCTGCAGATTCCTGGATGAGGCCTTCGTTGGCATATTGATGCAGGGCAGCGGTATCGATCTTACGTTGTGCGCCAATGCCGCTGAGGTAGTGACCATACAACTGGGAAAGGAATGCGGTGGTCTGGATACGGTTGGCTTCTGTCATTTGCGTTTCGCGCAGGGGCTCTGTAGCGCTTTTGAACTTGCCGTCATAAAAGATCTGGGGCTCAATTTCCAGTTTTTCCAGCAGGCCTTTGAGGTAGGCGTATTGCACGGCAAAGCCGGAAAATTCCAGGCCGCCTTTGGGATTGAGATAGATCTTGTCTGCCACGGAAGCCAGGTAATAGGCGTGCTGGCTCATTACTTCGCCGTAGGCGTAAATGAACTTACCTGTCTTTTTAAAGTCCAGCAGGGCGTTACGTAGTTCTTCATTGGTGGCAAAGCCGGCGGCGTTGCCATCCACCTTGATGTAAATACCTTTGATCTTATCATCGTAGGCAGCGTGGCGGAGGAGGCGCACCGCGTCATACAGGCCGGTAGCAGCATCGTCCGGGCGGCCAATGTAGCTGTTCAGCGGGTTGCCGGAAACGTGTTGCTCTTTGTAAGCCTGGCTGGTTTCCAGCACCAGTACCGCGTTTGCGCCGATCACTGTCTTTTTGGGAGCGGTGGCGGTACCGATCAGGATCAGGAGGAAAAAGAAAGCAAAGCCGGAGAAGACCAGGAGGGCCACAAACGAGGCCAGGAAGATTTTTAAGAAATTTCGCATAGATGAAAGATAAGGCCGGGAAATTGCGTCGAAATTCCAGACAATGTGTGTCAAAAATAAGGAATATGGCTACTTTTGCCGTCTTAAATATACATGAATCAGTCAATATTAGTTATAGGTGGCAACCTGGGCCCGCGGGAACAACACCTGCAGCAGGCAGTAAGCCTTATCCATGCAGAAGCAGGACCGGTACGCAAAGCATCGGCCCTGTACGAAACGGCCGCCTGGGGCAAGGTGGAACAACCCGCTTACCTGAACCAGGCCTTGCTCATAGATACCGTGCTGGAAGCCCCTGCCCTGCTGGAAAAACTGCTGGAGATAGAGCACCGCATTGGCCGTATACGCCGGGAGAAATGGGGGGCGCGGGTGATCGATATCGACATCATTTTTTATAACGACGCCATTATACAAACGCCCACACTGAAAGTGCCCCACCCCCAAATGCAGCACCGGCGGTTTGTGCTGGTACCCATCGTGGAAATAGCGCCGGACTGGGTACATCCCTTGTTAGGCAGGAATATGGTGGAGTTGCTGGAACAGACTTCAGATACGCTGGAAGTACGTAAGGTGCAATAGCAATAACCGGAAATTTTTATTCGTGCATTATAAATTCATAACAATAGAAGGCAACATCGGCGCAGGTAAAACCACGCTGGCCAGCCGCCTGGCAAAGCATTACGGCGCAAAACTGATCCTGGAAGAGTTTGCGGACAACCCGTTCCTGGCCAAGTTCTACGCAAGGCCCCAGCAGTATGCCTTCCCGCTGGAGCTTTTCTTCATGGCGGAACGTTACAAGCAGCTCAAGGAGATGTTGCAGACCAAAGATCTTTTTGCAGATAAGATCGTGTCTGACTATCTCTTTATTAAAAGCCTGCTGTTTGCCAAGATCACACTCAGCGAAGATGAGTATTCCCTCTACAACAAGCTGTTCGATATCATCAATCCGCAGCTGTTGCAACCAGACCTGATGGTGTTCCTGAATGCGCCCATACCCAAGTTGCAGGAAAACATCAAACGGCGCGACCGGAGCTATGAGCAGAATATCCCGGACGCTTACCTGAGCAGTGTGCATGACGTGTATATGCAATACATCCGCCAGCATCCCATGCGCACGCTGATGGTGGACACTACCAAGGTGGATTTCATGCACAACCCTGACGATTTTGAAAGACTGCTGGATGCACTGGAACGGGAATATACACCGGGGGTGCATTATTTTGAATAGCTGTCATCCCTTCACACAATGCCGCGCCGCCAGCATGCCGCTGGTCCATGCGTGCTGGAAATTAAATCCCCCCGTAATACCGTCTACATCCAGTATTTCCCCGGCAAAGAACAGTCCCGGGGCTTTCTTGCTTTCCATCGTATTAGCATCCACTTCGGCCAGCTGAATGCCGCCGCAGGTCACAAATTCCTCTTTGAAAGTGGTTTTGCCGGCCACCGGGCATTCCATGGCAGTAAGCAGTTTGGTAAGCTGCTGCTGGGCTTTGGCAGGCATATCCGCCCAGCGCATGTCTTCCGGGATACCGGCCTGCGTGAGCAGGAACTGCCACAGGCGCGATGGAAGACCAAACTGGTTCTTGGAGTGCATCTTTTGTCCTCCCAGGCCCCGGGCCGCCTGCAATGCTTCCCGCATGCTGGTTTCGTGGTAAGCCGGCGTCCAGTTAATGATGGCGGTGAAATGATAATTTTTAGTGAACAGCTCCCGGGCGCCCCAGGCCGAGAGCCGCAGTACCGCCGGGCCACTGAGGCCCCAGTGGGTAATGAGTAACGGCCCCAGTTCCTGGAGTTTACTGCCCGCTATTTTCACCTGGGCTTCCGGCACGCTTACGCCCATGAGGGCCGTGATGGGATTACCCGGCATATTGAAGGTAAAGAGCGATGGCACCGGCGTTTCAATGCGGTGACCCAGCGCCTGCAACCACGCAAATTTCCCTGCCTGCGCATAACCGCCTGCGGCCACGCACACGGCGTCTGCCTCCAGGGTGTTGCCCTGGCCCAGGTCCAGCTGCCAGTGGCCGGCGGCCGTACGGTGCATGGCCAGCACTTCGGAGTTTGTCTTCACCCGCACCCCGTACCGGTCTGCTTCCTGCAGCAGGCAATCAATAATGGTTTGGGAATCGTCCGTTACAGGAAACATGCGGAGGTCTGCCTCCGTTTTCAGCTGCACGCCCCGGTCGGCAAACCAGGCGATGGTATCCGGCACAAAGAAATGGCCAAAGGCTTTTTTTACGAAATGCTGTCCCCGCGGGTAGCGCCGGGCCATGTAGGCCAGGTCTGGCGCGGCATGCGTAACATTGCAGCGCCCGCCGCCGGAGACCTTTACCTTGGAAAGCAACTTACCGGTCTTTTCCAGCAGTACCACCTCCAGCCCAGCGTGGAGCCGTGCTGCATTCACTGCGCAAAAAAATCCGGCCGCGCCGCCGCCTATCACCACCAATCTGCTGTGCTTCATCTAATCAATACATTTCAGGGGAATAATTGCTATTATTGTAGCCATAATTTCAAAACACAATATTAAGCTGTTTTAACGGTTGTTACTATTTGTAGCCCGCGTGGCAGCCTATTATAACTTTTGTAGACCATGATGAATCCTCGCTCCTTGCCACAACGAATCAAGAGACGAATCTACCTGCTAACACCCGCCATCAGCATCAGTTTGCTCTGTTTGTTCAGCTTCCTGCCCGAAGGCGAGTGGCCGGATAATATTACCAATGCCCTGCAGCAGTATGCCACCCACTTCCCGCAGGAAAAGGTGTACCTGCATGTAGATAAGGATTACTACGCCGCCGGCGAAAGCATCTGGTTCAAGGCCTACCTGACCATGCAGAACCTGCCCGATCTTACAGCCCGCAACCTTTACGTGGAACTGATCGCCAGGGACGGCTCCATCGTAACCAAGAAAATGCTGGGCGTACAAGGTGGTGGCGCACCCGGCGAGTTGGTGATCCCCGCTACTGTAAAATCCGGCCAGTACCAGCTCCGCGCCTACACGGCCTGGATGCTCAACTTTGACACCCACTTCCTTTTTTATAAGAACATCACCATTTTTGACCAGCAGGCAAAGGCCACTGGCGCTACCCCTCCGGCCAGCACCGACTTTGCCGTGCAGCTCTTCCCCGAAGGAGGTAACCTGGTGACCGGCGCGGCCTGCCAGGTGGCCTTCAAAGCCATTGACGCACAGGGCCTTCCTATTGCCGTAACCGGCCAGGTAAAAGACAGCAAAGGCAATAACGTGGCAGAGATCAAGACCCAGCATGATGGCATGGGCATGTTCACCCTCACCCCTGCCCCCGGCGAAAACTACAGCGCCATTGTGAATAATGCCGCCGGCGGCATGAAGATGCTCTTCCTGCCTCCCGCCGTTAGTGACGGCGCTACGCTGAAAGTCTTTAACCGCGGCCCCCGCGTGTTCTTCCAGGCCCTCACCGGCCCCACTACTTCCGATGCTTACAATGAAATGCTGGTGGTGGCCAGCATGCAGCAGCAGCTGGTGTACCGCGCCCTGCTCAATGTGCAGGAAGGCAAGATCAGCGGCTTTATTCCCACCAGCCAGCTGCCCTCCGGCATTTTGCAGATCACGCTGTTCAGGAAAGATGGTACGCCCATCGCAGAGCGGCTGGCTTTTGTAAAACAGCCCGCCATGCAACTGGGCCTGAAAGCAGGCACCATTAACCAGAACCGCCGCACGCTGAACTCCTTTACCATCAAGGTACCGGACAGCCTGCAGGCACACATTTCCGTAGCAGTGACCGATGCAGATGAAGTGGTGGAAAATCCCGACCGTCAGAACATTGTGAGCAGCCTGCTGCTCTCCTCCGACCTGACCGGTTATATCAAAGATGCCGGTCAATATTTTGAAAACAATGAAGACAGCACCAACCAGCAACTGGACCTGGTGATGATGACCAACGGCTGGAGAAGATTTGCCTGGAAGGCCATCCTCAATAACCAGTTCCCCAAGCAGCGCTATGAGTATGAGACCGGCATCAACATTGGCGGTACGGCTTATACCAGCGGGGGTAAACTGCCCATGATGGGCGGCCAGCTGGATATGATCATCAAGGTGCCGGTGGACAGCAGTAGCCTGTATACCAAGGTACCAGTGACCGGCCTGGGTGAGTTTGCATTGGAGAACGCCCATTTTAAAGACACCGCCATGATCTACTACAAAGGCGCTGGCACCAAGGCTTTCACAGACATTACGGTGAAATTCACGGACCACTTCTTTGATTACAGCGTGCCCGTGAAAACGCCTTATCCTTACCTGCTGCCGCCTCCCATTGATAATACTGTGCTGAAAAACTTCCTGGCCACAGCCGCACAGGGCAACCGCGTGAACCGCAATGTGCCCAGCATGACCAGCCAGCCCATACAGCTGAAGGAAGTAAAAGTGGAAGAGAAAAAGATCAAACCGGAAGAGGAACTGGACAAGCGCTATACCAGTGGCATGTTCTCCGGCGGCGATGGTATTGTGTTTGACCTGACCAACCAGCCGGCCATGTACCAGAACATTTTCCAGTACCTGCAAAGCCGCGTAGCCGGCCTGCAGATCACCGGCGACCTGAGTAACCCGAGCATCAGCTGGAGAGGTGGCAGCCCCACTTTTTACCTGAACGAAATGCCCACGGACATTCAAATGCTCTCCACTATGAATGTGTCTGACATTGCGATGGTGAAGGTATTCCGCCCGCCGTTCATGGGCGGCTTTAACGGCTCCAATGGCGCCATCGCGGTGTACATGAAGCGTGGCGACAGTGGCAAAGGCAGCACGCCTTTCAACAGCACAGACGGCAGTTTCAAGGACTTTGCGGTATTCAAGAAGGCCGGTTACGCCCTGGTGAGGGAATTCTACTCCCCCGATTATTCCGTGGCCGCGCCCCTCAATTCCCTGCCGGACCAGCGCCTCACGCTCTTCTGGAGCCCGGACGTGCGCATAGACCCGGCCACCCACACCGCTACCGTTAGCTTTTACAACAACGACTATACAAAACATTTCCGCGTAGTGGCAGAAGGCATGAGTGAAGATGGTAACGTGGGACGTGCCGTGAAGGTGTTTTAATTAAAAATCGTACAACGTGCAATGTACAGTGTACAACGTACCGCGTACGCCGGATGCCCTGCATTATCTGCCTGACGGCGTACGTTGTACAAAAAATCAAGACTTATGCTCAGCATCGCAATAGACATGGATGAAACGATAGCGGACCCGATGAAGAAAGCCCGGGAATGGTATTACCGCGATTTTGGTGTAACCTTTACGGAGGAAGAGCTGCACGGCCGCACGCTGGCGGAAGCCCTCCCGGAAGACAGGAAAGGCACCATTCACCGATACCTGCACACCCCCGGTTATTTCCGCGACCTGGATACTTTTCCCAACGCCGTGGAAGTCATTGAACAGCTGAACAAAAAATACAAGGTATACATCGTATCCGCCGCCATGGAATTTCCCAACAGCCTGCGCGACAAGTTTGACTGGCTGCAGGAAAAACTCCCCTTCCTGACCTGGCGCCAGTACTGCCTTTGTGGTGACAAGGGCATTGTACAGACAGATTTCATGATCGATGACCTGACCCGCAACTTCAGTAACTTCAAAGGCAAAGCCTATCTCTACCACGGCCACCACAACGTGCACATGCAAGGCTACGAGCGCGTACAGGACTGGGAAGATGTGGCGAAGAAGTTGTTGTGAAAAATGTACAACGTACAGCGTACAGCGTACAACGTACTATCACGCACGATAAAAAAAGCAACCCGGAAACGGGTTGCTTTTTTCTTTTATGGGTCGATTTATTATCCGCTGTACGTTGTACGTTGTACGTTGTACGCTGTACGTTGTACGTTGTACGCTGTACGTTGTACGTTGTACGCTGTACGCTGTACGCTGTACGCTGTACGTTGTACGCTGTACGTTGTACGTTGTACGCTGTACGCTGTACGATCACCTGTTTATAAACACGGGCTTACTCATATTCTCAAACGTAAAGATCTCGTCCCACTTTTCCTGGGTGATGAGTTGTTGCTCTTTTACTACCAGGTCATGCACGGATTTACCGGTTTGCAGGGCCTCCCGGGCAATGGAGGCGGATTTTTCGTAGCCAATGATGGGATTGAGCTGGGTAACAATGCCTATGCTGTTCATCACCATGTTGCGGGTATGGTCTGCGTTGGCAGTGATGCCTTCCACGCATTTTTCGCGGAGCGTTACGCAGGCATTGGTCATGTAAGTGATGGCAGTGAAAAGCGAGAAGGCGATCACAGGCTCCATCACGTTTAACTGGAGCTGGCCGGCTTCCGCAGCCAGGGTGACGGTAAGGTCTGCGCCGATCACGTAAAAAGCGGTCTGGTTCACCACTTCGGGGATCACGGGATTCACTTTGCCGGGCATGATGGAGGAGCCGGGTTGCAAAGGCGGCAGGTTGATCTCATTGAGACCGGCGCGGGGGCCGGAAGAAAGCAGGCGCAGGTCGTTGCAGATCTTGGAGACCTTTACAGCTGTGCGTTTCAACACACCGGAGAGCTGTACATAGGCACCCGCATCGTAGGTGGCTTCTATCAGGTCAGTAGCCAGTTTCAGGTCAAGGCCCGTGATGGTGGCCAGGTGGCGGGTCACGATATCTGCATAACCCGCGGGCGCATTTACCCCGGTGCCGATGGCGGTAGCGCCCATGTTGATCTCGGAGATCAGGCGCTTGCTGTCTTCAATGCGGGACAGTTCTTCCCGCAGGTTGGTAGCAAAGGCGTGGAACTCATCGCCCATGCTCATGGGCACTGCATCCTGCAGCTGGGTACGGCCCATCTTCAACACTCCGTGGAAGGCCACCCCCTTGGCCGCAAAGGCGTCTGCCAGGTCGCCCAGGGCCTGGGTGTAAGCCGTGAGTTTATTGATGATGGCTATGCGGAACGCCGTAGGATAAGCGTCGTTCGTGGATTGCGAGCAATTGACATGATTGTTGGGATGACAGTATTTGTATTCACCCTTTTGGTGGCCCATCATTTCCAGGGCTACGTTGGCAATTACTTCATTCGCGTTCATGTTTACCGAAGTACCGGCGCCGCCCTGGATAAGGTCAGACAGGAACTGGTCATTGAACTCACCGGCGATCACACGGTCACTGGCCCTGATGATGGCATCTGCAATGCCGGCGTCCAGCACGCCCAGTTCCTTATTGGCCATGGCTGCGGCTTTCTTTACATAGCCGAGGGCCTGTACAAATAACGGTTCTGATTTTAGCGGAATGCCGGTAATGTGAAAGTTTTCCAGGGATCGCAGGGTTTGTATACCGTAATAAACGTCCTGTGGGATAGCGCGCTCACCCAAAAAATCGTGTTCTAGTCTGGTGGCCATATGATTTAGAAATTGTGTGGCTAAATGTAAGACAAGTTTAGCATTGCACACTTGCGCAACCCGGTATTCAATTTGTTAAATCCCGTACAGTCAGTTAATTTCAAAATATGAAGTTACTTCCTTTATGCCTGTTGCTGGTGTTTTACGCCCTTTCATCTCCCGGCCAGCACCTGCGTCCCGGCTTTGATCCCAAAGAATATGAAGAACTGATGCTGATCACCGGCCGCCAGAGCGATACGCCCTGGCACGATACCTATCTCCCCGCCCCGGTGTCGCACCTGGTGTATCGCGCGCCCGTCACAGGTTTACACAACCGGTGGGACCTGTGGATCACGCCAGACAATGTAGGGGTGATCAGCATCCGTGGCACCATCGGTGAGGTGGAATCCTGGATGGAAAATTTCTATGCCGGCATGATCGCGCCGGCGGGCACCCTTCACCTCAACGACAGCACGGACTTCCACTACAAAGTGGCAAAAGACAGCAGTGCTTATGTACACGTGGGCTGGATGATCGGCGTGGGCTCCATGGCACCGGATATTGTGCGCCATATCAAGGAATGCTACCGGCAAGGCATACACGAATTTATCATCATGGGCCATAGCCAGGGCGGGGCCATCGCCTTCCTGCTCCGCTCCTACCTGGGCTACCTGGACGATCCGGATATGCCCAAAGACATTGTATACAAAACCTATTGCAGCGCTGCCCCCAAACCGGGCAATCTTTATTATGCCTACGATTTTGACGACCTGACCCGCAATGGATGGGCCTTCCGCGTAGTGAACGCGCGGGACTGGGTGCCGGAAACGCCCTTCTCTTTGCAAACCACGAACGACTTTAATACCATCAATCCCTTTTCCCGGATAAAACCCATTTTGAAACAACAGAAAATACCCGTGCGCTGGGCGCTGGGTTATATGTATGGCAGGTTAAATGGCAGCTCACGCAGGGCCAGCCGGCGCATGGCGCGCACCCTGGGCCCCACGTTGGGAAAGCGGGTGCATAAAGCAATGCCGGGCTATGTGCAGCCGCATTTTATGCAAAGCAATGCCTACATGACAGCCGGCAGCCCTGTGATCCTGCAGCCGGATGCGGGATATTATGCGCGGTTCCCGTTTGATGGGAAGAACTTATTTGTGCATCATGCGCTGAAGCCGTATTTGTATTTGTTGCATAAGCAGTATGGGACGGGCTTTACGGAGTAAGGCTTTAGGGAAAGATGCATGGCACCTGCGGTAATCATGCAGGAGCACGAAGCCTGGCCTGCGCAACCGGCCCCGCGGGAGGGGACCAGGGAGACGATCCCCCGCGGCATAAAAAAGCCGGTAGCGCTGCGCACTACCGGCTTTTTACCGAAATTGAAAAACCTACTCTTTCAACTTATTGAGGAAGTAAGATAACTTAAACAGCAGTTCATCACTAAGGCCAGCGCGCAGCTTGGCTTCCTCGTCTGTGATATCCAGGCGGCGGAGGCGCTGGTAATACACATAAGAGCCCCCGATCAGTTCCAGGCATTCCTGGATCTTTTGTTTCACTTCCACTTCCTTGCTGCGTTTTTCAAATTCCTTCTTGGAAAGGATCTTGTCTACGAAGTAAAAGGGATCTTTGTCTTCCACCCATTTGTTCTTGTTTTTCCGGTCACGGTGCTGGGGTTTGTATACCTCCAGGTAGCAATTGTCCAGCTTCAGTTCCTGGCCAAACTGTGCGCGGATATCAATCACCATGGGTTTTTCCACGGAGGGGCTGCTCAGTTTCTTTTTAATCAGGCTGCTGATCTCCACTCCCAGTTCATCGCTGGACATGAGGATCTGGTTCAGTTCAGAAAATTCCAGGCCGATGGTCACGCGGGTAAGGCGCCCGTTGATGCGCACTTTACCAAAGATGCTGGGTGTAGTGTCTTTATCAAACACGATGTCTTCCACCAGCAGTTTGGTTACAGTGCGGTAGTTGGGCTCATAGCCTTCTTCCGCGGGCGTGAGGCGTTTGTGGGCATTGGCACCGGCGGCCTGTTTGCGCATGTACTGCAGGAATTCATCCATGAAGCGCAGGTCGTGTTTACGGAGTTTCACGTACAATTCGTTTTCCTTGTAATTATTGGTCTTGCTTACCAGCAACAGGTCTTCCCAGCCGTCAAAGTGCTGTACGCGCTGCAGTTCATCGAGGATGTCTGTGGCGCTCATGTTTCGTTTGTAGAGCAATTCGCCCACCAGGTAGAGGCTGTACTCGTTGATGGGATAGCCCAGTTCCGGCAGCACATCGTAGGCGCTGCGTTTCTGGTCGCGGGCATGGGAGAGCTGCTCAATGTCCGACATCACGGGAGCCAGCAGGTACTTGCTGGCGGCGGTTTTCAGCTTCTTGCTCACATAATCTACCAGCTGGTCGTTGAACTGGCGATGGGTAACAAAGTCGTGCAGGATCTGCACAAATCTCTTAGACGCCGGCAAGCCAAATTGTGACAGGATATCATTTTCCAGATCGGCCACCTGTTCTTTGTCACCATGTCCTGCTGCCGGTTTGGTTTTCGCGTCCATTTGCTGGTACCGCTGATAATACTCTTTCAGTTTTAACTTCAGTTGATCCATAGTCTTTAGCATTATTATTTTAACTACCTGACTTATCCTGGGTTCGCTTTCGAGGCACCATTAGACAAAAAAAGCCCAGCATGCGTACATGCCGGGCTAGTTAGTAGACAACAAATATAAATGTTTTTCCCGCCCCAACATCGCAGCGGGCGCGGCTTTTCTAAAAAGCAGCGAGCTCGTCTACGTTTTCCTGAGGAGAAATTTTTTCAAAAAATTTGGAAACCTGAAACATATTCTCTTATCTTTGCACTCCGCAAAACAAGAAACGGTGGTTGTAGCTCAGTTGGTTAGAGCATCAGATTGTGGTTCTGAGGGTCGAGGGTTCGAGCCCCTTCATCCACCCAAACACAAAAAGCGTCTGCAAAAGCAGGCGCTTTTTTTTGTTTAGGACAGATCGATTTTTGAAGTTTCTGTGACAAAAGATAGTGCAGGTTGAGCGCGAAAATGCAGGTGTTTCCGGTTTTTTGCGCGGCAGGGAATAGTCCGGGGCCCGGGATCAATTTCCAGGCTTCGGAGCAGTAAATTGCTGACCGGCGGGGGAATATGAACATCAAATTAAGCATGCGAAGAATGAAAGCTGCATGCGAGGTCAGGACAAGCACCCGACAAGAACGCGAAGACCCGATCGAATGCTCCGGCAGCGCCAGCGTACATCATAACAAAGCACGTTACCACCCTCTCAAAAACCAATCGCGGAAGTTCTCCTGCCACGCTTTATCTTTGCCCCCTATGTTATTGTATTGCATTCCTTTACTCGGCGCTTTCATCGGCTGGTTCACCAACTGGTTCTCCATCCGCCTCCTCTTCCGTGCCTTCCCGAAATACCAGCAACAACTGGCCCGGGAACTTGGCCACACCGTTGCCACCCAGCTCTTTTCCTTCGACGCCATCCGGACCAAACTCACTGACCCGGCACAGATAAAGGCCATTATGCCCGTGGTGGAAACCCACCTGGATACCTTCCTCCGGGAAAAACTCCCCAAAGCCATGCCCGTACTCGCCATGTTCATTGGCGATAGCACCGTGAACCAGATCAAAGGCGTACTGGTGGCGGAACTGGACCACCTCTTCCCCATCCTCATCAACCAGTATGTAAACAACCTGGAGCGGGACCTGAACATCCAGCAACTGGTGGAACATAAGATCAACGCCCTCGACATCACCACCGTGGAAACCGCGGTGCGCGAAAAATTGCGTAAACCACTACAGCAAATGTTGTGGATGGGCACCATCATCGGGCTGCTCATTGGCCTGGTACAACTGTGCATTGCGCTTTGTGCATAAAGCGTTTGCCATTCATCCCTGAAATCAGGACTGTTATTTACTGTTAAAACGCCGCCCTTTTGATAAGGTTCCGGCGTTTTTTAATGCCCTTTTAATTACCGGTAAAAACTGCCGTCATAGCTTTGCAATCGCTTATGGGGCGCGGCTTTTGTTAAATACTGTTAAGACCTTCCCATCCCATTTTCAACACCCGGGAGTGCCTCAACATCCATTTATCACAATCACCCGCAGCGCGTTTTGCGCAACCTGTAGTTTTGATCAACGATCCAAAAAATTTGAGTGAGGATTTAATGCAATTATCAACGATGAAAAAATGGATAGCGCTGGCGGCGATCGTGATCGCCACCGCACAGATGAACGTTCATGCACAGGCGCCGGGCGGCCGCCCGGCCGGTGCGGCGCAGCGGCCGGGTGGCGGCGCACAGCGCCCGCAGGGCCCTGCCATCGGGCATATTTACGGCAAACTGCTGGATGCCACTACCGGTAAACCCGTGCCTTACAGCTCCGTAGCCCTGCTCCGCGCCAAAGACAGCTCCGTGGTGACCGGCATGCTGTCGCAACCCAACGGCGACTTCAGCCTCGAAAACCTTCCCATGGGCGCCTACCTGGTGCGCATTGATTTTATGGGCTATAACCGCCTGCAGAAAAAAATACTGATCACCGGGCAAACTGCCGAACAGGACCTGGGCAATATCAAAATGAGCCCGAACGTGAAAGCCCTGGCCGAGGTAGAAGTGACTGGCCAGAAAAGTGCTTTCCAGATGGGTATTGATAAAAAAGTGTTCAACGTGGACCGCAACCTCGTGAGCGTGGGCGGAACCGCCACAGACGTGCTGAAAAGCGTGCCCGCAGTGAATGTGGACATTGACGGCAACGTAACCGTGCGCAATGCATCGCCCAATATCTTCGTGGACGGTAAGCCCTCCACCCTCACGCTGGACCAGATTCCCGCAGACGCCATTGAAAGCGTGGAACTGGTGACCAATCCCAGCGCCAAGTACGACGCCGAGGGCATGTCCGGCATCCTGAACATTGTGCTGAAGAAAAATAAGAAGGCGGGCATTAACGGCTCTGTGAACGCCAGCGTGGCTAACGGCAACCGGTACAATGCCGGCGGCAACATCGCCGTGCGCCAGGGCAAATGGAACGTGTTTGCCAACTACACGATCAACGCTAACCACTCCACCGGCTACGGCTATACGCACCGGACCAACTTTGCCGACAGCAGTTCCGCGCTCAATTACCTGAACCAGGATGACCACAATAACAGCAAACCGCTGTTCCAGTTTGGCCGCTTTGGGGCTGACTATTCCATCGACAACCGGAACACGGTCTCCCTGTCGCAGAACATTGTGGCCGGTGATTTCAAGAACTACGACAACCTGCTGAGCACCTTCCAGGATGCAGGCCATGACATCACCAACCTGAGTGACCGTGTGACCAACACAGACATGAGCTTCCGCAACTACACCACGGCACTGAACTACACGCACAACTTTGCAAAACCCAGCCAGGTACTGACGGTGGACGCGAATGCCAACTTCTCCCGCCTGCACCGCGGTGGGGACTTCATCACCCAGGCGCAGGACCCGCTGGGCAATAACCTGGGCCAGCCCGTGTACCAGGATAATAACACAGCCGGCAAAACCAGCTTCATCACCCTCCAGAGCGACTATACCAATCCCATTGGCAAGAACGGCAAGCTGGAAGCGGGTCTGAAGACCACTCTCCGCAATTTTACCAGCACGTACGACGTATTTGATATTGATACCACCACCCAGGAAAGCAAATTCAACCCGCTGCTGTCTAACGATTATAAATACAGTGAGCAGATCTATGCCGGTTACCTGAACTATGCCAACACCATTGGCAAGTTTGGCTACCAGGTAGGCCTGCGCGGGGAACAATATGTATACTCCGGCGAAATTCCCAGCGCCAATGAGCACTTCAAACCTACGAAGAGCCGTCCCGGCCTGTTTCCCAGCCTGTTCCTGAGCCAGAAACTGAACCATGACCAGGAATTGCAGCTGAACTACAGCCGCCGTGTGACGCGCCCCAACTTTTTCCAGCTCATCCCTTACCGCGACTACAGCGATCCGCAGAACCAGCGCGAGGGTAACCCGAACCTGAAACCGGAATACACCAACAGCTTCGAGTTTTCCTACGCCAAAAACTGGAAAAGCAGCAATTTCCTGGCTACCCTTTACTACCGCAATACCACAGACCTGATCACCACCGTGAGCGATGCCATTGGCAAAGACACCCTGCTGACCCATTATGTGAATGCAGACAAGGACAACTCTTACGGTGCGGAGCTGACTATGAAGAACACCATCATCCGCGGCTGGGATGTGACTACGAACGTAAATCTCTACCAGACCAACCTGACGGTGAAATCCGGTGACCAAAGCTACTCCAACAATGGCTTTAGCTGGATGGCAAAGATCAATTCAGAGACCAAGCTGCCGGCTAACTTTACCCTGCAGGTGAACGGTACCTACCAGGCGCCTTCCGTGGCACTGCCCAATGGTGGCGGCGGTACAGGCGGTGGTGGCGGTGGCCGCGGTGGTGGCGGCGGCGGCGGCATGCAGCTGGCCCAATCTACCGCGCAGGGCAAGATCAAAGGTTTCAGCGGTGTGGATATGGCTGTGAAAAAGGATTTCCTTAAGAACAAGGCAGCTTCCCTTACCCTGGCCCTGTCTGACGTGTTTAACACCCGCCAGTACCAACTTACCCAGGTTACGCCGCAATTTGAACAGGACTACATGCGCAAGCGTGAATCCCGCATTGTGAAGCTCACGTTTGCCTACCGCTTTGGTAAGTTTGACAACAACCTGTTCAAACGCAAAAAGAGCAATAACCAGCAGTCAGACGACCAGTTCCAGACCTTTTAATAAAACTTTCTTTCAAATAATAAGGCCCATCGCAATCAAATGCGATGGGCCTTATCCGTATTTAAAACGCTTCGCCTAAAAATTCTTTCCTGCCAGCATGGGCACAAAGGAGAAATCTGCAAAGATCTCCTGGTCAAATTCCGCATCACTGATCTTGGTGAAACGCATCATGCGCTGCACGTCCTTCTCTCCTACTGGTATCACCATCCTGCCCCCGGGCTTCAGTTGCTGCAGCAGTTTTTCCGGGATCTCCGGGGCGGCGGCGGTAACGAGGATCTTATCGAAAGGACCATAGGTAGGCAGGCCTTCATAGCCATCACCGTAAAAAAATCTTAACGTTGGATACTTTGATTTAAAGCTAAATTGCTTCACCAGGTCAAACAGCTTTTTCTGGCGCTCAATGGTGTACACGTGGGCCTTCAACTCTCCCAGCACGCAGGTCTGGTAAGCGCTGCCGGTGCCTATTTCCAGCACTTTCTCAAAGGGTTTCACTTCGAGCAACTGGGTCTGGTAAGCCACGGTATAAGGCTGGGAGATGGTTTGTCCTTCCCCGATGGGAAAGGCCCGGTCTTCGTAGGCAATGCCTTCAAAAGCAGTGTCAAGGAAAAAGTGCCGGGGAATGTTGTTGATCGCTTGCAGCACGTTTTCGTCTGTAATGCCTTTTTGCCGGATCGTGTCTACCAGCTGTTTGCGTAAACCTTTGTGTCTGTAATTGTCGGTGAAGTCCCTTTGGTATCCCCTGTTCATAGTTACAAAATTACGGATTCAGGTGGTCTGGTTCCAACTAACGATTTCCACAACAGATTTCCACACCGGCGCCTGCAAGGGCGTGGCACTGGTTTTGAGCCCATAAATCCCGGAAAGCCCTGGTGAAATTTGGAATTTACCCCCGGTGTTACTTACTTTACAAGGATTTATAAATTCAAGTGTTATGGATGTAAATATTCAAAGCAAAGTTGACCAATGGTTAAATGGCAACTATGACGCCGACACCGTTGCGGCCATTAAGGACCTCCAGCAACATCACCCCGAAGAGCTGACGGACGCATTTTACCGTAACCTGGAATTTGGCACCGGTGGCCTGCGCGGCGTAATGGGCGTGGGTACCAACCGGATGAACAAGTACACGGTAGGCCTGGCCACCCAGGGCTTTGCCAACTATCTCAACCAAACCTTCACCGGCGGTGAAGTGAAAATAGCGATTGCGCACGACAGTCGCAACAACAGCCGCTTTTTTGCGGAAACTGCGGCCAATGTAATGGCGGCCAACGGTATTAAAGTATACCTCTTTGAAAGCCTGCGCCCCACCCCGGAGCTCAGCTTCACCATCCGCCACCTGGGTTGCCAGGGCGGTATTGTGCTCACCGCGTCTCACAACCCGCGGGAGTACAACGGCTATAAGGCCTACTTCGACGACGGCGCCCAGCTTATCCCGCCCCATGACAAGAACGTGATCAAGGAAGTGGAAAAGATCACCTCCATTGACGAAGTGAAATGGACCGGCGGCGAAGACAAGATCACTCTCATAGGCAAAGAAATTGACGACGCCTACCTCACCATGCTGAAAGGCCTGAGCATTTTCCCCGATGTTATTGAAAAACAGCACGACCTCAAGATCGTTTATACACCCATCCACGGCACCGGTATCATGCTGGTTCCCCCCGCCCTGCAGCGCTTTGGTTTTACCAACGTGCACGTGGTGGAAGAACAGTCCAAACCGGACGGCAACTTCCCCACCGTGGTATATCCCAATCCCGAGGAATCGGAAGCCATGAGCATTGGCCTTAAAAAAGCCAGGGAACTGGACGCAGACATCCTCCTGGGTACAGACCCCGATGCAGACCGTGTAGGCATTGCCGTTAAGAACCACAAGGGAGAATGGGTGCTGCTCAATGGCAACCAGACCGCCGTACTGCTCTTCAACTATATCATTGAAGGCCGCAAAGCCAAAGGCCTGGCCAAAAAGACGGACTACGTGTGCAAGACCGTGGTAACCTCTGACCTGATCGACGTATTTGCCGCCAAGAACAATATCAACTGCTACAATGTGCTCACCGGCTTCAAATGGATCGCAGAACTGATCCGCAAGAAAGAACCGGCGGAGAAATTCATCTGCGGTGGGGAAGAGTCTTATGGCTACATGATCGGTGACAATGTGCGCGACAAGGACGCCGTGGCTTCCGTAGCCATGATCTGCGAAATGGCCGCCTACACCAAGTCACAGGGCAAGACCGTGTTCCAGCAACTGATAGACCTGTATGTTAAATACGGCTTCTACAAAGAGCACCTGATCTCCCTGACCAAAAAAGGCATGAACGGGGTGGCAGAAATTGACGCCATGATGCGCGGCTACCGCGAAAACCCGCCCACAGTCATTGACGGGGTGTCCGTGGCTAAGATCTATGACTACCAGCTGCAACAGATCAAGGACCTGAAAACCGGTGCCACAGAAGCCATCGTACTGCCCAAGTCCAATGTACTGCAATTCCTCCTGGAAGACGGCAGCAAGATCTCCGCCCGCCCTTCCGGCACGGAACCCAAGATCAAATTCTACTTCAGCGTGCATGAACACCTGCCCTCCGCAGACCAGTTTGACGCCGTGGATGCGCAGATCGAAAAACGCATCAAGGGTATTATTGAGGACATGAAGCTGAAATAGATTGCTGATCACCTGACTGCAAACATAACACAGGCGGCCTTTTCAGAAAGGCCGCCTTTTTTGGGGGCAAAAAAACGCCGCAACCATTCCTGTTGCGGCGCATTCAATTCCATTTTTACAAGCTGCCTAGATCAAATAAGCACTGAGTATCTGCTCGCCCTCCACGTCCACCATCACCATATCCTGCAGGGTGGTGGCCAGGGAGTAACCTACAAAGTCTACTGACAGCGGGAAAGATTTGTGCTGGCGGTCTACCAGTACGGCGGTCTGGATCTTCCGGGGATGGTAATCCAGGAAAGGCTTAAGGGCATAGAGCATGGTGCGGCCAGAGTTTGCCACATCGTCTATCAGCACGATTATCTTCCCGTTGAAGTCCGGTGTGGCAGAGAGCTTCACGGCACCCGGATCTTGTTTATCGATGTGTAATTCAATCACTTCTATCTTAAAGGGCGCAATGTGGCGCAGGATGCTGGCAATGCGGTGGGCAATGATAAGGCCCCGGTCCCAGATGCCTACCAGGATGAGCTCCTGCTCTTCACTGTTCTGCTCATAGATCTCGTACGCAATGCGTTCCAGTTTTTTGTTGATGCTATCCTGTTGCAAAATAATGTTGCGGGTACTCATATCCTTGATTTTACGAGGGGTAAAAATACATAAATTGCACACATTGTCACGCATCATTCCACGTAGACCGCGCTTTACACCGGCGCAGGCCTTGCATACATAAAAAACATTATATTCGATTCGTCAAATCTAAGCTATGCACATTGTACAGGCAATTGTTTTCCTCGTCGTATTTGTGGCAGCCGTTTACCTGTTTGCCCGCAAGGCCCGCCAGATACGGCGTAACATCCTCCTGGGCCGCGATGTAGACCTGACCGACCACCCCGGCCAGCGCTGGCGCAACCTGTTGCTGCTGGCATTGGGACAAAAGAAAATGTTCCGCAAGCCCCTGGTAGCTGTACTCCACTTCTTTGTATATGCCGGCTTTATCATCATTAACCTGGAAATACTGGAGATCGTGCTGGATGGCCTGCTGGCCAAACACCGCCTTTTCAGTCCCATCCTGGGCGGGCTGTATCCCTGGCTGATCAGCGCTTTTGAGGTGCTGGCCGTGCTGGTGATCATTGGCTGCGCGGTATTCCTTATCCGCAGGAATGTATTACACATCCGCCGTTTCCGCGGGCACGACCTGGATGGGTGGCCGCGCAGCGATGCCAATTATATCCTGATCACCGAGATCGTGCTCATGACCCTTTTCCTCACCATGAACACGGCAGACCAGGTATTGCAGATCCGCCATTATGGCCATTATGCGGCCACCGGTCCATTCCTGGTATCCGGCCATCTCATGCCCATTTTCAACCCGCTTTCCAGCTGGTTGCTGGTGCTCATAGAACGGGGCGCCTGGTGGCTGCATATCCTGGGTGTACTGGCCTTCCTCAACTACCTGCCTTACTCCAAGCACCTGCATATCTTATTATCCTTCCCCAACTCCTACTACGGAGACCTGAACCCAAAGGGTAAGATGGAAAACATGCCGGCAGTACAGCATGAAGTACAGTTGATGATGGATCCCAGCCTGGCGGCCAATGCGCCTGCCGGCGATGGCCCCCCGCCCAAATTTGGCGCGAAGGACATCTTTGACCTCACCTGGAAAAACCTGCTGGATGCTTACAGCTGCACAGAATGCGGCCGCTGCACGGCAGCCTGCCCGGCTAATATCACGGGCAAAAAACTGTCGCCCCGCAAGATCATGATGGACACCCGTGACCGTGCCGAGGCCGTGGGCAAGATCATAGACCAGCATGGCGGCTTCCAGGACGATGGCAAGTCCCTGCTGCGCGATTATATCAGTGAGGAGGAGCTGAGGGCCTGCACCACCTGCAATGCCTGTGTACAGGAATGCCCGGTGAGCATCAATCCCCTGCACATCATTACGCAATTGCGCCGCCACCTGGTGATGGAAGAAAGCAGTGCCCCTGCAGAATGGAATGCCATGTTCAGCAACATAGAAAACAATATGGCCCCCTGGAAATTCAGTCCCGACGACCGGGATGCGTGGGTAAATGGTTAAATCTGACAAATCTGATTACATGCAAATAAAAACAATGGCGGAATACGCTGCCAGCGGGGAAACCCCGGAAGTACTGTTCTGGGTGGGATGCGCGGGCAGCTTTGACCAGCGTGCGCAGAAGATCACACGGGCCTTTGCCTCCATACTGGACCGGCTCAGCATTCCCTTTGCCATCCTGGGCAAGGAGGAAAGCTGCACCGGCGATCCGGCGCGGCGTGCAGGGAACGAATTCCTGTTCCAGATGATGGCGTACAACAATATCCAGGTACTGAACGGGTATGGGGTAAAGAAGATCGTGACGGCCTGTCCGCATTGCTTTAATACCCTGAAAAATGAATACCCCCAGCTGGGTGGTAATTATGAAGTGGTCCATCATGCCACCTACCTGCAACAACTTATGGACGCAGGCCGCATAAAAATGAAGGAAGCCGGCAGCTTCAAAGGCAAAAAGATCACTTACCACGATTCCTGCTACCTGGGCAGGGCCAATGATATTTATGAAGCCCCCCGCCAGGTACTGCAACTGCTGGATGCAGAACTGGTGGAAATGAAGCGCTGCCGGAGCAATGGCCTTTGCTGCGGGGCCGGCGGGGCGCAGATGTTCAAGGAAGAAGAGAAAGGCAGCACCCGCATCAACTTTGAACGGGGCGCAGCAGCAGTAGGCACCGGGGCCAGCGTGATAGCAGCCAATTGTCCTTTCTGCATGACCATGCTCACAGACGGGGTAAAGGAACAAGGCAAGGAAGACAGCGTAAAAGTGCTGGACATTGCCGAGCTGATAGCCCAGGACATGGCGTAAGTATCCACAACTTCGTATCTTTGCCGCATGTCAACAATTCAACAACAACTGCCCGCGGACTTCCATCCGCAGTCCCGGGTGTGGATATACCAGAGCAACCGCCCTTTTGGCGAACAGGAAACAAAGGAGATCAACGAACAGCTGCACCAGTTTACCGCCCAGTGGCTATCGCACGGGGATAAAGTGAAAGGATGGGGTGCCCTGTTCTTCAACCAGGTGATCGTGATCCTGGCAGATGAAAGCCAGGCCGGCGTGAGTGGCTGCAGCACGGATAGTTCTGTGCGCATTATCAAAAGCCTGGAACAGCAATATGATGTAAACCTCTTTGACCGCCTGCTGCTGGGTTTCCTGGTAGATGGGAAAGTGCAACTGCTGCCGATGGTACAGCTGCCATATGCACTGGAAAAAGGAAAGGTGACGATGGATACCCTTTACCTGAACAACACGGTGCAAACCAAGGCAGAGCTGGAAACCAGATGGCTGGTGCCTTTGGGGGAAAGCTGGCTGAAGACACGGCTGGCAAAAGTATCTTAAAAATACAGGCCCCCGGTTTGGGAAGCCGGCACACTGCCACGGGATAAGATCCTGCTAAATCATTCAATGGAAGGAAGGGGCTGTCTCAAAACTTCGAGACAGCCCCTTTTCATTCGGATAACCTGATGGAGAAAATTTTCATACAGGCGATTCTCAGAGCCTTCATTTTATTTATGAGATTTCCCCTTTTTATGCAAGGCGTGTAAGCAAATACCGCTGCCGGTAGTAATAATATACCTGATATCCTGCTCCTACCAGTGCGCCGATGGCGCCGCCCAGGTAACTGAAATTATGCATGGAACCTACGGCAATAAAATCCCTGGGATCTGTAAGCCCCGGCGGCAGGCTCCAGCCCGTGCCGGTTTGGGGCAGCTGGTAGCCGATGTAAAGTCCCAGCAGGGCGGTAACCAGTACGGTAAGCAGGTTAAGTAAAATGCCCCGGCTGATGGATACAAACATCCGGTGGGGGCTTGTTTGCATTAATCCCGTGAAGCCGTGCACCACGCCCAGGTAGATGCCCACCCACCAGGTGGCCCGGAAGCCCACGATGGCGGCCAGCAGGCGGTAAGGCTTATCCAGCTGTCCTTCCAGCCTGAATTGAATAAATTTGAACCGGGTAAAATATTCAGCACTGAGGGTATAGGAAAGCTGGTCGTGCAGCATGCCGTAAAGACCTGCGACCAGCGGTGTAAGCAATAGCGTCGCTAATAGTATCCATAGTTTCTTCATAGCGGGACGAATGGTGGTGGGCCCAAGTTAATGTTTTAATATGGGTTTCTCCAACCACCGGTACCTTCCCGGTGAAGGATTTCTTTGCAGGAATGGGGAAATAATGATTCAAATTTGTATTATTGCAATCACAAATTCAAAAGCGGGAATAGCTCAGTTGGTAGAGCGCCAGTTTCCCAAACTGGAGGCCGCGGGTTCGAGCCCCGTTCCCCGCTCTGCGGGAATTTCCAGTTTCAATTTCTACCTTTTGGAAATCATACCTGCAAATTCCAGTTTCCTGCGCAATGCTTTGATGAGGGGCCCTGCCGGAAATATTACAAAAGATACGCCCAGGGAGGCTGCATCAAAGAAATGATGCAGCCTCCTTTCATTTCAGGCAGTACCTGGGTAAACGCCTTTACGCATGGAAGGGATAATACGTACCGTGATGACCGTGCTGTTATTTCAACACGGAGGGCCCATCGTTCAAACCGCAGCGCCACGGCTGCCTGTTACGTAAAACACGGGGCTGAATGAAATTTTCCGGCATTAGAGGTGGTCGCAAATTGCGACCACCTCCTTTTTGTCCTTGCCGGTTGAATTATAAAGCCTTCCGCAAAGCAGGGCTGAATGAAACCCTCTCACACCAGAGGTGGTCGCAATTTGCGACCACCTCCTTTTTGCCCTTGCCGGTTGAATATAAAACCTTCCGCAAAGCAGGGCTGAATGAAACCCTCCCACACCAGAGGTGGTCGCAATTTGCGACCACCTCCTTTTTGCCCTTGCCGGTTGAATATAAACCCTTACCGCAAAGCAGGGCTGAATGAAACCCTCCCGCACCAGAGGTGGTCGCAAATTGCGACCACCTCCTTTTTGTCCTTGCCGGTTGAATTATAAAGCCTTACCGGAAAGCATGGATGGACGCGGCTTCCAGCCGCCGCCCCTCCCCGTTCTATTGCAAAAATCCAATTTTTTGCCTCGGCTCCTGCGGCGGCGCCAGCAACTGTTTCAGGTATTCAAAAACAAGTGCTATCTGCTCATCATGGCCAGCTAAACGTTTTTCCACCTGATCCAGCTTCAATAAGATATCCTTATGCGTGAGGACCATTTCCCGCATGCGCGTAAAAATGCGGACGATCTGGATATTCACCGCGATGGCCCGGTCACTGTTCAATATACAGGCCAGCATCACGGCGCCATGTTCCGTGAAAACATAAGGAAGGGCGGCTGAAAACCTCAACCGTTTGAGGTGGTCGCAAATTGCGACCACCTCCGCTTTCTCCCCGGCTGTTAGCTGGAACATGAAATCCTCGGGGAAGCGCTGCAGGTTACGTTTCACCTGTTCATTCAGCCGCTTGGTGGGAATACCGTACAATTCCGCCAGGTCCTTGTCGATCATTACCCTTTTACCCCTGATCAGCAGTATTTTGCTCATGACAGATTCGTCCGGTAACATTACCGCATTCTCCCGTCCACGCATTGCTCGTAGTTTTTAAGATTAAAAACGATGTTCAACTATTCATTCACCCGTTTTAAAGGCTCCGCAAATAACCAATACCATACATTCTGCAACTCATGCACATACTCTACAGACCGTGTTTTCAGCGCACCGCCCACATGCACGGTCCACTGTTGTTTGGGGGCGGCTTTCAAAAATACCTCCACGTTATTGCACGTCTTGGTAAACCCGTTATAATCCTGGGCCCGGATGGTACCAAATCCAAGGCTGAACAGCTTCTTCGGGATCAGGCGCAGAGGCTCCAGTTCCGCCGCCAGTGCAGGTAACCGGGCGTAGTGCTCCTCCGTGATCGCAATCACCCGCTGGCCGTGCGCGAAATAATTGCCCATGCGGATATCTTCCAGCTCTACCATACACTTTCCAGGTTTAGGTTTGCAAAATACTAATATTTTTAGCAAAACAAGCTAAATTTACTGGCTTTTAGCCCCCGCTTCACTTCCCCGGAAAATAGCTGGCTTTCTTCCTGCCAATCTGTCATTATTTCATTAAAAAGCGTATTTTTGCCCTCCTAAATTCAATGGCTGGCCAATGTTAGAAATTGCAGACAAGACGCACGATGAAACCCGGCAGGGTGAAGCCTATGCTCCGCACCAGGCAAGCACCGCTTCCTTTAAGAAGAATTTTTACATAGAAAGTTATGGCTGCGCCATGAACTTCAACGATAGTGAAATCGTAGCCTCCATCCTCAACGAAGAGGGTTTTGGCGCCACCCGCAACGCGGAAGAGGCCGACCTCATCCTGATCAACACCTGCTCCATCCGCGAGAAGGCGGAGCAAACCGTGCGCAAACGGCTCACGGAATTCCGCCGCTACAAAAAATCAAAACCAGGCATGCTTGTAGGTGTGCTGGGCTGCATGGCCGAACGTCTTAAGGACAAGCTGCTGGAAGAAGAAAAACTGGTGGACATGGTAGTAGGCCCCGATGCCTACCGCACCCTTCCCAGCCTCATTACCGAGGCAGAAACCGGCCAGAAAGCCGTGAACGTGCTCCTGAGCCGCGAAGAAACGTATAGCGATATCAGCCCCATCCGCCTGGATAATAACGGTGTTACCAGTTTTGTATCCATCATGCGGGGTTGCAACAACATGTGTACCTTCTGCGTGGTACCCTTTACCCGCGGCCGTGAACGCAGCCGCGATGCGGATTCCATCGTAGCCGAGGCCCGTGAGCTATTTAACAACGGCTACCGGGAAGTGACCCTCCTGGGCCAGAACGTAGACTCCTACTACTGGACCCCGAAGGACGCCGATCCTAACTCCACGGACCACGTGACCTTTGCCCAGCTGCTGGCCCGCGTGGCGGAAATAGATCCCCTGCTCCGCGTGCGTTTCAGCACCTCCCACCCGAAAGACATTACCGATGAGGTGCTCTTTACCATGGCTAAGTATGAGAACATCTGCAACTACATCCACCTTCCCCTGCAAAGCGGCAGCACCCGGATCCTGCAGCTCATGAACCGCACTTATACGCGGGAATGGTACCTCAAAAAAGTAGACCGCATCCGTGAAATATTGCCGGACTGCGGCCTCTCCACCGATATTATCTGCGGCTTCTGCACAGAAACGGAGGAAGACCACGCAGACACCCTGAACCTCATGGAATATGCGAAGTACGACCTGGCCTATATGTACTTCTATTCCGAACGCCCCGGTACCCTGGCCGCCCGCCGCTACCAGGATGATATACCGGAAGCGGAAAAGAAACGCCGCCTGGCCGAAGTAGTGGAACTACACCGCCGCCACAGTGAAGAAAGCATGCGCAATGATGTAGGCAAAACCTTCAAAGTACTGGTAGAAGGCACTTCCAAGCGTTCTGCCGATCATCTCTTTGGCCGCAACGACCAGAATAAAGTAGTGGTATTCCCGAAGGGCAATTTCCGGAAGGGCCAGTATGTACACGTAACGGTGACAGACTGTACTTCCGGTACCCTCATTGCAGCAACAGCTACCGCACTGTAAGCACATACATTTTAACCAACACAAACCGCAGGAATAATGGACATACAAGCAATAAAAAACAGATTCGGTATTATCGGCAACAGCCCTGCGCTTAACTACGCCCTGCAAGTAGCCATACAGGTAGCCAACACAGACCTGACGGTGCTTATCAACGGGGAAAGCGGCGTTGGTAAAGAAGTGTTCTCCCAGGTGATCCACGCCCTGAGCGCCCGCAAGCACCACCCTTTTATTGCGGTGAACTGTGGCGCCATCCCGGAAGGCACTATCGATTCTGAATTATTCGGACATGAAAAAGGCTCGTTCACCGGTGCGGTGGACAGCCGTAAAGGATATTTTGAAACCGTGAGCGGTGGTACCATTTTTCTCGATGAGATCGGGGAAATGCCGCTGGGTACCCAGGCCCGCCTGCTACGTGTACTGGAAACCGGCGAGTTTATCCGCGTGGGCTCTTCCAAAGTGCAGAAAACGGACGTGCGCGTGATTGCCGCTACCAACCGTGACCTGCTGGAATTTACACAGGATGGCAAGTTCCGCGAAGACCTCTATTACCGCCTTAACACAGTGCCCATCCGTGTGCCCGCGCTGCGCGACCGCAAGGAGGACATTCCCATGCTGTTCCGCAAGTTCTGCGTGGACTTTGCGGAGCGCTATAAAACACCTTCCATCCAGCTGGATGAAGAGGCCCGCCAGATCCTGGTGAACTATCCCTGGAGAGGCAATGTCCGCGAACTGAAAAACATGGCGGAGCAGATCTCCGTACTGTCGCAGAACAAGCAGGTAAATGCCCAGGAACTGCGCCGCTTCCTGCCGGAGCAGCCGGTGACCAACCGCCTGCCCATGCTGGCCCCCAATGCCAACAGCAGCAGCAACAGCGATTTTTCCAATGAACGGGACATTCTTTACAAACTGTTCTTCGACATGAAAAAGGATGTAACAGAACTGAAGAAAATGTTCTTCGATGTGCTGCAAAATCCCAACCTGGCCCATAATACCTCCTTCCAGGATAACCCGGTGCTGCATAATTACCAGCCCGCAGAAGCTGCTTCCCTGCAGCCGGCCCTGGGCGTGTCCCAGCCCATGCAGCCTATCATCCTTCAAACGGATCATAACATCATAGACCACCATGAAGAAGTAGAAGAAACCCTGTCCATAGCCGACAAGGAAAAAGAACTGATTGTAAAAGCCCTCAAGAAACACAAGGGCAAACGCAAAGATGCGGCTTCAGACCTGGGCATTTCCGAACGTACACTGTACCGGAAACTGAAGGAGTATAATATTGCGGAGTAGTAGTTAGATTGTTAATAATTAACCCGCTATCATTACAACAATTTAGCAATCTATCAATCTAACAATTTAAATACCTTTACACGAAATCAAATGGGCAGGATGAAAACACGCTTAGGCCTTCTGGCAGTAGTATTGCTGATGGGCGGATGCAAGGTAAATTACTCTACAACCGGCGCCAGTATTGACCCGGAGGCTAAAACGGTGAACGTGACGTTTATTGAGAACCGCGCCCCGCTGAATAACCCGCTGCTCAGCCAGAAGGTAACGGAAGCCCTGAAGACCAAGATCACTTCCCAGACCCGTCTTACCCAGGTGAATGAGCCCAATGCTGATTACGAGTTTAAAGGATATATCAGTAGTTATACTTTTACCAACGCCGCGGTAGTGAACACAGAACAGGCGGCCACCTCCCGCCTTACGGTGACCATCAACATCACTTTTGTAAAGCGTGTGGGTGATAAAAAAGGCTACCAACAGTCCTTCAGCCGCTCGGCAGACTTCCCGGCCAGTAAACTCCCGTCTGACGTGGAGAACAGCCTGCTGGACCAGACCATCGTGCCGCAGATGACGGACGATATTTTCAACCGTGCTTTTGCCAACTGGTAATAAAAAAATTATATTTATTGTATGACCGCACAGCGTATCATTCAACATATTTTTAAAGAGCCGGGCCTGGAAAAGGTAACGCAATGGGAACTGGAAAAACTGGTGACCGATTACCCCTTTTTCACGGGGGCAAGGGCCCTGCTGGCCAAACGTGCCTACCAGCGCAGCAGCGACCTGCAGCACGAAGCCGTGATCAAAGCCCTGCTTTACACCAGTGCTCCGCATTACCTTTACCAGTTTGTTCAATCCCCCCCGGACGTGATAACGCCGGCACCGGTTATTGACCTGCCGGAAAATGAAGCAGTTACAGACGAAGCCACGGCTGCCCAGCATATTGACCACCTGGTAGCCACTGCCAACGCTGGTGCTGCCCCATGGAGCGAGGCGACCACACTCCCTTCCTTCACTGAACCTACGCCGGAAGCAACGGAAGAACTGGCAGCAGCCGGCGAGATCAGCGTGACCGCGTATGAAGCCATCGCAGCGGACGCTGCCGGTGAAAAAACACCGGAGCCCCTGCTGGACACGCACGCACTGGATACCCTGGAAACCGGCCACCTGAGTGTGGATGCTTATGAAGCCATCCATGCAGATGAAGATATACCCGCGGCTGCACCGGCCCCCGATACCCATACACTGGATACCCTGGAAGCCGGTCAGATCAGCGTAGCAGCCTACGAAGCCATAACCACCCTCAACGAGGAAGCCACTGAAACGCCCGCCCATCCGGCAGAAGCGCCGTATGAGGCCTCCCACGCGGAAGCCATCCTGGAAACCACTACCGGCTCCTTTGGTGCCACCGCACCAGAACTGGCAGCAGCTCTTACCCAACCTATTACACCGGCAGATGAAAAGCCCCGCCTTACCTTCCACGAGGAAATGGAGGCCTTCCGCCGCTCACTGGCAGCACAACAGGAACAGGAAGAAGCCGGGCATAACACCCGTGAAACCGCTGCTGATGCCGCACTCCCAGAGCAGTCAAGCGTGGAAACACCCGCTGCCACAGTTCCTGCGTCCCAGCCGGACAACACCGATTTTCGCCTGCGGATGGAAGCCTTCCGCCAAAGCCTGCTGGCATCCGAAGATACCGCCGAAGAGGGCGCTACAGACCAATCTGTAAGCGAAGCAGAAGCCGCCGTGTTGCAAAACTTCAATGTGCACAGCTTCCAGGATGAACTGGCAGCCCTGAAGAACAGTTTTACCGTAGAAGAAAATACCGGCGAAAGCCTTACAGATACCCTGCAGGCAGGCGCCTTTGCCGCTGCGGAAACCCTGGAGGCAACGCAACCCGCAGCTCCGGAGGCAACAGATGCCACCCTGGAAACAGGCGCCATCGCCCCTCCCCATGCGCAGCAAGCAACCCCCACCCTGGGTGAAGTAAGCCAGGAAAACGCCGCCACCCTGGCCCAGGCCCTGGAAACAGGCGCCCGCGAAGCCATCGTGGAAACCGAAGATAAAGAAGGCCTGGAAGCTACGCTGGAAACAGCCTCGGAAGGGTTGCCGGATTTCATGGAAGAAACCCCGGTACATCCCGCTGCTACCCTGGCCGCCGAAGCCGCCACCCTGGCGGATAACGAGCCTGCCTTTACCAGCGGCGACACCACAGCCGCAATGCCGGCATTTACCAGCAACGTGCCCGCTGCAAATACGCCGGACATCACAGAACAGGAACTGCAGGCATCTGATATCCAACTGGTATCTGATGCGATCAATGACCACCTGCCGGTACCTGGCACCCTGCCTGCTCCAGCGGAAGATGCACCGATCATTACCACCTGGATGCCGCCACAGCAAAGCGTTTCAGCCGCTGCACCAGAACAGGCCTTTGCCGATGCACCGGAAACGGCCGCCCAGGATGCAGCGCCAGAAGAGGCTTTTGCCGATGCACCGGAAACAGCCGCCCAGGATGCAGCGCCAGCGCAAGCCTTTGCCCAGGCACCGGAAACAAGCGACCAGGAAGCAGCGCCAGTGCAAGCCTTTGCCCAGGCACCAGAAACAGCCGCCCAGGATGCAGCGCCCCAGCACCTTACCGAAGGAGAAGGGCCCGAAAACTACGAGGAAGGACCGATTAAAATATACCCGCTGGAAATGCCGGAAGAAACCGACCTGACCTTCCAGCCCCTTTACAGCGAGGATTATTTTGCATACAAAAAACTGGCAGACCCGGTAGCCGCCGAAAAAATGAGTGAAAAAGGCGAGCAGGAAATGAAAAGTTTCACCAACTGGCTGCGTACCATGAAAGACAGTTTTGCGGAAAAAACGCAGAAAGACTGGTACCATGAGCAATTGCACCGCGTGTATGAAGAGGAAGAAGAATCCGGCATTTCCGAGCGCGTGGAAAAGATGGCCCTGCAGTCCATCATGCTGGATGACGACATCGTGTCAGAGACCCTGGCCGAGATCTGGGCACGGCAGCGCCAGCACCAGAAAGCCATCCAGATATATAAAAAATTAAGTTTGCTTAATCCGGGCAAAAGCGCTTATTTTGCGCAAAAGATCAACGAATTACAATCAGATATTAATAAGTAGCATTTTATGTTAATTGTATTTGGAATATTAGTCGTGCTGGCTGCCGTGTTGCTGGGCCTTTTCGTACTGGTACAGAATCCTAAAGGTGGCGGCCTGGCTGGCAACCTGGGTGGCTTTGGTAACCAGGTAATGGGCGTTCGCCAGACCACCGACGTACTGGAAAAAGGCACCTGGATCCTGGCTGCCATTATCCTGGTACTGTGCCTCACCTCTTATTTCTTTACCGGCAAAGGCACTGCCGCTACTGACGGTAACAAGCCTTACATCCCGACTACCAAAACGGCACCGGCTCCCCTGCCCGCAGCCCCGGCCAATACTACGCCGGTTGCGCCGCCCGCACAGCCCGCGAAATAACAGATCATTATCAACGATTTATAAATTGCCTCGCCGTGACAAGCGAGGCTTTTTTATGTGAGAGGAATGATCCACGGGGAACAGTAATTAGGCTATTTAGTCGGCTATCCTATCTAAATCATTCTTAATCAGATATTTATCAATTTATTATCAAAGCAAATAAATGCTTAATATTCAAAATATTAAGCATTCAATTACGTTAATATTCATTGAACCGGGAAAAGACCGTCAGACATTAACCGATCTTTATTATGGCTAAACAAGTCAGCAAAAAGAAACAAAAGAACAAGGGCAACAGGATCTGGATCAGGAGAGGAATTTTAATTGCATGCGCCATCCTGGCCGGCGCGGCCGTATACCTGGCCTACCGTGTTTTTGGCCCCAACACCCGCGCCTTTGGCGATAAGAAATATTTCTACATCCGTACCGGCAGTCATTATACAGATGTGCTGGAAGGCCTGAGGGACCAGGACATTATCCGCAACGAAAACAGCTTTGACTGGGTGGCCAAGCAGCTGGACTATCCCAACCGGGTGAAGGCCGGCCGTTACCAGGTAACCCGGGGCATGAGCAACTTTGAAATTGTAAAACTGTTGCGCTCCGGCCGCCAAAGCCCGGTGACACTGGTGATCAACAAGCTGCGCACCGAAAACGACTTTGTGCGCAAGGTATCCCAGAACCTGGAGGCCGATTCCACCGCGCTGCGTGCCATGCTGAAAGACCCGGTGTACCTGCGCCAGTTTGGCCTGGACACCAACACTGCCATGTGCGCCATTGTGCCCAACACCTACGAGTTTTACTGGAATACCAGCGCGGAGAAAGTATTTGAAAAATTTGAGCAGGCCCACGCCGACTTCTGGACAGACGACCGCAAGGCCAAGGCCAGCGCCCTGGGGCTCAGTGAGAATGAAGTGACCATCCTGGCCTCCATCGTGGAGGAGGAAACCAATGCCAATGATGAAAAGCCCCTCATATCCAGCGTGTACCTGAACCGGTACCGCAAAGGCATGCTGCTGCAGGCCGATCCGACGGTGAAATTCAGTTTACAGAACTTTGCCCTGCGCCGCATCCTGTCCGAGCACCTGCATTTTGAATCGCCTTACAATACTTATTTGCATAAGGGATTCCCCCCGGGCCCCATCTGCACTCCCTCCGTAAAAACGCTGGAGGCTGTGCTGAACACCCCGGATACTGATTATTTGTATTTTTGTGCCCGGGCTGATATGGCGGGCCACCACGCCTTTGCAGCCACTTACGAAGAGCACCTCGAAAATGCGCGGAAGTACCATGCAGCCCTCGATGCCAGGGGCCTTTAGCACCCATTGCAGGGCATGCCAGCTTGATAGTAAATTTGTCATTAGCAGCATTTAACAGCTGGATAATCAATTATTTACTAGATTTGCTTTTTTTCATACCGTCATGCCCTGACCATCACTTATTATGACCAAAACCGGTTCCCTCTTTCGCAATTTCCACCCGCTGCGGTGGGTAAAACGCAGTTCGCAGCGTTTGTTCCTGCGTGGCTTTGAGGGCAGCTCCCTGTACGATACGGTGAAGTTCTTTGGCACCCAGACCCGGAACCGCAGTCTCAATAGCCGGGCAGCCGCCATTTCCTTTAACTTCCTGATGTCCATTCCCCCGTTCTGCATCTTCCTGTTCACCCTGGTGCCGTTGCTCCCCCTGCGCAACGTGGAGAAGACCCTCTATGAACTGGCGGCAGACATTACCCCGAACTACAACACGTTCAAGATCGTGCAGGGCATGATCCACGATTTCATGTACACCCAGCACAATGGATTGTTGTCCATCTCCTTCCTGGTGGGTTTCTTTTACTCGTCCAATGCGGTGATGGGCATCCTGGTGTCCTTTTCAAAAGACCTGCCGGGCTTCCGGCAGCGCAAGTGGTACCAGCACCGGCTGATGGCGCTGCGGCTTACCTTCTTTTTAGTGATCCTTTTTATCATTATGCTGGCTTTGCTGGTAATGCAGGGCGCTTTGCTGCGCTATGTGCTGGAGTACCTGCACATCGGCAATGCGCGGGTGCGCATCGTGATCAACATAGCGCGCTGGGTGATCATTGTGCTGCTGTTCTTTTCCATCATTGCCCTGTTGTACCACTTTGGGCCGGCGGTGGAAAAGCGCTGGCGCTACATTACGCCAGGGGCTATGCTGGCTACTACGTTCATGATCCTGGTAACGCTGGGGTTTGGGTGGTATGTGAATCATTTCAATAACTACAACCGCATTTATGGCTCCATTGGTACGGTGATGATCCTGATGCTGTACATTTTCCTGAACTCATTTGTGCTGCTGGTGGGGTTTGAACTGAATGCGGCGATACGGGTGCTGAAGGAGATGCGGAATATAACGAAGGCGGGGCAGATGGAGGTCAACGAGGGTGCCGGCGCCCGTTGATTTATTAAATAATTTCGTTATATTTACATGAGTTGTTCCCTAAAACCATCTCCTATGAAAGCTGTTGTAGTTAGCTTGCTGCTGCTGTCAGCCCTGCCTTTACCACGTACTGGTGCCACGCTGGCATTGCCTACCGGCGCTTATCTACCCAATGCCGATGAGCCCCTGCGCACCGCCTGCGGCCAGGAAACCACCCTGCACCAGGCCATGGGCACTAACGGGCTGTTGATCATGTTTACCAGTAACGTTTGTCCTTATGTGCTGCGCAACCAGGCCCGCACTAACACCGTATGCCAGTACGCACAGGCGCATCATATTGGTGTAATCCTTCTCAATGCCAATGAAGCCGACCGGGAGGTCAACGAATCACTTCACGCCATGCAGGTATATGCGGAGGCCCAGGGATTTAAATGGCCCTATGCCCTGGACAAAGACTCCCACCTGGCTGATGTCTTTGGCGCAGACCATACGCCAGACTGTTTCCTGTTTGACAAGGACAGCCGGCTGGTATACAGCGGCGGCATTGACGACAACCCGGGTAATGCGGCGCAGGTAAAGGTGCACTACCTGCAAAATGCCCTGGAAGCCCTTGCTGAGGGCAAGTCCATCAGTGATCATAAAGGTGATGATGTGGGTTGCAGTGTGAAGCGGAAATAATTTCCTATTGTCCCACGAGGAAGATCGCATTTCCCAGCAACAGCTTTCCATTTTCCCAGAATGCGCGGAATACAGGATCATCTGCCAGGATGATCAGGGCGCCGTTGCCAATATCCTTTACGCCCATCACCATACCATCCTGCAGGCGGGCCTTGGTATCCACGCCTACAAACCCTGTCTGATAGCTGTCTTTCTTCAGGTAGCCTACGTTCCAGCCGTGGTCCATGAACTCATAAATATCATCGCTCACTTTGAGGGTGTAATATTCATCGCCATAGCCAAAGGCCAGGGGGTGTGTATTATCCAGGTGAATGCGGTAAATGGCACCGGGGATGGTTTGTTTAAGCTCTTCGCGCTCCCGGTTTGCATAGGGTTTGATATGCTGGTAAGGATCCGGCTTGGCGATGTCCGGGTCATGTTTAAGATGAAAGCCCCAGTCGCCGGTCACAGAGAGATCTGCCGCGCTCTGGCCCATGGCAATGAGGCGCCCACCGGCGCTGATCCAGTTGCGCAGGCGATCTGTAGTGGCCTTGGAGCCGAGGATGGTAAAGTCGGCGCTGGGCAGGATAAGCACATCCATCTCCTCCCAATCCAGGTCGCGCAGGTCTTCTTCATTCACGATGGAAATGGGGTAATCGATCTGCTGCTCAAAGTAATGCCAGATCTCCCCTACTTTCAGCGACGAAGCATTGCTGCCTGCCAGCATTACTACGCGGGGCGGTTTGATGTAGCGGTTCCTGGTAGAACCGAAGTCCGATCCTTTGTCCACGAAGCCCGTGGCTGTGGTATCCAGCTCTATCTGCATTTGCTCGGCCAGGGAGGTGATCGTGGTATCAAAGCCGGGGAAGGCATTGCCGCTGCGGGTGATCATGAGGGTGCCGGCAGGATAGGTTTTACCACCTGCGCCAAACGGCACCTCTGCATACCGTACTTTCACATGCCTTGCCAGCAGGCCTGCCAGAAATTTCACATCCTTTACACTGTTCCAGCGTGCCAGGTAAGCGTAGGGATGGCCAGCCGCCATGCGTTGGTAACGATGCACAGGCAGGGAGTCCGCTGCCGCCTTCAACGGGGTTTTCAGCGCGTACGAGGTAAGCCCGTAGGCGAAGGGGATGCCCCAGGCGGTAATATCGTAGGTCACAGAATCTGTGAGGTGGGAATTGGGCTCAAAAAGCACCTGCAGCAAGGTGGAACGTGGCTGCAGGGCGCTGATGACCATATCTTCCGGGGCAATGGAAAAATTCTCTGTTTTGCCTGTAAAGTAATTATAGCCGGATGTGCTGCCGGTAGCAGCACCATACCCAAACTGGATATGATTGCGCTGCAACAAAGCCGCCAGGTTGCGCAGCTTTTCATTATTGCCCCCGGCTTTTACCACGTAAGCTTTGAACTCGTTCTTCGGGTGCTGGGCGGCGTTCACAAAAAATTCCTGGAAGGCGTTGTTGATCTGTTTTGCCTGTTGGGATGCCACTTCAATGGTGGACATGCCGGTAGTAAAGTGATGAGCTACGCGGGCACCGAGGGTCAGCGTATCCCCATCCCGCTGCAGCACTGCCAGGCCGGAAGGGCTGCCGCCGGCTTGTTCATAGGTCATGCCAATGGCGCCATTGTAGAGGGGCCAGGTATCACCATAGCTGGGATAAAAAAGATCGTAACGCTCGCGGGTGTAATACAACCAGCCCTGCTCATCAAAATATTTTGCATTGTTCTTCCCGATGGTCACCTGGAAGCTGCGCTGCCAGGGCGTTATTACATCATGCATTGGCTCTGCAGCCGGTGCAAAATAATAAGGCCCGTCCGGTTGTTGCTCATGGAAGTCTACGTGTACCTGGGGCATCCACTGGTTGTACGCCGCAAGGCGTTGCTGGGATTCTTTCTGGGATTGCCAGGCCCAGTCGCGGTTCAGGTCAAAGTAGTAGTGATTGGAGCGGCCGCCGGGCCAGGGTTCCTGGTGCTCGCGGGTAGCGCGCACGGGATCCGGCATTTTGCGGCGTATTGGATTATAGAAGTTCACGAAGCGCTCGCGCCCATCGGGATTGAGACAGGGATCTATGAGCACCACGGTGTTTTGCAACCATTGCCTGGTACGGGCGTTGGCGGGATTGGCAAGTTCGTAGAGGGTTTGCATAGCGGCTTCCGTGGAGGAGGCTTCATTGCCATGCACGTTATAACTAAGCCATACAATGACCGGGGCGTTGTCTGCGAATTTGCCGTTTGCACTGGCCACGGCAACGCTTTGCTGGCGGATGTCTTCGAGATGGTTGATGTTTTCCGTGGCGCTGACAGCCGCCAGCAGCAGGGGCCTGTTTTCGTAAGTGGTGCCATATTGCTGGAGGCGTACATTCGGTGCGTTTGCGGCGATGTAACGGAAGTAGGCTTCTACTTTGTAATAGGGTGTGTACTGGGTGCCGAGGGTGTAGCCCAGGAATTGTTGCGGAGATTGAAGGCTGGTCGTTTGTGCCTGTGCGGTGAGGGCGAGCAGGAGGACGGCCAGGAGGAGGAGCCTGCGCATGGAAGTAGGGTTGTTTTGGGGTGAAGATAAGGAATTGTGGAGGTTTCCCCGCGCAGGCTGCTATGGAAGTTTTATGATTGTTATTGCATTATGCAAGGCTGGGATTCGGTTACGGTAAAATCATCGCTGATGGAACCGTCACTCCAGGTATAGTGATAGGTATTCTGATATTTTGTAGCAGTGACTGTAAGCGACTGGACACAGGTTCTCACGGCAGTTTCACAGACCCCGTTGATCATCTTCTTATCAACCCCCACACAGGTGGTGGTACAGGTACCTTTGTTATTGGCATTATTCTGCCCATTTGCTGCCAGGTCGGCCAGTGCCTTGGCATTTGCATTAGCCAAGGTCGAATCAACATAGGTTCCGGCGGGAATGGTATCAATTACGTAACTGCCGGTGTAACCGGCAGCACAAGTCTTTTGGAAGGTTTGGGTTTGCATGGTATTGGCAAAATAAGGCACCAGCTGCTGCCAGGTAGGTAACTGATTGGCGGTAGCGGGCAGGTAACTTTCCTGCAGCCATACCAGTGTTTTCACCTCCGATGTGGTGACACACTGGTTATCATTTGGTAACGTGCCGGTGGTCTTTTTCTGGAAGCGCCCGGAGGTTACATTGCTGTAAATGGCAGAGTGAGGCACGAGTTGATTGGGCGCATTGATCTGCGCGATGGCGGACAGGGTAAAAAAGAAGTTAAGTATTACTAACAGGAATAGTTTCATAAAAATTAATTTGAGCGGGACAGCAGCTGCCAGTTGGTCCCATCACTTTGGATCCTCCAGCTGGTTTTTGCCGGGATGGAAGTGGTTGCAGTTCCAAATACCAGTACAGAACTTATGGTTATCGCACCGGTACTGGAATTGACTATTTCATAGATCCTTCCTTTGCATGAAGATGCACTGAGCAATGTCAATGTTATGCCGCTTGTATTAACAACTGTGGTGTAAGCACCTGCCAATCCAGTAGACGCACTAACCGCCTGGCAAGGAAGCTGCACAGATCCTGACGTCACGGTTAAAGCCGTACCGGCAGTCAGGTAGCCGGTGGCAACCACACTACCGTTGACATTGACCATGCTGGTTCCCGGATTAAGCGTCAACGTGCTTCCCGACTGTAGGGAAAGGCTGGTAGTACCGCCCCCGGAACTAATTGTTTGGGTGGTTACAGTAGGCGTTATTACATTGGTGGATGCCGCTATACTTCCTGCTACATCCAATTTTTGGGAGGGGGTCTGTGTGGCAATACCAATATTACCGGTTGAGCGTTGTATTGTCAAGACTGAGCTCATAAAAGCACCAGCATTGTCATATCTGCCAATGTTGAAGTCATTACCAACATTACCGGCAGCTTCAGCTGTGCTATGATATATAGACCATCTATGCCCTGAGCCGTTAGCTGCATAAGTCCCATTATTTGTTGAGAATTGAATAGTACCTGTTGCTGCACCGGTATTCAATGTAGCTGCCACCCCGAAACCATTTACCCAAAAACCGGCGTTTTGCGGAGTCGCTATTTGGTTACTTATAAATCCGGACGCACTTACGCCGTCCAATAGGTCCGCATCTAGTCCTGATCCTGCGCCGTCATTACCGGAGTGCCATATGTTATAGGTGTTAGTTCCATTATTCGGAGAATATGTGGGAGCTGTAGCTCCTGGCATAAGGGATATATAATTTGCCGTAGCCTGGTTTGTCAAATTTCTGCCGCTGATCACCGTTTGCCCGAGATCACCTATCCCAAGTATGGAAGAATAGTTATTGCCGGACACATTTCTTATTACCTGGTAAATATACTGACTTGCATTCCCAGCGGCACCTAACACCATATTGTTATTCGCGGTGTTGCCGTTGGAAAGCACTGTAGACAACGGCATAGTTACCGGCGCGAAATTAGCGTTAGCCCAGGTTCTCGATGCAATCTGGTACCAGGAATTCCAGGTACCACCAGATGTACCGTACCTAAACCAGACATCATCATTCAAGCTAACCCCACCATATAGTTGAAATTTATTAGGTGTTATACTGCTGTTATCACCTCCTGAAAACAAATAACCAGTACCGGATGAGGGCTTGTTAGTGGCGGCACTGCTCAGGAGCGCTATGGAGGTATTGGCCAATGTATTAAGGTCGCCTGTAAAAGCAGTAATACTGGTTGGATCGGTATTAGACGCTGTTCTATTAACATAATCATAGGCAGCCGCACCACCAATATCCGACAGCACCTGTGCCGCCGTTCGCGATTGCACCTGCTTCCCGTTACTGATTAAGAACGGACCTGCTGATGTACTGGCGGGAATATTAAAAATACTTAACGTTCCTCCTAACGTCACAGCAGAAGTTGCCCTGGTTATCCTGAGAGGTTGGGAAATATTTGCGCCTGCGTTATTGTAATTCCAGATGCTGAAATCTGCTCCATCGTCGTTTACGCCGGTTTCTACATTATAGGTGCCAATATTCCATCGTGGAGCCGAAGCCGCTGTTTGCATATAAAAGCTGATGGTTCCAGAGGATGTCGTATTTAACCTGGAATAGAAAGCGCCCGCTATTCCCGACCCCGTAATGTTAAACCGGGCGTTTTGAGCAACTGTACCTTGATTCCGGATGAACGTTTCCATATCCATGTTCACCGGAATTGTCCTCCCGTCAGCGGTACGATAAAAAAGGGTATCATTATGCCTGTACATAGAGTCCACTGCTCCCAGGGCCCGGAATTCAGTGACACCGTCGCCTTTGTTGTAAAGATAGCCCAATACATTCTGCGTACGATTCTGCAGCACCAGTTCTGCAGTATCACAAGTATTGTAAATACGTACAGTATCTGCTTTGATCTTGTACACATATTGAGCACTTGCCACTTGCGCGCTAAGGGTAACAAGCAACAGCCCAAACAGCCACTTCAGGTTGAGGGAACGGATATTCATTGTATCTATTTATTCTTTTTTTCAAGTTGTATTTCCAGGTCGTGCACGCGTTGTTCCAAGGCATTCACTTGTGAAACCTTTTCCTTCATGGCATCCATTTCTGCTTTCATTTCCTGGATGGCTTTTACCAGCAAGGCCACCGTATTTGTTTCTTCCACCCCTTTTCTTCCGGTAGCGGCCATTGCATCTGGCACTTCGTCAGCAATGAAGCCTATACGGGTTGTATTAGTGGTATCGGCTTTGAAGATGAACGTTCTTACCTGAGCAGAATCCAGGATATTCAGGGCGGAAGCGGTGAATGGTTTGATCTCTTTTTTGAGACTGCGCAGCGAAGTCTGAGTGATGCTGGTGGCAGTGATGGCACCAGAGGCATGGATGTCGCCCACAACGTCCAGCATTGTTGCTGGCGCTGTGGTGCCAATGCCCACCTTACCACTATTCAGTACCGTAACGCGATCCGTATAAGATAGCGTGCCCGTACCTGCAACCACCGGTGCGGTTTGAATGCGGAAGTCACCCGTGTTATCCGGCACGTACATGGATACGCCAAATTTATTGGTACTGGCACTGTGGGCGGAAAAATCAATATGGCCGGAACCATTATTAGAATAGATCCTCATGGGTGACTCTGTGTATACACTATCCAACTGGAAGCCGCCCTGGGCAGAGCTGATGACGCCGAGCACAGATAGTTTTGCGTAAGTCGTAGGGCCACGACCTATGCCCATATTGCCAGCCCCGGTGCTGGCTTGCAAGGCCAGCCCGCCGAGTGTATTATCTATTTTTGTAACAGTGCCTCCTCCGGAAGATGGCGCCACGATCAGATTACTTCCTTTCTGATCCAGGTACAGTGACTGCTGGGTGTTGCTCATTACCGTTACATGGAGCTTTGCAGTTGGAGACGGCGTATTGATGCCTACATTTCCGCTGTCAAGCCCTGCATAGGCAATGGTTATAGGTGCGGTACCTGGCCACATCCCATTTCCGCCGATCAGCATTTTACCATTGTAAATGTTGATAAAATAACGGATACCACCGCCTGACTGCACTGAAAAGCCTGCATTTCCGCCAGTAACACTATTATACGCGGAAAACAGCTTTGCTGTACCGGAGCTGTCGATGTTGAAGAATGCATGCTGCGCGCTGGCAACCTGATTCTGAATGGCATCTGTAATCCCATAACCACTCAAGGTAGTAGGTTTTGAGAATAGATCCGCCCACCGGACAGAGTCCTGCGTCAGCTGGCCAACGTCGTTTACACGGAGAAACTTATGATCACGGTTACCATATTTATACCGATTATCCAAGAAGGTTACGAAACCGGCTTTGGCAATAAGCAAAGCCGCGGAAGGATCAGCTCCATGCCCAATCGTCACACTTCCTACATTGGCCAGGCCGTCAATCCAAAAACTCGCATGTTGCTCCACTGCCGTTTGCGACATAATGTAGTTGGTATCACCACTTACAGGAGCAGCACCGATATCGGAGGGTAACAATGAACGCGTAGAAACGGATTTCACATGCCCGCTTGCATTTGTGACAATGCTACTCAATACACTGCCGGCAATTGTGGAAATATTGATGGTGTCGCCAGGTACGTGGTTGGAACTTCTCCATATATTTTCTGACTGGCCGGCATTATAGTAAGTAAGCGTTCCTGCTCCAACGCTGATGTTATAGGCTTTCGATATTTTACTGGTGTCTGGTATAAACGTTATGGTAGCAGCTGTGCGGTTGTTTCCGAATGTGGTATATGTTACGGAAGTATCGGAGTCCCGGTACACCAGCAGCGACCTGAAGGCATTTCCATGGGGATTAATTGTGATAGAAGCATCTGTAGCGTCGCCCCGATGCACTACCGTATTCAGGTTCTCTGTCGTGCTTACATCCTTCAGGTAACCGCTGGCATCAGTTCCCAGGAGGCCGGCATTGGGCAGGTTTAAGAACTGATAGCCCGCGCTATTCAGGAGCAGCGATTTAGTAGTGTTTCCCACGCCGCCCGTTATCATTGCAGGCAGGTAGGCACCCGCAGTACGGTCATACCCCTGAAAGAGTGCACTCCCATTTACGTAATGTACTTCTGCAGCGGGGCCGGCCCCTATGATCTGGTTGGAACTACTGGAGCCGCCGAAACGGCCGCGGCCAAGCCACTCCCCGTTGCCCTGGCCATCTATCTTTGACACAGCCGTATCGTTTGCATAAAACTTGAAACCGACTTTATTACCGGGTACGCTGAGCCACATATTATTATCCTCCACCCCTATGGCGTAGTCTGTGTTCAGGGTTGAAAAGCTTGGGAATAGTACCACCTTGGTACCGGTACTACGGCTGACGCCGTGAACGGGAGCACTGTTCACGTTATTCCCTGGAAACATGAGCATGTTACTGGAGGCATTCGCCATGCTAATTGTTCCGCCGCTAACCGTAAATATGCCATTTGAGGAGAGATTCCCGCTAAAGAACCCTGTACCATTTACATCCAGGGTATTTGCGGGTAATGCATTATGGATACCCACATTGCCATTAAGGCGCCGGATCACGAAATCAGATGCTGCAATATTGGAACCATTGTCATGATAACGGAATATTGAAAAATCACTTCCTACATCCCCGCTGGTTTCCAGTGTCTGGGTACCAATACCCCAGCGCATCCGGGAAGTAGAATCACGCAATGCGTATCCAACAGTCCCTGATGAAACCGTGTTCCGGTCTGCATAAAATCCTGCTTTCGCGACCATCCAGGTGCCAGCATTCAGGCTGCCGCCAACGGCACCACTTCCGCTAATGCTAAAGTTTGCCGGCTGCTTACTGCCATTCTGGTTCAGGATAAAGCTATCACTCAGTGACCGGAATTCCGTAACACCTTGCCCCTTGTTATACAGAAACCCGGCTACGTTCTGTGTGCGGTTCTGCAATACCAGCTCCGCGGTGTCACAGGTGTTGTAAATGCGCACCGTGTCTGCTTTTATCTTGTAGACATACTGAGCCCGAAGCGGTGCTACGCTGATAAACATACACACTAAGGCAACCAGGGATCTGAAGGCAAGGGAGTGGCAATTCATATTAATCAATATCTATTTTTTCTCTTTCAATTGTTTTTCCAGTTCGGCTACGCGCTTTTCCATGGCTTCCAGGCGGGCGGTAGTTTCCTGCAGGGCTTTTACCAGCAATGCCGTGGTGTTTGCCTGGTCTACACCTTGTCGTTGGGGAGATGCCATGGCATCCGGTACTTCGTCTGCAATAAAGCCGATGTGGGTTATGTTGGCGCTATCTGCTTTATAAACGAAGGTGCGCACCTGTGCGGAATCCAAGATTTTTGTGGCGGAAGCGGTGAAAGGTTGGATGTCTTTCTTGAGGCTACGGAGGGATGACTGGTAGAAGCCGGTAGACTGGACATAACCGTTAACATCCAGCTTATAACCGGCCGTCGCAGCGTCCTTACCAATAGCCACGTTACCGGCATTAGACACTGCAACACGGTTTACCTGGTTCAGTCCATCGAACAGGTAAGTACTTCCGCCGGAGGAATACCACTGCCATTTGTTGTTGCCGGCAAGCGTTCTGTCGGTCCACATAAATGCATTTGCGCTGCCGGATACGGCGGCTACACCCGCCACTTCCAGCGTAGTACCCGGACTGTTCGTGCCAATTCCTAATCTTCCATCAAAAGTGAGGCGCATTTTTTCATTTGCGTCCGACGTGTAATTGAGCGTTCCGCTGTCGACAGAAAGCCATCGCCACATGAAACCGTTTGCCGGCGCACCAGTCAACACGTTGTTTATGCTTCCGGTTGACTGCACATACATGCCACTACGATAGTTGGACGTGACCTGGTTTTGATAGATGGAGCCCGTATAAGCTTCCGTTTTAAAGGAAGCGGTACCATTGATAATGAAAGAAGCACTCTGCGTAGCGGTGGGATTATTCTGAATGTAACCAGTTCCACCAGTCGCTGGTACATAATCCGTACCCGCTACGGCTGTAGTTAGGTAGCCGTTTGTCTGTTTAACCAATCCTGAGCCGGTTAGTTTTGTCAGTATAACAGAATCTGTTGCAGAAAATGAGCCGGCTACAGATAAACGCTGTCCGGGCGCAGCCTGGTTTATGCCCACCCGCGTATTAGCGCGATCGAACGACATTACCGCTGCTTTTGTTGTCCCTGCATCTGCAAAAGAATAAAGCGTAAGGTTACTTCCTAAATCTCCGGTGCTTTCTGCACCAGTTGATCCCCAAGCCCAACGATTTATGCCACTGGCTGTACGCAAGTAATGATAAACATTGGTGCTGACATCTGTATACAGCAAGTTAGATTTTGCAGAACCTATCACCTGAAGCTTCACATCAGGAGTTGTTGTACCGATACCAACAAATCCTGATGCCCTGTTAATGAATAAGTCATTGGAACGAAGTAGGTTTCCAGAACTATCGTATGCGAATACAGTAAAATTCGCACCGGCTGCACCCGTAGACTCTACACCGGAGGTTCCTATCGACCATCGGTATAAACTGTTAGCATTTTTAATAGCGAAATATCCTGTTGAAGCTGTTGAGGGGCGTTCCGCTGCAATAATCCCTATTGTTCTTGAGTTGCCGTTTACAGTCAATTGATCGGTAGGGGCAGTACTATTTATACCCACAAAACCGTTTGAGCGTTGTAAGAACAACGGGGTGCCACTAACACCTCCTGTATTATCGCATCGTTGCAGCGCAAAATCACTACCAACATTCGTTCCATCTGCATTCGCGAAAGTAAACAGCCACCTTCTTGAGGCAGTAGTTACTTGCTGATTTGTTCCGGTATAGAAGAAATGCTGGGGTGTTCCGGGAGGAGCGGAAGTATATAAGGTAGTGGCTGATAAGCTGCCACTTACCCAGGCATTTGCGGCAGCCTGCGGGGAAGATGCCTGGTTTTGGATAAATCCCGCGGCATCCTTTCCATCCAGTAAATCTGCATCCAGTCCCGATCCTGCACCATCATTACCGGCGTGCCATAATCCATACCGGTTTGTTCCATTATCCGGGGAATACAGTAATGTGGTACCTCCATAAGGGAGATAAAGTATTTTATCCTTCGCACCCGAATTGCCTGGCGTCGCTTTACGCATTCCAATTTGGCCTGTAGAATCCAATCCTATAGACATAAATTGGGAATAGCCGCCTGTATTCAGCTTGCGGGATACAAAGTAAGCATAGTTGGATGTACTCGAGGTATCGCCAAGCATAATGTTGTTGCTAGCTATATTGCCGTTGCTTAACACAGTGGCCAATGGCAAATTGGAGGGTGCAGCGCCAATATCCGCAGGGGTTAATGTCCTTACACCCAATCCGGTTACGTGACCAGATGCATTGGTAGTCAGCGTAGACAACACTACCCCGTTAGCAAAGACCTGGCTGAATTGATTTCCCTTTGTGTGATTGCCGGCGTGCCATACGGTATCCCAGGAGGCGCCGCCGTTGCTGGAAAATACGGGCGCCGTACCATTAAAAGGCACTATCAGGCTCCGGCCTGGCCCGGTCCCGGAAACCGATGTCATGCCTGCGCCACCAGATGTGCCGCTAGTAAAACCGACACCGTAAGACGATGTAATGGGAGTACCATTCAGGCTACGGTAATCGAAGTAGGTAGCCGCCGTGGTCACAGTGCTATCCCCTATTTTTATGTGTCCCCCAAACGTCGCATCCTTGTTGACGCGGGTTAGTTTCAGATAATTTCCAATTTCAGTACCGTTATCACTGTACCCCTTAATCACGAAATCAGTACCGCTGTTACTGCCCATCTCCTGCCCCATTCTGCCAAGCCCCCAGCGATTTGAGCCGGATGCCAGATCCAGGATAGAATAGTCTCCGGTGCCATTAGCAGCCGTAGCGCGGATAGATTGGTAGCCAGTATTTGCCTTGAAGTAGCCAGAGATCCACGCATTGGCGCTAGTTTGCGCAGCGGTATTTTGGTTCAGGATAAAAGAACTGCTTTGCTCTGCAGCAGACAGACCTATCTTGACAGATCCGATCTGGCCACTGGACAGTCGATAGTACAACGTATCGTTAGACTTATAAATCAAGTCTACCGGATTCAGCGCACGAAACTCAGTAACGCCACCACCTTTGTTATAAAGGTACCCCAGCACATTCTGGGTGCGGTTTTGCAGCACCAGTTCGGCTGTATCGCAGGTATTGTAAATGCGCACGGTATCTGCTTTGATCTTATACACATATTGTGCTTTTGCACGCTGCACACCTGCAACCAACAGTAACATCAAAGTTAACCATCTCATGGTTAGGGAACGAATATTCATTGTATTATTTATTCATTTTTATGCGGCCCACTGGCCATGTACATTCTCAGTACATTAGTTTAATTTGATCTAAATATAAGTCTCCAGTTAGACCCATCACTCTATATCCTCCAGCTGGTATTTGTTGGAATAGAAGTGGTTGCCGTGGCATATACCTGCACAGCGCTAATTATTACGCTGCCTGAGCTGGCATTTACAATTTCGTAAACCCTTCCGCTGGCAGAGGAAGCTGCCGGTAGTGTTAAAGTGGTACTACTCGCGCTACAAAATATTGTATAGTCATTGCCTGTCAACGTATAAGATGCACTCACTATTTTCTGCGGCAACTGTACTGAATTTGATACTCTAAGCATGCTATTAACGTTTACAGCACTACCGGTTCCTGCCTGAAGCGTTAAATCAGAAGAAGCTGTAGGAGCTGCAACGGTAGGCGTAATAACGCTGGCAGATGCATAGATGCTGCCATTTACATCCAGCTTCTGCGACGGAGAGGCATTATTAATACCAACATTACCCGTGGAACGTTGTATCGTAAATGCTGATACGGACGTATTAACGTTGCCTGCATCTGTGTAGGGGCTTATATCGAGATCACTCCCCACATTGCCGCTACCAGTTTCCAGTCCCTTAATACCAAGCCGCCATCTTCCGAGACCAGCAGCGCTTCCCAAATAATAGTGCCCATAGGTAGCGGTGGATGTTCCTCCACCATAAGTAACCAGCGAATTAGCTTTCACCCCGCCATTAACGTCTAATTTTTGAACAGGCGATGAAGTTCCCATGCCGATAAAGCCAGTTGACCGTTTCGCAAAAAACACATTATCAATGATAGCCCCGGTACTGTCGTATCGATCGATCGTAAAATCTGCACCATTATCGTTCGTCGACTCCGTATTTTTCATTGATACCGACCATCTAACAGCGGTATTGGCATTACTGCCGTTAAAGAGCACCCAATGAGGCGGACCGGCAGCTGCTTGAAAGGTACCAATACTCTGGGAAGTGCCCCGGCCTGAGATCACGTAACTGGCATTACCTTGGATCGTGGTATTCTGATTTTGAATGAAACTGCCGGTTGTGTTGGCCAAATTCCCATAAGCATCCGTCCCTAGTGACGCGATCCCTTTCCACCTGCTACCATTGCCTTCCAAACGGAACGTGTCGGCTTTCATACGGATCACATTAAGGTAACTGGGGCCAGCCCTTGGGCCAAAGACCACAGATCCCTTGTCGGGACCGGCAAGCCACACCCTGGTACCATTAGGCGCCAACGCTCCCACCGTGTCACTATAGAGTTGGTAACCTTGTTGGAAATCTGCAAGAAGATTAGCGTCCGATAATAATCTGTTAAAGAAGAACGTACCCGATGTTTTAATATTCCCATTTATCTCCAGCCGCTCGGATGGAGATTGGGTTGCTATACCAATATTACCTGTGGATCGCTGTATAGTTAAAGTAGAACTTAAAAAAGAACCCGTATTATCATACCTGCCTATATTAAAATCATTACCAATACTAGTCCCACTTTCGGTCCCACTATGATATATTGACCATCTATGTCCGGATCCATTAGTCGCATAACTTCCATTATTGGTAGAAAATTGAATAACGCCAGTTGCAGCACCAGTATTAAGCGTGGCAGCGGCCCCAAAACCACTGACCCAAAAGCTAGCAATCTGCGCAACAGTTCCCTGGTTGCTGATGAACTTAGAAGCATCTTGTCCATCCAATAAATCCGCATCCAATCCCGACCCCGCACCGTCATTGCCGGCATGCCACATACTATATAGGGTAGCGCCATTATTAGATGAATATAAGGGTGCTGCGCTTCCCGGAAGAAGCGATATTAAACTCGTAGTTGTTAAATCAGATGAAAGTCTGCTATTCAACACAGCCTGTCCAATAGACGAGATGCTTAACGAGGCTGAATAGTCATTGCCAGATACATTTTTTAATAGTTGAAAGATGTATTGATTTGTATTCCCCACGGCACCTAAGATGATGCTATGATTGGCTGTATTCCCATTTGTCAGCACAGAGGACAATGGCATATTAACAGGTGCAAAACTAGCATTAGTCCAAGCCCTCGATGCCATTTGATACCAGGAATTCCAGGTACCTCCTCCTCCATACCTGATCCAGAGGTCATCATTTTGACTCACCCCTCCATATAATTGAAATTTAGCTCCGCCTATTATGCTATTATCGCTGCCTGAAAATAAAATACCAGTTCTTGACGCCGGTGTGTTGATAGCCGACTGGCTTATCAGGGAAATGGAAGTATTTGCTACTGTATTAAGATTGCCAGTAAAAGCTGGTATGGCAGAGGGCTCAGACGCAGACGCAGTACGGTTGACATAATCGGAAGCACTGCTTGCACGGCCATAAATACTGTCTGCATAATCTTTGAACACCAGCTCCCGCCAGTTGCTCCAGGTTGTTTTTGTGTCGTCTTTTGTGCGCAGGAAAGCACCATTAGGGCCATTCAGCTCACCATCCCAATTCACCATCAGGTTTACCCCCCGGGAACCATCGCTCACCGCAAGGCCTTGGTAATACGTTTTATTCCCCACACCTTGAAACGCCTGGCTGGAAAGCGGTGGCATGTCCGTGGCGCTATAGGCTCCTATGCCGACAACCTTTTGCAAAGGCAGTTTGCCATAGTTGGCGCTATCACCGGCATTAATGGTGATATAATTAGTTGACTTCAGATCATACACACTGGTAAGATCCATTTTTACAGGGATGGTTTTGCCATCTGCAGTATGATAGAATAGCGTGTCATTGCGCCGGTACATGGAGTCTACTGCACCAAGGGCCCGAAACTCCGTAACGCCGCCACCTTTGTTATAAAGGTAACCCAGCACATTTTGGGTGCGGTTTTGCAGCACCAACTCGGCTGTATCGCAGGTATTGTAAATGCGGACCGTGTCTGCTTTGATCTTGTACACATATTGCGCATTTGCATGCTGTACTCCTGCGATCAATATCAATATGAAGGTTAACCATCTCATGGTCAGGGAACGGATATTCATTGTATTACTTATTCTTCTTTCAGTGTCTTTTCGCTTTGTATCTTCTTGCCGCAGCACATGCACGTTCCAACTTCACTACGTCGTTATGGCCTGTCAAAGACGAACTAATTCGACCGGAACACCAGTCTCCAGCTAGTTCCATGACTTTGTATACTCCAACTGGTATTTAACCTGTGCCCAGAAAACACCTGCATCTGTGTAGGCACCCCAGTATAAGTCGCATCCTGTGTCTGCGATTAATTCAGGCGTCAACAACCGGGCTGTCCATCTTATGTTATTTCCTGCATTATTGTTGATGTGCAGCATGAACTGCGAAACATTCTCTGCGTTTCCCGTGGAGAGGCTTTGAACAGCACCATTCCCGCTCACCCAAAAATTAGAGGTCGTTTGCGCTGCGGTGTTCTGATTTTGTATGAAGCCGGCATTTGTCCAAGGCCTATCGGCCAATTGCAGCCAACTTTCATAGCCACCTGCTTCCAGCGTTCTGAAAAAAACCAGCTCCATTTCTAAACGGCACCTGGGCGCCGCATTGATTGGTTGTATTAGGGATGTTTAATCCAAAATACAGCGTTGATCCTGTTGGAGCATCTATCCCACCTGTTACAAGTCCTGCTTTTGTGGTGCCGCCAAAACTGTTCCAGTCCTACCCATAAAAGGCAGGCAGGGATGTGGGAACAACATTGGCAGAACGGGCATAGATGCTGTCTGAAAAGTCCTTGAATACTAGTTCCCACCAGCTGCTCCAGGTTGTCCTGTTGTCATCTTTTATACGGATAAATGCGCCGTCGGGGCCTTTTTGTTCACCGTTCCAGTTTACCATCATGTTTACTGCAGCAGCACCGTCCGTTACTGCGAAGCCCTGGTAATACAAGGTACTGTTAGCACCATAGTATGCCTGATTAGAGAGTGCCGGCATGTCCAGTGCATTAGTGGCACCAACACCTACAACTTTCTGTATTGGAAGTTTGCTTAAGTTGGCGCTGTCATTGGCTGCTACGGAAACGAAGTTGGTTGCTTTGAGGTCATAGACGTTTGACAAATCCATTTTTACCGGGATGGTTTTGCCATCTGCGGTGTAGTAGAACAAGGTGTCGTTTCTACGGTACATGGAGTCTACCGCACCTAGGAAGCGGAATTCTGTAACACCGCCGCCTTTGTTATAAAGGTAGCCGAGCACGTTCTGGGTGCGGTTTTGGAGCACCAGTTCAGCTGTATCGTAGGTGTTGTAGATGCGGACGGTATCTGCCTTTATTTTGTAGACGTATTGGGCGTGTACCGGCATCCTCCCTAGGACAAACAAGGCTAAACACAGCAATAATTGGCGGATATAGGAACGGATCTGCATTGCTTACTATTCTTCCTTATTCTATAGCGTATTTCGAATTATTTTTCATTCAAACAGTTAATAAGGCAATCGCAGTACAATTAAGGGGCCTTATGACTACCTTTATCAACATTTGACAGCAAATCAATTTAATTTAAAAATAATTTAACGCTTATGATTTAAACTCTTGTATAACGCTAAATATGCTTTGTTTAACATCACCTAAAATCAACTGTGCAGGTTGAACTCTTTCATCTTCAAGAAATTTCCATTTTATCTGCTGCCATTTAATAAAGCTGACACCTGAAACGCCATTAATAAGCTCCTCTCTATCGAGTTCTGTTTTAATGAGGACATTCCATTGCCTTTCAAGGTATGCTATAATTTCACGTAGGTAATCAATATTTTTAACCTGCGCGATTTTCATGACAAGTCTAATTATGTCGATCTCAATGTATTTATAAGTAAACTTTATCAAACTAAAGTAGGAATGAACATTGGTAAATTTTTCAGCAATTAACAACAGCATATCAATGTCAACTCGCGCCCAAACTTCAGGCAAACAAACGAATAATTCATTTACGTACGTATCGTTCACCAACTCAAAATTGTAATACAAGAAAGACTCCAATTGTAGGGATTCTATTTCATTCAAATGCGGAAGCAAAAAATCCCTATCTACTGGAAATAAAATAGCGTTTTCCTGGGCATTTACAGCCAAGTTTGTTACATATTGTTTTACAGCCTTATTCAAAATAAAATTATTGCCCATTTTTCTTGGTCGTATTTATTGTTCCATCAGAATTATACATCGTAACCCTAGCACTATTCATATTAACACCCATTTGTTCCAACATTCCAACCCCACGATTCCCCTCAGAAATGGAAGGCTTATAGTGGCCAGAGCTATTTGTAACCTCTACAACACTACCATTTCTCAACTTAATCTGACCTGCAGCTCTGACCGTCTCTGCTTCACCAGACATTTGATAATGCCCTGTTCCAATCAACAGTGTGCCATCATTTGTAATAACAAAATCATAACGTCCATTTGTATTTACCAATCTCCCTTCAGAATTTACCATACTTATTTTCCCATCTTGAATAGTTGCTTTATACGATTTAAACATTTTTCCAACCTGTGGTGTGCCTTCTTTCAATGTTATGCCTTCTTCCGGAAGATGTGCAACCATCGGCTCTGCTACGTGTGGCGCCCATGATCTCCTAAATAATCTTCCTGGTGACCCACCGCCAGCCCCGGCTGCTAGTCCTTTTGCAAATTGTTCTCTTGCTTCGGAAAAGTGAAAATCGTCCCAAGTCGCATTCAACGCATCCTTTTCGGTACCAAATGTTGCTGTAAGTGTTTGGTCAGCTTCCACTGCGGTAAATTCAACCTGAAGTATACTTCTAAACTTATACTCAACAATATACTCCTTTCTTGGATCTTGTATTCGTTCAAAAAGTTGAAATCCCAATGCAGTACCTCCCACGGCAGGCTTCCATTGCCATTCCGAGAAATGTTCAATGTTCGCTAGCTTTACCACTGTATGACCTGTAGCATCAAACGCAAATGTATAATGATACTTTTCTAGTCCATCCAAATCTACATTTTCAATCGGCCCATTGCTAGCATATTGATAGGGCGTTAGCATAGGATACGAACGGGTCAAAGGGTCTATGCTGAGAAATTTGCCTACTCTTGGATCATAAAAGCGCATTCCATAATCCTGCTGATCGCCCTCCCCCTTTACCTCATTGTCATTCTCCTTCCCATTAAACCCATACCGATACACCGCATTACTAAATATCCTCCCAGGCTCCTGCATCCCAAATGGATAGTAATCCTGTGCGCTCCTTACCTTCGGCTCAAATCCAGTTACAGTAACATTATCCGTGCTTTCTGGCAATTTAACATCCCCCACTGTAGCCAGTACGTTCCCTAAATGGTTCCCAACCTCATACATCTTTTGCCCACGGGGAAAATTAAACAACAGTCCACTATCTGTGCTGCCTGTAACACCTGCTGCTGCCTGCTCCAGGTCCTTCTTCCCTTGCTCTACACCCAAACGACTACTACCATAAATACCTGTCTCTGTCTGGGTAAGATGGCCGCCGTTCACGCTATTATCGCCACGGGTATAAATACTCATCACATTGCCAGTCGCATCCCGCACGTACCATGTGAGTACACCATTCACCGTCTTACTGATGCGGTTTCCACTCACATCGTACGTATAGTGTATCGTAGTACCATCGCCATTGGTTTTATGAATATCCGAGATCTTCCCGTAAACGGTCCACCTGATCTCGTCAATACTACTCTGCTGGTCCTTTACCAGGTTACCAATCGCATCATATTCATAGTTTCCATCTGCCTGACCATCAATATCTTCGGTATATGCGTTTGGATCTACATCGTCTTTAATGTTATCCAGTTTATTGGACCCGGGCACGTAGTTATAATGCATCTTATCCATGTCCAGTGACTTACCAGCCCAGGTAGCATTACCGTTACGATTATAGGTTAGGATATTACCATTCGGATCATAGGTTACGTTTTCACCAAAGTCAGATACCGCTACCGGTGTCCACGTGTTGGTTGCAACATCCAGGTTACGCACCGTCTGCATACCCACAATACGGTTCAGCAGATCATAACTGTAATTGTATTGCAGCGGCTCTCCCACTTTGGGCAGGTTCACGCTCATAGCACCGATGTTGCCGTTGTACAGCGGTTTAAAATTACTACCACCAGCTTCAGCAAAAGGTCTTACGTCACCGATAGGTTTGTAGTCTCCCGCACCATAGTAGTGCAGTGCATAACCAAATGCATCCTTAGCAGTGGTGGCACCGTCTCCCCCCATTTCAAAACTTCCACCCAGCGACGTGCCATTTACTCCTTTAATCCAGCCTTGCAGCGTATAGGCGTAATCCATCCCTTGCACCTGCTGTTGCCCCAGTACCGTACGTGCAAGTGTGCCATACTTGTAGTACTGGTAAAATGCATCATGGTCCCAGAATAAGCTATCACGACTGGTTTCTACATCTGTGATACGGTTTTCCGCATCGTAGCTGTAACGATGGTAATAGGCATCCGGTTGGCCAGGATTGAAACTCACCGTGTTTACTTTCCCGCTGATCAGGTCGTAGTTATATGCGATCTTTTTATAGTGGCCGAGGGTAGAATTATCTCCCGTCATGCCGGAATTGAATTCCTGTAGCAATTCCTTCACATTGCCATGTACATCATAGCTGTAGTAGGTAGCCGATGCGCGGTCGTAGCCACCTGCCAATTGAGCCCCCGTATTGTAAACCGCACTCCAGGAGACCCTGTTACGCAAGTTTTCCGCGCTCCACAAGTAACCTTCCAGCGGTGTGTGGGGTAGATCATAATTGGTTACCGTGATCTGCTCTTTGGAACTGGCTACGTTGTTGATCCAGGTATCAAGGGCACTTCCGTTACGGGATATCAAGTCTGTCATTGCAGTGCTACTTTTCAACTGTCCCACCTCCGCAATGCGACCCAAATAATCATACCGTGTATAGCTATAATCGTTTGTCAGATATTGTTTCGCATTCTGCGATGCCGCAACCCTGGCGAGACGGTCATACCAGAAGTGGCTTTGTCCTGCATCCGGTGTTTGTTGAGCTACTACAGCATTAAGCGTATTATACCGGTACTGCGTCACCATCGTATGTGGTGCAGGAAGCGCGGTACCTGCTGCCACGGCAGCTTTCACGCTTGCTATCCAGGCTGCACTGCGATTCTTCACCACTCCCTTAGGTGGCACTGTTTTCACCAGGTTTCCTGCCTGGTCATAGTAATACAGCGTATAATGGTATTCATAGTCATTATGGGTCACCGCAAAATGCTCACGGCTCATTGCCTCCATGGCTGCTGCCAGGTAATCGTGCTCAAAACCAGTAAGTATGCTGTCCCTATAGCTATTGTAAATAACTGTCCCTGCACTCAACGCAAAAAAGGCACTGTCTGAACAACTACTGATGTCTGCAGCTTCTACTGTTGGGAATATCGGCACAGCATTGCCGCATAACAGTGGGCCTGCACCCACCACGTAGCAGCTATCCATACCAGGGCAGGTCACTACGTTTACAAAGGGGCTGCAGATATTGCTGCTCATACCCAGGGCGTTCACATAGTTGCTTGTCAGCAAGGTATCGGTAAGTCCCGGGCCGCTGTTGCGGGTCACGCTGGTTGTGACATCCGTTACCCCTATTGTTGCTATCGTATCGTTACAGCCTGTACGGCCGCTGGCACTGGCGAGCATCCACATGCCTCCATTACCTTGTGCACCAGCACCGGCCAGGTTACCGCGTCCATTGATCGTGATGGCATTTAAATAGTCCGCGTTCGGCGTGCGTACCCGGTTGGTCCAGGCCACGGTGTTATCGCCATTGATCTTTGTCCAATAGACGTCTCCACCCACAGACTGGCTTGCAAGCAGGCTGGTGCCCTGCGTTACGGTTAGCCAGGAAGTAGCATTCCATGTTCCCGCACCATTGGTCACTTTCAACACACGCAATACTGCACCAGTGCTGCTTACATCCAGCACCTTACCACCGGAAGCGGCATCCTGTGCTCCCATCGTCAGGCGGTAACCATCGTTGACCTGTTCCAAACCCGTTACCAGGTGGTCTTTCCCTTCTACAGGGTAACGGTCCAGGCTCTGGTAAGCGCCAGTGGTATTATTTTCCTTCAACACTACGGCATCATACGTGGTGCCCCCCGTTTTTATTGATGCGGCAATCACCAACGTATCATCCCGCAAGGTCATGCGCAAGGTCTTTTTATTTTCTGCGGATCCCAGCATGCGCATCCAAACCAACCTGCCATCTGCATCTAACGCACCTGTAAGCCAGTCGGTGGCAAGACCACCTGCTGCATGGCTGATACGGTAACCACCGAAAGTGAAACTGGTATCACTGCTTTGCAGGATATCCTCCCCACTGCTTCCGTCTGCTCCCATGTCAATGGTGCGGTTCCACAATTCATTCCCACTGTCATCCAGACGCACAATAAGCGCAGAGCCGAGATCGTAGCAGGAAGAATATGTGGTACCGATTACGATAAAACCGCCATCATGGGTTTGTACCACGCGGTTGAACTGATCATCCTGCAAACCGCCAAAGGTTTTTGACCATACTACATTACCCTCGTTATCTGAACGGATAATATATCCATCATTCCCCCCGGCGCCGCAGCCATTCGTATAGCCGGCCATGATATAACCGCCATCCGTGGTAGCGCGCATGTCCAGGATACGGTCTGCCGTACCGCCGTTGGAATAAGTGCTGATCAGCCCTCCTTTGCCTGCATCCGGCTTGCACACCTGCTGGCCGGCCCCCTGCACATTACTATGGCTGCAACTATCCATGAAAGAGAGGTAATCCACCAATTGTTTACCAAAGCCAAGGTGGCTGTTCATATAATTAACAAACAGGTTATTTTTTAGCGCCTGTACACTATCCACATCACCCTGTACCGGTGTCACTGAGGGATATTGTGCTTTAAAGGCGTTGTATAAGTTGTTAATATCCGTACAGGTAGCGCAGGCCGGGGCCACGTCGCAGCGCAGTAGTGCCGGAATGGTAACTGGTTTCGGCAGGTAAGTACAGGTATTGGCAGTTTGCGATCCGGAGCAAGCATCCAGCAGTACATCCAGATCCTGTTGTATCAAGGCCGTACCGCGTGTGCGATTCAGGTAAGCTGCCAGGTTAAGGTCTGCAGCCGTCTTCACGGCATTGTATTCCCTTACCAGGTCCTGGAGTTTACCGCATTGGCAGTCGTCCGGCTTTGTATAACTCAGACCATCAGACACCGCGGTGGGCAGGTTATAAGGCGCAGGGGTAGTGATCAGCTCTGCATTACAGTTCCAGGGGTCGGTGGTAATATTGTGCGTACGGTTGAAGGCAACGAGAACTTCATCGAAATTCCTATACTGGTAAAAGCTGGAAGGAGCCACGGAGCTTGCGCCATAGGGATGGGACCTGTCGGCACCTTCCATACAGACTTTGGTAAGCAGCGGTATCAGTTCTTTCAGATCATCAGGGCTATACTTACAGGGAGCCAGTTGCTGGGTCCATACGGTAGCATAATCCTGGCAGTTCTGGGTATAAGTTCCCTGGGAAAGCGAGCTGCTGGCTTGCTCTGCCTGGGCTTTGGACATGCCTGCGTAAGCACCATAACCTGCTTGGGTCAGCGCGGCGGCACCATCGGAGAAACGGGGTTCTTTGCGCTTGATGAGATCTGCGGCCTTCGGAGCGCTGTTACAGAAGCTTTCCAGGTAAGCAAAGATCGCCTTGCGCTTGGCATTCAGATAGGCCGAACGGAAATTACGCCACGCCATATCCAGGTCTCCGCCACAAAGTTTGTTTGCATCAAACGCAGATGCCGGGCTATCATATTGAACATGGCATCCCAGGTCATCCATGCCACACTTTACAGAGATGGTGGCAGTGCTCCACATGGAGGGCGTATCCTTTTTGGGTTGAAGGCGTGCCTCCATCAATGCCTTGAAGCCCGGATGGTCCAGCACCAGTGAGTCTGTAAGCGCTATTGTAAACGGTATTGCGGCATTACCGGTCGGGTTTAAAAATCCTTTCTGGATGGCACCACCATAAGTATCCACTGCTTCAAAGGCCTTATCCCAGTTCTGGCTGTCGCGGAAACCTTCATACTGTGTCAGCTTACAATATTCAGGATGTGAAGGCAGCAATGCATTAGCCCAAGACCCCTTAAATTTCGCTGCAAACTGCACAGGATCCAATTGCTGGGGCTTCACGAACATGTTTATATTATCATCATATACCTGTTCTGCATGACCATATTCATCCAGGTAAGTAATATTCGGATTACGATAAGGTGGCAGATCATTGGGCCCCTTATGATAGAAAATAGAATACGCATAGCTACTATCATCCACCTGTGCATACTGGCCGGAAGGCGCTGTAACATCGAGCAACATGGCTGCACGGATATCGTCCACTTCTGTTTTCAGGTTGCAGAGGTCATCACATTCGCTCATGGCTGTTTGGTAGGCCAGCCATGCATCATCCCTATAGCTGGCACTATCGGCAGCGGCACCGCCGGCACGGGTCACATAGTTTACCCGGAATTGCTCCCAGGTTCCCAGGCTGTCCCGGCAGCTCTGGCAATCCGGCACGCACTGATTCTGTAACTGGAAATCGCGTTGCTGGCTTATCTGCTGGTCCAGCGTGGTGCACACATTTGATTTACTGAATACGCTGTCCCGGTAATATTCTAATCCCTGTTTGCTGATGGTGAGCGTCTTGGTAATGGTATAGCTACCAACTGGCAAGTTAATGTCAAATGATACCTGGATGGGTTGCGGGTTACAGTCCGGTATGATCCCGGCAGCATCATAATTATGGAATGTTTTTACCACCGGTGCACCGCCCAGGTGCTGATTATACACGTCATCCGTGATCTTAATTTCCAGGTCGTATAATCCGGTGTAACATACTTCGTTGTTATTGCAATCCAGCCGTTTTAGTACAGGAGGCGCCAGTTCGTAAGTAAAATGGTAGTTACCTTCTTTAGCCACCACCTCGCTCTGGGTACTTGTCAGCGCCAGGTCCAGCACTTGATTGGCACCAGAAAGCGAGTCAGTTACCACTTCAGAAGCGGTATCAGACACCGGGCTAAGACTGGTGTTGGATGCCAATCCGGATAGCCCAGTTGCAATGGTGCGGCCGTGCATATCTACATAGCTAACGGAAGCCTGTCCATTGGCATCGATTGCCATATTCTTAAAGTAGTGCGTTCTGTCTCCTACTTCTGTTCCGAATAACGCATACAGTTCTTCCTGGGTAGGTGTAGCCGCCCAGTAATATTTTGTCTCGTGCCCGCTCCCCAATTGAAAGGTTTTACCTACGCCACCTTGTCTGCTGATGCGGCCTGTATTATCGGGTGTATATTCCGTCTGGCTGAACGCATAGCCGTTAGCCTGGGGAATAAACCGGTTGACACCGTTGTCCTTTTCCGGATTGTTAAGAGAATAATATTGATTGGTTCCCGAAGTGGAATCCATCGCGGGCGCACTGCCATTCAGGTAATCAATGGCATCTGCCACATGATCGTATACAGACTTGTCATACTCAGCTCCATTATACTGGTTAAGATTCCGGGTATACTTGATAACTGTATTTAAGGTGGGTGCCGGCAGCACCTGTATAGTAGGCCTTCCCTGGTAGTCATACAGAGACTCTGCCACTACTGTGGTATTAGTAGTATTATCCTTGGTCACCATTTGCCGGCTCCGTAAACTGCCATCAAAATAGTTAACCACCACCTTTCGTTTACCATCCTCTGCATAAGTGGCGGTGGACTGCCAGTTCAGGTTACGTTGGTGTCCGCAAAATGCATAAGCACCCAACCCACTACTATAATCAGAACTCCAGGCAGTTTCAACGCGGTTAAAATTACCAGCCCGTTCCTGTACTCCCCGTACGCGGTAAAACAGTACTCCTCCGTCGTCATACATTAATGGAATTGCATAGCTGTTGCCTGCAATCGTTACCCGTGAGCCATTGTAGGCAAAGATCTTTTGGGCATCATAAGGTGCGGGTCCATAGCGGCCAGACTGTAGTGCAGTGGAATCGATATAAGACCATTCCAGATCATATTTATTGATCCCTGTCACTGCCGGCCAATTCACTAATAGCTCGTCCGTCGAATCCGTATTGGCAGCACCATTATTGTATACCGCTTTCACCGCATCATCCGTGCAGGAGATCTTGAACACCGGGTATAATAACATGACATTTTCCACCTGCAATGCCGCTATGGCCTGGGAAGGCGCGGTAACCTGCAACACCTTTACTTTTACCTGGTGGGCATCATTAAACACAAAACTATTACGTTGTGTATAGGATTGCGCGGTATCGTAATTAATGGTAAGCGTCTGATCCATAGAATCCTGCACGTTATCCGGCCGCAGGTAGTAGATCCGCAGTTGCACACTGGCGGTGAATTGTACCGGCAATAGGACCCTTGAATACTCGTTGATGCTGAAATTTACCAGGTTCTTTACATGATAGGGCGTGTCCAGCTTCGCTGCCAGCGAAGCATTGAAATAAATGCTATCCTGCGTGGTTGCCACAGAATCTGCCGCCAACTGACCGGCGGCTCCATCCAGCTTGCTACGCACAGAGGGGCCGTCCGCGTATTGACCATAGGCAGGCATAAAGCTTACTGCCGGCAGTAGCAACAGCAATATTTTTATCAGGCTTGGCAAACGAAATTTCATTTCTTTCTTTCTATAAGGTTCGGGGACTGATGAGATCACTCATGATAAGGTATAAGGCACTCCCAAATGGCTACAGGTTGGGAGAACCCCTGAAAATCTTGTATTCACGATAGGCTGGCGCCGTTTTCAGCACTTCCCCTTCTTTGAAAAAATACCGGTGTTCGTCGAGGGCCACCGCATCATTTGTCAATGCACGATAATGTTCAAAGCTTGCAGTCACCACCGCATAGTCTCCGTAAGCCGGATCTACTTTTCCCGCGGCGGTTTCTGGTGATTGGGTGAGCATTTCTGTTTTCACCACATAACGGATCTCCACCACCCGCTGTTCTTTTTTATTCACTACAATGTCCATCTGGCGGCAGGGCCCTCCGGCTACAAAGTGGATATGCAATTTCTTCTCCTGATTGTTCTCCTCCAGCGAATAGCCGGTGGCGCCCGATCTACGGATCATCTCCCTGACCTGTGCCACCGGATCAATTGAGGCCACCAACGAAGACGCCCGCGCTACGTACATTAACTTTTCATCTTTGAACAGCACCACATTGTAGGTGCCGTTAGATAGCATTTCCATATTCTCCAACTGGTAGCAATAGCGGGCGCCGTAAAAAGACATCTTTCCCTGCACAGAGTCCAGTACCGTTTTGGGATCAGCTTCGCTGGTATATTTATACTTCAAGTCAAACCCAATGTAACGGTCCTTATACATAGACTGCAGCTCCGCCATGGCCTGGAACAGTTTCGTGGTATCATTTTCCACCTGCCCCGCCACCGGTATACTTAAGCCCAGGATACCCAGTACTACCAATACTATCTTCTTCAACTTCCTCATTATTTTACACTTTTATTGCTTTATCAATGCACTTCTCGTTTCTGTAATCGTTTTTATGCCGCGTTCTGTTTCCCTCTTTACCCGGATCAGGGTGCCGTCATCATCGTATTCATAGAAAGTTGCATAGTTATTTTCATCAAGCTCCGCCATCAGCCGCAGGTTCTGCGGATCGTATACGAAAGACTTCATATTGGCATTGTAGGGATGGATACGGATGTCATCAAAATAAGCCGCTCCGCTGCCGAGTGCTTCAAGCGCCACACTAAAGCTGACGGTATGTGGTGGCAACGTCACTACCTGCTCAATGCGCTGCCAGCCGTCAATGATAGCGCCAGCCGGCTTGGCAATAACAATAGTGGCGTTGTCATTGTCTGAGCTTTTAAAGGCGATGTGGATCTGGCTGTTGGTGTAACTGGTACACTGGCAGTTTTGCGCCTCCTTCACCCATGCGCTTATTAATACCTGTTTGTTCCCCATTGGTTCAAACACCGGTACCAGGATATTAGCGTTTGTACGTACAGACTGCAAGCCATTTTTTCCGATACAAGTATTATAGCCATATACAAAAGAGGGAGTGCTCCCTTCCAGGTCTGTATCAGTTACATTGGCCATTATGCCCACACTGTCGCCTGATACCACACGCATACTATAGCGTCCGCTATGGCTTTGTGTAGAATCGAGTTTATTTTTAAACAGGGAGAAATCAAAAGAACGGGACGCGGGGCAGGCCTCGTCACAATTGCCGCTCTTGAAATAATAATCTTCAAATCCATCAAAAGCAGCTTCCCGGAAACGGCTGTTCTGCACCACTGCTACCGCCAATGCATCATCATATCCATAGATACCGGCATTATACCGCCCCAGCGGGTCTTTATTTTCCAATTCAAATCCATATTTATTGAACATGGTGCTGGTGGCGTTCCAGACCCATTTCGTAGTATCGGTTTTGCCGGCATCCTGGTCGCTCCAGAAAGAAAGAAAATCTGTAAAATCAGCAAAGGTGCCATCATGGCGGATATCTGTTTGGCCTGCAGGGTCACTGGACGCCCGTGCGCCATAATATACGTAGGACGTAGACTGATGCCAGTTACCAAGTAAGCCATAGGCGTACGGGTTTACGCTGGTATCAGTAACAGCACTGTAACAGGAGATAATATAAGGAGCCAGCACCACGTTCACATCCGCCAGGATGGGATTCTCGCAAATATCTGAGCTGATCACGACATGATACACACCGGCATCATTGGCATCTACATTGCTGATGAACGGATTCTGTACGGTACTGATTTCGCCATCAGGATAGGTCCACCTAAAGGTCGTAGCTTTACTTGGAAGATTGATAACGGATAGCATCACATCATCACCGTAACAATACTCAGGTTTGTCTGAGCTAGCCACCTGGGCGGTCGCAAAATCCAGGACCTGTACCCCTTGTATCTTACTGGCCTTGCATTCGTCTCCTACCCACACTTCGTAATTATGATTTTTTACTAAACGATAGTTTGCACCGGTAGTAGCTGGTTCGAAACGCCCGGTATAGTTGGAATCAAGGTAAGGTCCGGCTTGCGCTTGTCCTGCCAGTGCAAGTTTGTACAGGTAGGTCCCGCTTGTGTTAGGGACACCCCCCTTCGCCGTCACGATGATTGCTCCGGAACTGTCGCTCTTTCCAGGACAAACCCAACCCAGCGCCTGGTCGATGGAAAAAGAGATGGGTGAGATAATATTGACCAGTTCTGTATTTGATTCCGTTGCATAATCCTCTTCAATACCGGTACCTTGTAATGTAGCCATCCCAACTCTGTAAACACCCGGATCTTTAAGGATAAATGTACCTCCGTCGGGGATTGATACGCTGCTATTAAAAACAGCATCAGGATTGGAGCAGCTTAGCAATCGATAAAACACTTGTTGATTTACGTTATGCTTGTTTACATATCCTTTTGGGGTCAGCGCCCATCCCTGGCAATCGGGCACCACTTTCGCTGCAATACTATAAACGCTGTCCCAGCTGTAGTGGCACACGTCTTCCTCCAATACAGTAATCGACAAATCGTAGGGCGCACCAGTACAACCGTCTGTAACCCTGAAGACAAAACTGCCCGGATAGTAGTAAAGCCCTTCCTGGGTGCCAAAGATATCCATCACCTGGCTGGCGTAGGACGACGTGGCGCTATAAACATATTGAGATGAGCCCGTAATAAACGCTGCCTTGGTACCGGCTGGTACGTCTGCGCCATCTGTTCTGGTGATACGGAAAGCCACCGCCCGGTTATGCCCATGCTCTCCAGGGCCGTTTTGCAGGATCTGGATGCGGTAGGGTTGAGCTGGTACTACCGGGGCCAATACTTGTTGATTGGCGTACGGGGTGTCCACAAACCCATCAGCCGTAACATAAGATATCGTGTAACTTCCGTAGGAGAGTTTTCGTATGGCTGAACTTTCATTAACGACGTGTAAAGTATCGATGAAGGTAGTGTTAGTAAGCAGGTTTTTCGTGGTGATAGCGACAGGATAACACACCAACCCGGATAACCAAAATTCAGAATCGAAGGTAGTATCACAAGTTTGTGTTCTGGACCATTGAAGCTGAGGTGCACTTATCTGCACACTATCAATGATCACGGTACCACAGTTCGGGTAGACATAGTAAGTCAGATAGCTGCCTATCATATCCTTCACCGTCTTTCCCGCTGGAAGCTGAAGGGTATCATTTTCATTGGAGCTTCTGTATTTACCCACGCTTATACCTGTGTAAGCAGAACGGTAGCTGATCTGGTTTGCATAACCATTCAATGAAACCCACGGAGGAGACACAATTAACTGGTTACACTGGCCGGACGAAGCTGCGCCAGGGAAAACCAGGTAAGCGCGGGTAAGGGGACCAATAGTATTAACGGTCACCGTTTGCAATGCTGTCGTAGCACCGCAATTATCTGAGACGGAGATCTGATAAGTACCGCCAGTAAGCCCGGTGAGATTTGTATTGCCGGTAGCGCCAATCGTAGCGGGCCCGGTGTACCCGGAAGGCCCGGCAACATGGATGGTATAAGGCTGTGAGCCTCCGCTAATGGACACCAATATATTACCGTTATTACAATTATAAAGATTGTCGCTTACCACCGTCGTTGTAGTCTGCATATTTACATATGATCCCGCTACCGTTACCGTGGTAGACGCAGAGACCACGCTACCTTGGCAAACCCCGGTGGCCGTAGCCCTGTAAGTGCCAGGATGGATATTTTCCAATACGGAGGCGGTGGTGGGCGGCACGCCGTAATGTCCCGTATCAATGGGTGTTAGTGAATATTGCACTACCCCATCTGCAGTACCGGAAAGCACTAATGTCACCTTGCCATTGGCTTCACAGGTAGACATCGTGGATGTTGCCGATAATGTCCAACTGCATTGCTGGGCATAGGTCCGTGTCAGCCCCAACAGCAGGAACAACGCTAACACCAACCGGGTACATTTATATTTATGTAGACTAAAATTCAGATGCTTCATTTATAAAAGAATAAACCTTGAACGAAAAAACGCGCCTGGTAGGTAGTATCAGCTCCCTTTAATATAATATGCAGTGTACCGCATCCGTACAGGTACTTTCCTTACCGAATCCTGGTAATGATTAACCCCGTCATTACTAAGGATCAACACCCGTCCATCCTGTATACGGTAGGTAAAGAAGGCACGTGCATGGTGCCCGGTGGCCTGCGCATTCTTAAACACCAACTCTGTATTCCGTGCCTGGTAGGTACCGCTCTCCGTACCACCACTGTATCTTATAACACAGGCACTATCCCTGAACACAAAAAGCAATGGCAAAAAATCATGCGCCAGGAACTGGGAATCCGGAACGGCCACTGTCTTCCGTTCAAGCGGTGTTTCAGATTTCTCGGGCAGTACCAGGTATTCCATGCGCGCCAGCCGCCAGTTACCGGTCAGGTCGGCACCCGTGGACACCTGTTGTCCTTTTCCAATATTTATCATCCCGCAGCACAATACTAACAGCGCGATTGATCTCAATAACTGCATAATATTCTTATTGAACGTTGCTTAATACTTTCGTTAATTGTTGGCACATTCCACCTTACTCTTCTTTTTGTCCTCCACCTGCCAGTTCTGCTGGTATTGCGTAACAGCAGCGCTTATTACCTTCGAGTTATTATCTATCTTCAGTTGGTATCCACCTGCACTCCTCATCAATGGGTTGGCCAGCATAGTCACTGCTCCGGCCGTACCGGCAATATTCCTTCTTCCGGAACGTATGATCTTCAGGGTAACATCGTTGCCCGTATAAGGCTTGCCGTCCTGCTTCATAAAGAACAAGTTGGGTGTGGATTGCTTAACCAGTGCATTGGCGTCAATCGCCCATATTTTGTCTGTACCGGGGAAGGTGGCCAACACGGGGTTACAAACGTCTCCTGCCACTACATTATGAGTGTATACCAATATCTCATCGCCGGAGGCAAAGTAGCTGGTATCTTTGGCCATTCCTGTTGCAGGTACCAGTTTGCCATCCCGGATGTTTGCGTGATCAATGATTACATCAATGTTGCGATAGGCTCCAGCCATACCATCGTATGCCCATCCAGCGGGATACTGAAAACTATAGATGGGGTCACCAAATTCATTCTGTGCATCGGACAAGATCACGCTGCCGGTTTCTGCATCAAATAACAGGTTGTGCGTCACCACTTTACTGCCCTTATCTACGGCAACCACGCTATCTACGATCCCATGGCGGGTGATAACTTTCGTGGCGGCAACAGAGCGGTAAATGTTTTCCTCATTCGTGGGAATGACATACAAAGATGGAATGCCCAGTACAGGCGGAATACCAAAAGAGAAGATATCAACATTCACCTCGCAGTTCAGTCCATTGGTTACAGACCGCTCTTCCCGCATATCCATCATCAATTCCAGTTCCTTTCCTACCTGTGCAACCGTATCAATATGGCCCGTTTTATCCATTGCAAAAACGGTATTGTTAAGATGTTTAAAGGTGGCATTCTGATCATCCACCTTATAGTAGGTAGTGGTTTTGCTGAGCGCCTTATCCGGGTCTGTCTCTCCTTCGGCATAGGTGGCCTGTGATCTCACCTTTCCATTCATATCATTGAGTTCCACTTTAAAACCCTGGCTCATTACCAGGTGATGTGCAGCATTGATCTTCAGAAAATTAGACAGCTTAGGCCTATAAACCAACTTGGTCTCGGGATCCAGCAGGGAATAGTCTGTGATGATGGGAAAATCATAACTCGTATAGAAGTTTGTCTCCTCAAACCCGTTAGCAGAGCGTGTATTCTTGGTTTTTATGGAGTGCGTACGCACCGTACTGTACCCAACAGAGGCGCCCGGGAAGAATGATTCACCAAATGGCTTTTCAATGTATCCCATCGTTACAGGTCCCAGTTTTGCAGATTGTTCTTCATATTCAACCGGCTGGTGCCAGGGATTTTCTTCGCCGCCCAGGATAGGCTCATAAACGGCCACGCCACTGCTGATCTCCTGTTTTACGCCATTAATTTCCTTTATTGTTGTATACTGGTATTCGGTGCCATAGGTAGATTCTTTTTGTTTAGTCATCGCATTCCAGTTATCATAGATCACGATGCGCTTTACACGCAAACCACCGCCATATTTCTTGTAATCTGGCACCGCCAGCCGTACTACAGAACGGGAAGTATCTATTTGTTGCACTGCATTCCGGGAACGGGTCATCTTATCAAAGTTTCTGAACATCTCCATCACGTTCTGGCTCATGGCGTATAGCATCTTCACTGCCGCAACCCCGTCCAAGTCATCCCCCACGTCGGATCCCGGGTATGCTTTGGATGGCAGGTTGTTTCGCAGGAACTGGATAGCGGTCTTGGACAAGGGGCTGTAAGTACCCGGCTCATTTCCCTTGTTGTCTACCCCATTGATCTTAAACCAAATGGTGTGTGCATCGATCATTCCATAGTTACCAGGATCTAACGAGGCATAACAGGGAATCATCTCATACCCGCTGCCAAATTTATCTGACGGCATCTTTACATTGAGCCGGAAATAAATGTCACGGTTCAATCCATAGAGATATTTATTATACACATCCTGTTTGGAAGACACTGCATCCGGTACACTCACTGCTACATACTCGTTCTCATTTGCATCGTAAAGATGATTACTCAGATCACTCAATGTAGTGGGAGCTGCCACGGAGAATCCTCGGATCTTCATCATTGCGGTGGCCCTCAGGTTCTGCACATACCCATAGTCGTCCGCTTCGTAGGTAACTTTAATGCGGCCACCGGATGGTAAAATGATAGAATCAAGGGTCCAGGCGGGCGCATTCAGCGCCGCTTTCACGCTGTCTTGCAGGCTGTATGGATATTCGGCATTAGTGATCAGGTTCTGGGCTGAAGAACCGGGATTTTGCAACGGATCTTTGAAGTTGCCCCAACGGTCAAACGACTTCGCGTTGTAATTGGGATTCTGATTGTTATAATTAAAGACATATGCGTTACGCTTGCCCTTTTTGTTGCCGTTGTATTCAAACCATACACTCTTGAGCGTAAGCTTGCCTGAATCATTAACAGGTTTGTTAATGCCTTTGCATAATTCATAGCTGTACTCAAAGTGAACTTTCTTTACCGGATGCGTGGTATCACCTTTCAGGAAGTCTGCTTTTGTATACAGTGCAATCTCTTTGAGACGCTTAGCCGCGTGATTGCTGGCGTTCTTCGTGCCGTCTTCATTCATCGGGATCTGATCCAACCTATCTTCCAACAGGAATGTGGCCACCATATTCTTGGACTCGATAGAATTGAGATACCACAATTCCTTTTCCCCATACACATAGCTGGCCTTGTCATCGCGGGTATCTGAGCGCAGGCCTTCGTTATAGCCGGCAGTGAGCGGGGCAGTGACATAAGGTGTGCGCCAGTTGTAAGTATTATATAAACCCGCTGTCTTTGTATATTTAAACTTAACCGCACTACCTAAATCGTCATCAGAAATACCATTTCCGGTAACGTCTACATAATCCGGCGACAATACACCAGTGAGCAGGAAAGAGTGCGCATAAGCCGGCATCTCCTCATCCTGATAGTAACCATCGGTCCCGTTCGTATTGCCGGTAGTTGCATCTACCGGGTTATACGCTACAGTTCCTTCCTGGACATTACCACGATTGTGGTCAACGGCAAATGTTTTTTCTTTCTGTAACAAGTTATACACCGGGATACCATATACATACCGGCGCCCATCAGCATTCAGGACATCTATCTCTGAAATATGATTACCCCTGCGAAACTCATTCACACGCTTTTCTTTTACTAATGCTGTGGTATCGGGATGTGTCATGATGAACGAGTCAACATTAACAGGCAGATAGAAAACACTCCCGTCATTGATGTAGCTACCATTCCTGGTAACGTGAAAGTAAAGCTGTGCGTACTTTGTTTTATTATAATAATCTATTTTAAGATTGTAGTACTTGCCAGCTTCCAGATAAACACGATATACAGAATCATCGTTCTTTCCGTTTTTTGTAAAAACAGAATGATCATAAAAACTATTATGTATCAAGGAGTCATTTAAGGTAACACGGATGCCATCATCTCCATTGACATAGAGGTCATAATCTCTTGTTTCAGGTACTTTAATTCGGGTATATAATTTTGCAGAAAAATGCTCCAGCCCACCATTTTTACCATTCTCATCTGGTTGTAGCATCTTTTGCGACCAGGCGCCCCTATCCCAAAAATTGAAAACGGTATCTGTATTAGTCGAGAACAGGTACTTATTAAAGTTTTCACGCGCATAGTACTCTACAACAATCCCATGTGGGCTCGTTTCCTCTTCCATGGGAGGCTTCATGCTACAATCCTGAATGGTAAATTTGTTAACACCATAATTCTCAATATACTTGTCCAGCCCTACCACGCTGGCCTCACCGGCAGTGAGGTAGCTGATCACCTGTGAACGTTTATCCCTGGGGCCTTTGATAGCATTACCGCCAGCCAGGTTTACCTCCCCCTTCTTCTTACCATTGGCATAGCGGGTAAGCAAATTAGTAGTTGTGATCAGTGATGACTTACTGGCCTGGAACAACTTTGGAGCCACAACGTCATCACCTCCCAAAGCGTCGTAATATGTACGCGGATTAACGGTCGTTTCACCAGGATTTTTGAGATACACAGCCTCGTAGTCGCGATCTGACTTTGTAAAAGCAGCAGTAAGTGCAAGTGGGTTGTTGGCTTTCCAGGGCCCCGTCTCCGTATAAGCCCGGGTGTAATCCAGGTCGGCACCTACGTGCAGGATGTCACCAAAACCAACATCACCACTATACCGGTCAGACTGGTCGTGCGTTTTCATATAATGATCAAACACATACCCAATATCACTGCGATAAGGACGGAAAGAACCGCCTGTTCCCTCGCCAGACATAGTAAACACGTCGTAGGTATAGCCGGGAATGGCAATGGCTGGTACAGGTGGCGATTCCCGGTAGGCAATTTCACGCTCCCGGTTGAAGTCCATTAAGGCAGATGCGTTACTACCAGCGTTTTGAAAATTCATATAGCCGAATGCAGGCAGATACATCGTCGTATCCTCGTCAGCAATCTTCTGCGTGGTAAAATAGCCGCTTACAAACAGGGACGGATGCACCACTTTTTCAGACCAACCCACTTTTGCTGTAAACGTCATCATCTTACTGGTATACGGGAGGTTGATCGTAGGGGTAAAGGTCGGATACGCATATGTTATAGCACTGGACATTACAGTACCGATTTGGGAAAAGCCGCCTACCGTACGTTCGGCAAAAGATGCAGAGCTGTTTTTTGCAGCTACGTCCTCCTGTGCTTTTTGAATACGATCTGAGCCACGGTAGTAATTAATTCCTCCTGAAAACGACAACGCCTTCATGCCACTTCTCGTGTTGTAAGATAAACTGGTACTAAGGCTGCCGCTAAAGCCACCATTTTCTTCGGCATTTTTAGCTGCGTAGGAATAGCCAAGGCTTGGGGACAACGTGATCCCTTCCTGAGAGTTGTTGGTCACAGAAAGGCCCGCGGTAAGCTTGCCGGTGGTCTTTGACCCCGCACTGATATTGGCGCCAAACGAACTTTCAATGCCATATCCACGGTAAGTATTATAAAACAACCCAAGTGACCCTGACAACCCAAGTGAAATATTAAGACTGTCGCCGTTTGGTAACTTCGGTGGGTTCTTGAATCCCATAATCTCCAGGTCAGCACCTGCGGTGGCGCCCCAGGTCTTATTATCCTTTACATGGGCTGTCTTCATAACGGAATCCATCCCGTTAAAATCATCCGGCAGACCACGAAGGTTACGCGTGATGGTTCCCGGATTGATATTCCAGCCCAACCCTACCCAACTGGCTTCCTGATCCATCGTAATCCCACTGTTATACCCCAGCGCAATAGGATACCCCCCCACGTCCATCAACGGAATATTATAAGAAAAATCCCCACTAAACAGATCCACCATCTTATCCGCCCCTACCGGTGTAAATGCAGTCATTTCCGGCTGGGTAGGCCCTCCCAGGTCTTCCGTCTTCGGCGGCATCCCCATCGCTTTCTTCTCCGGCCGCAGGCCGGCAACACTGCCGGTTTCCCTCACAACGCGCCTGGATGAAGTAAAATAGCTACCAATAGCTGTAGTCACCACTTCTTTAACAGCAGGAGCATAACGCCGCCCCGCCCCCATCGCCACCGGCGGCACCACCGTCTCAAAATAGATCATCCCCAACATCATCCACGCAATCGCCTTCTTCCGCTTTTCCGAAAACGCCAATATCATTGTAACGTTATTTTATTTGGTATAAGGTATCTTCTGATTCAATTTTTACTCCTGGCTGTAAACAAACTTCATCTGCCAGTACTCATTCCGCGAGTTCAGCACCCGGAACAGGTAAGTCTTCTGCGACGACAGCCGCATCCCCTTCTCCACCGGTAGTTCCAGCATGTTATCCCCCGGCTGCAGGTTCACCTCCCCGCTGCCCACCACCGTGTTCTGTTCATTGAGGCCAATGATCTCGTAGTGCACACGCTTATCCCCCGGCACATTCATGTAATAGAATTTCAGGCTACCACTCAGTGCCGCCACGTTACCATCCAGCTCCTTGCGCAACTGCACATAAGCACTCGCCGGTAAATGCGGCTTCCCGGGCAATCCCTTCAACTTAAACGTCCACACCTCCGTTTGCGCCGCAAATGCAGCCGCATTCCGCGCTATGACCGTCCAGGCATACGTCTTCGAAGTATCCAGCGCCACACCGGATGCGGGATAATTATAATACAGGTCCTTAATATGCGTGGAAGTGAACACCGGCGCATTCTGCTGGATGGCTTCATCCGGGCTCTGGCCCGTACGCACCTCCGTCAGCAACAGGTCATAATTCAGGTCGGTGAACACATTCACCGGCGCCGGCGGCAACCAGGTAAATTGCGGGAACACTGCATCCAGCTGGCTCTTATCCGCCGGCATATTCAGCATAGGAGGTGCCAGCGGCTCCACGGCAAAGGGCACACAATCTTCCACTGCCTGCTCTCCGAATTTGATATTCACCACCTCCAGGCTGTAACATGCCAGGTAGTTGCCCACGGTAAGCAACCCATTAATGCTGCGGTCTACATTCGGCGAAAGGTACTCGTAAGCGACAGGCCCGGCATCCTGCACGGTCACCTGGCGCGCACCTTTGGTCAGCGTAAAAGTGCGGGACACCCCGGTGAGAATGGGCTGGTTAGTGTGCGGGTCAGACAAACGCAAAATGATACGCACATCCACCGGCTGTTCACTGGCCGACACCAGCAGGATATTCCATAACTGCGCTTTTTGCAGCACCCCGGCAGCCGGTACCTGCGCTGTCATACTGATCTGCGCCTTCGTAAAAAGGCCTGCACATAAAAGCAGGGCTGTCAGCAGCCGGTATTTCATGTTCTTCATATTTAAAATGTCTTGGTATAGGTCAATCTTCCGGTATTATTAGCTACCAACTGGCGGTTCACCCCTGGCACAAAGCCCTTGTCCGCCATGAGCGCCAGCTCTCCTACTTTCGGGATCACAACGCGGCACATGCCTGTGTACCCTATGTGCGCCACGTTGTAGGTGGTTTGCCAGTTGTATTTCATTCCTCCACCCACGGTCAGCCAGGAACGCAATTTCCATTGCACACTGCCATCAATACCATACAGTTTATAGTCTGTATTGATAGCATCCGTTAAAGAGCCATTGATGGTGAAAGCATCCAGGAATACCGTATGGTTCAGTAAAATATTCTTGCTGTTGAAGTAGAGGAAACTGGTATCCGCTTGTTTATTGTAAAACTGCGTGTACGACAGGATCGTGCTCATCATGATGTGGTGGTACTTATAAAAATGACTGGCCGTGCCCACCAGCGTATAGAACTGGTTCTCCGCCAGGCGTCCGTCACCCAGCTTGGTGATCTGTTCACTGGGGAAATAGCCCACGGAGAGCACCGGCCATTTACGCATCCGCAGGGTAGCCTGCAGGCTCTTGAAAACCGTGCTGCTGTTATAATTCAGCAACTGGTAGACGTTTACCTGCTCATTCTTTTTAATAGCACCCGTGAGCATCAGCCGCTGCTTAAAGAAAGGCTGGTCCACCCGCACATTCCAGGCGGTTTGCCTGGAACCCGTAGTATAAAGGCTGAACGACTGGAAATTGGCGCCCATCATTTTATAGGATGCATTGATACGCGTACCCGTTTGCGGGATCAGCGAAATAGCTTTAATGGAATAGGCTTCATTGGTGTGATCGTGTAGCTGTAACACGCTGCCCATCACGCTCTCCCCGTGCTCCGCCCTTGCGTAATAAGGCAGGGACGACTTGGCCAGTTCTCCGGTGATGGATGTATTTTTACCCAGCGCCCAATGCCCTTCCAGCGAAAGCCCCATGATGCGGTAGTCCTGCGGGGCAATGGGCGTGCTGTCTGTAACCGTGGTGTTGAAATTATACAACTGCTTGCGGCCGGTATAGTACGTTAGGATGATATTGTTACGGTCCTTATTGCCCGTACCAATGCGGATAAGATTGAGGTATTGATGTGTCCTGTTCTGGGTGGAAACAAAGTCGCGGAAACGGTAGTCCACCACCCCGGTGGCAAATGCAAAGTAATACGAAGGATTATACTCCACCTGCATGCCCAGCACACTGATGTTCTTTGCGGTGAGCTCCGAATAATTCACCATGGTGCGCCCGATACCGAAAGACCGGACGGCCAGCAACTGGCGGTAACCCTTTGGCAGCACGGAATCCGGCAGGTTCATGTTCTCCAGTTTATCCGCCATCTCCTTGTTGGACCCGCGCCCGTTCAGTGCACCCAGTAGCAGCTGTTTCTTATCCCCGCCAAACTGCCGGTTCTTCACATCATAAAGACGTTGCAGCTTAGCCAGTGCTGCCTGCAGGGAGTCCAGCTTCTGCTTGTTCTCCTCGTATTGTGCTTTGTAACGCGCCATCAGCGAGTCTGCACCGTTGTCGTGCCGCAAGCTATCCGGCCCGTGCAAACGCCCGGCCAGGGAGTCTTTCAGGCGGCCAATGGAATCATTGAGCCGCCCATACAACTGGCGTTCCCGTATCTGGATGAGCTTCAGGAGTTGTGAAGGATCCTGGTCCCAGTGTTGCAGCCGCCCTATCTCCTGCTCTTTTGCATTGATCACGCCTTTCAGGCTGTCCAGGTATTTCCATTGCTTGAGCCGCAGGCCGTCCCATCCCTGGGCGCGCTGCATCAGCATATCTTTAAAATCGCGGTTGGTGAATTGCAGGTTAAAATCCGTGAGGTTACGGTATAGCGGGGAGTTACCCATACGTGTTGTGAACGCCACGTGCATGGGATATTGATCCTTTACTTTTACGGTCAGCACCGTGGTCAATGTATGCTGGTAAGATTCTTTCTGCAGATAGGGGGTATCTGCATTGGATTGATAATACAGGTCATACATCACATTCCCATGCACCACCAGGAATGGAGGCCGCACCGGACCTGTAACACCAGGCTTGCGCTGGTGCTCCCAGTAACCTTTCACAGTTTCATATTTAACAAGGATGGGCATGATATTTAACCTGCTGCAAACGGCGGTAACAAACATAAATTCACTGTCGGCCAGTTGTTGTCCATTGCCTGCGAATGGCACGGTAACATCCATTCTCTTTTTGCCAGGCATAGCTTGCCCGCCAGGCACTGTTTGCCCCATTGCAATCACGGTTGCAAACAGCAGGAACAATATGGAATAGGCGCACTTTCTCACGGTATTACGATCAATACGGCACTAAAAAACTAAAGGCAATAGAAAGTCATCAAGGCGCAATAGCGTCTTGCAAAGCACAGGTATACAGACACATGAATTAATAACATGACATGGGCACAAAAAGCTGCATGATATTAAAAATGAGTATGGCTACGGGGTGGTGTTAACTACACATTACATTAATGACATACTGTGGGTAAATTGGATTGTAAACGTTATGGATACTCAAAAAATCCTGGATAAACTCCTATGAAACGCTCATTCGGGATACACGGTAACGGGATAACTTTCATTCTATAGGCAATATACAGGGACTCTCATCCGGGTCAAAGATAACGTTAGAAATTTCAAAAAAACAATGGTTTTGATAATTTAATTATTAACATTCTTTGTTAATTTCCAATTCTTTGGAACGTTGATGGGATGCTGATGCAGATGGGATTTCCTCCTGGAATGGTGTTTGCTGTTTTCTCCAGGGCGCCCAATGAAGCCACTATTTACCACAAACGTGTGAACACTTATTTTGAAACAATATTCAATGTTATTAAACATTCCGGCAAATACATTTTACAACCGGAGTTGTAAGCCGCTTCAATAATCAATAACTACATCCTATGATCCGGACAACATACTGCCTCCTCACCACCCTGCTCTGCGCATCCACCACCCTAGCCCAGTCCACAAACCCATTCCACTACACCCTACAAAAACAAATCACCGCGCAAAAAGCCGCCGTGGTATGCGCCCACCCCCTCGCCGCCAGTGCCGGCCTGCGCATTCTCCGCCAAGGTGGCAACGCTATAGACGCCGCCATCGCCACACAACTGGCCCTGGCCGTTGTATACCCCGCCGCTGGCAACATTGGCGGTGGTGGCTTCCTGGTAGCACATTTAAACACACCCGTCCCCGAAAAAAAGGGCCGCCCCTCCAGAAGATCCACACTTACAAACATCAGCATCGACTACCGCGAAGCCGCGCCCAGCAAGGCCTCCCGCGATATGTACCTGGATAGCGCTGGCAACGCCATCTCCACCCTCAGCCTCTACGGCGGCATGGCCAGCGGCGTGCCCGGCACCGTAGCCGGGCTCTTTGCAGCCCACCGCTACGGCAAACTGCCGTTTGCAACGCTCATCGCTCCCGCCATTGAACTGGCAGAAAAAGGCTTTGCCATCACAGAACTGGAAGCGCGCGACCTCAACGCCGCCGCCAAAGATTTCCGCCGCCTCAATCCCTATCCCACCGCTTTCACCAAAAACACTCCCTGGAAAGCCGGTGATACCTTGATACAAAAAGACCTGGCCCACACCCTGCGCCTCATCCGCGACAAAGGGACCGCCGGGTTCTATGAAGGAGAAACCGCCCAACGCCTGGTAGCCACCATGCAAAAAGGCAACGGCATCATTTCACTGGCAGATCTTAAACAATACAAAGCCGTGGAAAGAGCCCCGGTCATGTTTAACTACCACGGCTATACGATCCTTACCATGCCCTTGCCCTCCAGCGGCGGCATTGGTATACAACAAATGCTGGGCATGGTGGAGAAATACCCGCTGTCTGCCTGGGGCTTTCAATCTTTAAAAAGCACCCAGCTGATGATTGAAGCAGAACGCCGCGCCTACGCTGACCGTGCTGAATTTCTCGGCGACCCGGATTTTGTGCAGGTGCCCGTAGCCCAGCTCACCAGCCCCGCTTACCTGGCCAGCCGCATGCAGGATTACGACAGTACTAAAGCGGGCAACAGCCAGCTGGTAAAAGCCGGCGCCCCCGGTCATGAAAGCATGCAAACCACCCACCTCTGTGTAATGGACGCCCATGGCAACGCCGTAAGCGTGACCACTACCCTCAACAACGGCTACGGCAGCCGCGTGGTGGTGGAAGGCGCCGGCTTTTTCCTCAATGATGAAATGGATGATTTCAGCGCCAAGCCCGGCACCCCCAATATGTTTGGACTGGTGGGCACCGCGGCCAATGCCATTGCACCGCGCAAACGCATGCTCAGCTCCATGACCCCCACCATTGTGCTCAAAAACGACCAGCCTTACCTTGTAACTGGCACCCCTGGCGGCTCTACCATCATCACATCCGTATTCCAGACCATCGTGAACGTATTGGATTTCCACCTGCCTTTGGACAAAGCGGTGAATGCTCCGAAATTCCATCACCAGTGGCTGCCGGACGAGGTGGACCTGGAAAAAGGCTTCCCCGACAGTACCCGTCTCGCCCTCAAAGCCATGGGTTACCACCTGTTACCTATCTCCCAGATAGGCCGCACGGAAGCCATCCTGGCCAATGCAGACGGGACCCTCACCGCCGTGGGCGACCACCGGGGGGACGACGCCGCAGCGGGATACTAACTGTGCAGGTGAACCGTTATGGATGGACTGGCTAAACTGATAAATATCAATTTTAGTAACCGGGAAGGCGGTTAAATTTATCACGTCATTACAACAACCTGCCATCACAATTAACAAACAATAACTAACTTCCACCGCCATGGAACAATCTAACCTCGCTACGCTTTACAAACAAAGCCTTACCAAACGCCTGCTCACTTACAAAACACTGGGTGAGCGCACCTTTGCCCAACTGGACGAAGCCCACATCCACTGGCAGCCGCTCGGTGAGCCCAATAGCATTTACATCATCGTAAAACATATAGCTGGCAATATGCTGTCGCGCTTCACTGATTTCCTGACCACCGATGGTGAAAAGCCCTGGCGCGAGCGGGACGCGGAGTTCAAAGACGACACGGCGATCAGCAAAGCAGACATGATAGCACTGTGGGAAAAAGGCTGGAACTGCCTCCTGCAGGCCATTGAAGCCCTGCAGCCGGGCGATTTCGAAAAGACGGTATACATCCGCCAGGAGCCGCATACTGTGGTGGATGCATTGAACCGTCAGCTGGCCCACTATCCCTATCACGTAGGCCAGATCGTGTACCTGGGCAAAATGCTGGCCGGTACCTCCTGGCAAAGCCTTTCTATTCCCAAAGGCGACGGCAGCTCCCAGGCATTCAACGAGTGGATGGCGCAAAAAAATAAGTAATATATTTACCGCCAAAACATCCCAACGAATGAAGCAATACCGGCTCCTGCTGGCCTGCTGCGCCACCCTGCTGCTCACCGCCTGCAGCGGCAGCACAGAGCAACTGCTGCAACACAAAATATGGAGAGTATACGATGTGCAGGTGCCGCCGGAAGATTCCTACAACATCACCCAGATAAACCAGGCCAAGGAATTTAAAAGCGGCTACTACAGCAATGCCTACTACCAGTTCCTGGACCATAACCTGTTCATCGCCACCATCGGTGATAAGCCCGACTCCGGCCGCTACCAGCTGCTGAGCGGGGGCAAGGTGATCTCCGTGACCGGCAACGACGGCTCCCGCAAATCGGAGCACCTGGTCACCATCACCCGCCTGGATGCAGACCATTTTGATATGGAAGTGCAAGGGGAAGACTATAAGTTCATCCTGTTGTGCAAAAGATCAGATCATTAATTTATCATATACGCTCCCTGCGCCGCGGGGAGCTTTTCTTTGACCTCAACCCGCCATTATGAAGCGTTTCTGCTGTGCCCTGCTGCTGTTAACCTGTCCCCTCTTGTCCGCTCTTGCCCAAACCGGCGACAATGCCATGTTCTGGAAGATCAGTGGTCACGGCCTCCAACAACCTTCTTACCTCATGGGCACCATGCACGTGCTGTGCAAAGGCGATGCCCCCTTCACACCAGCCCAACTGGATGCATTGAAAAATACGGAGGCCCTCTACCTGGAAATAAAAATGGACGACCCCAACATGCAGGCAGACCTGATACAGGCCCTGAAACTGAAGGACGGGGAAACGATCAAAGATAAATTCAGGCCGGCCGACCTGGCCCTGGCCGCCGCCTACTTCCGCGACAGCCTGCATACCGACCTGGAACAACTGCTGTCGCAATTCAAATTATTCCTGCCCTCCGCCATGCTGATCTCCAAAATGCTGCCCTGCTCTCCCCAATCCAGCCTGGAAACAGACCTCATGCTGGCCGCCAAAAAGCTGGGCCACCCGGTACTGGGCCTGGAAACCGTAGCCGCAGAAATGGCCAGCATAGATGAAGTGCCGGACAGTATCCAGGTGCAAAGTTTTATGCGTACCGTGAGCGATATGGACCTGGCACGTGATGAGATCCGCCGCATGCGGGAGGCTTACCTCCACCAGCGCATGGACTCCCTGGTAGCGGCCGCGCTGGAAAACGAGATCGATGCAAAGGAAACCAAATACCTGACCGTAAAACGTAATCAAAACTGGATGCCCGTAATAGAAAAGGCCATCCATGAAAGGCCGGTGTTCATTGCCTGCGGCGCCTTGCACCTGGCCACGGAAGACGGGCTGCTGTTATTACTGCGCAAAGCAGGTTATACATTAACGCCGGTCCGGTAACCACGCTGGGGGAATACACCACCGGCCTGCCGGGGCAAGGCCGCCCCTGCCCACACCAGATCCGCCCTCTTAAAATATACTATCCCCTCCCGGCGTTTCACCGCAGTAACCGGTATTTCATTTGGGATTTGCCCCCTGAAAACTGATCTTTGCCAACTAAACCCATCAGCACTGAGAAAATTTCGTAAAATATCGAGGATCGTCCTGTTAAGCATCGTGGCTTTACTGGTGATGGTGGCCATTCTCATCAACCTCTCCCCCGTCCAGAACTTCCTGGTCAAACAGGCCACGGACCGGCTCTCCACCCGCCTCAAAACCAAGGTGCAGATCCGCAACGTGGACTTTTCCCTGTTTAACCGCATGAAACTGGAAGGCGTGCTGCTGGAAGACCGCAACCACGACACCCTCATCTACGCCGGGTCCCTCAATGTGCGCATCACAGACTGGTTCTTTTTCCAGCACCGGCCGGTGATCAAGTATGTAGGCATGGACGATGCCCTCATCTACCTGCACCGCACCCCTAAAGAAAAGAACTGGAACTACCAGTTCCTGCTGGACGCCTTTGCCAATCCCAATCCCGACACCAGCACTACCGGTGGTGTGGACCTCGACTTCAAAACCCTCAATCTCCGCAATATCCGCATAAACCAGATCGATGAATGGGCCGGTGAAAACTGGAACATCGCCGCCGCCCGCATTTATGCAGACGCCCGCGACCTGGACCTGGCCAAACACCACCTGGACCTGCAACAGGTACTGCTGGACAAGTTCAGCTTCATCATCACGGACTACCCGGCCTCTCCCCTGCGCCGGCACGATACCATTCCGCCACAACACGTCCTGAACGATACCACCATCAAGCCCGCCCATCCCACGCTGCGGTGGAACGAGGCCAACTGGAGCGTGGTACTCAAATCGCTCCAGGTCAATGATGGCCTCTTTGGGCTGGACAACCTGGAAGACAGTTCGGAGATCCTCCATAATTATTTTGCGCCCAACCATATCCGCTTTCACAGCATCAACCTGTCGCTCACCAATGGCGAAGTGGTGAAAGACAGCATCCTGGCAGACCTGAAGCTGGAAACCAGGGAGCGCAGTGGCTTTGAAGTGAAGAAGCTCACCTGCCGCTGGAAAATGTCGCCCACGGAAATGGAGTTCAAACACCTGGACCTGCAGACCAACCGCAGCCGCATCCGCGACTATTATACCATGCAGTACAATAGCCTGGACGATATGAGCTACTACGTGGACTCCGTGATCATGAAGGCCACCTTCCGCGATGCACACATTCACTCAGACGATATTGCGTACTTTGCCCCGGTGCTGGGTAGCTGGAAAAAGGAATTCCGCGTAAACGGGGATGTACATGGCCCGGTGGCAAATCTTTCCGGCAAGAACCTGGACATAGAATCCGGCCCCACCCACCTCAAAGCCAGCGTGGAACTGCGTGGCCTGCCGGAAGTGGATGAATCGTTCATCGACGCCCAGGTGTCACAGCTCACCACCAATGGCACAGACATCATGAACTATGCACCCGATCTCAAAGGCGTGGATAACCTCCGCCTGGAACGCATTACCAGCCTGGCCTTCACAGGTAGTTACACCGGGTTCTTCAACGACTTCGTAGCCTACGGGAAATTCAATACCAACCTGGGAAATTTCAATTCCGATATCAACTTCAAGACCGCCGGCGATGTACCCCTGTACTCCGGTAACATCAGCACGGATAACTTTAACCTGGGCGCCCTCCTGGATATTCCCAACCTGGATGCGGTGACCATGGATGCCAAGGTAAATGGCAACGGCTTTAACTTCAATACGCTGAAATCCACCGTGGAAGCGGATATACAAAGCATTACGCTCTTTGATTATACCTACCACGACCTGAGCACCAAGGGGGAACTGAACCGCAAATTCTTCAATGGCTCCGTTACCGTGCATGACCCTAACCTGGACATGGACTTTGCCGGCACCATCGACTTTAACGGCAAACTGCCCCTCTTCAATTTTAATTCAGACATCCGCAAAAGCGATCTCAAAGCCCTCCACCTTACCCAGGACTCCATTACGCTGCAGGCCCACGTAGCCCTGGATTTTGCCGGGGGCAATATTGATGATTTTGAGGGAACGGCCCGCGTGTACGATGTGTCGTTGTTCAAGAACAAGACCCGCGTGGAGTTTGACTCCCTGTCTGTCCGCACCTCGCGCGACAGCAATAACGTGAAGATGCTCAGCATGAAAGGCAACGAGGTGAACGGCTTCATCAAGGGCAACTACAGCCTGCGCCAGCTGCCGCAGACCTTCCAGATGTTGCTGTATAAATATTATCCCAACTTCTTCCTGGAGCCGGAGATCACGGAAATACACCAGGACTTCAACTTCGCCTTTGAATTTGGCCAGGTGGAAAAACTGATCCGCGCCTTTGACTCCCACATCCACGGCTTCAATGGCACCACCATTGCAGGTACACTCAATACGGAAAACAGCGGCAACGTAAAACTGGAGGTAATGGTGCCCAGCGCCAGTTATGATAACTATGGCGTAAAAGAACTGCACCTGCGCAGCGCCGGTGACCTCAATCATATCAACGTGAGCACCAGCATGGGCGAGGTGCTCAACAAGGACCAGGTCCTGTTCCAACACCCGCTGATCCTGGTCAACTCACGGCAGGACACCTCCTACCTCAAAGTGGATCTCAATGCCACAGACAGCAGCAACATGGATGGTTTTTATGCCAAGGTGATCACCACGCAGGGAGGCGCCCATATCAACTTCCTGAACAGCAATTTCACCTACAACGACCGCCAGTGGAATATTACACCGGGCAATGAGATCTATTGGTCCAAACACTTCCTGACCATCAAGAACCTCCGCATTTCCCGCAATGACCAGAACATCACCATTTCTACCAACGAATACAATCCCGATGATGCCCGCGTGACCATCAACGTGGAAAACCTGAACCTGGCAGACGCCATTCCCGTGGAAGCACTGCATACCCGCTTTGAAGGCGTGGCCAACGGCAGCCTGGAGATCAGCGAATTGTCGTCCAACCTGGATGGGGATGCCAACCTCACCGTACAGCAGTTCCGCGTGGATAATGACTCCATCGGGAAGCTGGACCTGCAGGCGCACTATGATCATGACCAGGAATCACTGGGGGTAGACGTACACTCAGACAACCCGCTGCGCAATTTCGCCATCCACGGCACCGCCGGCCTCACCGCGCTGCACAACAAAATGCAGGGTTCCATAGACCTCAACGGCACGTCCCTGGCGCTGTTGGAGCCGTATGTGAGCGACTATGTGACGGACCTTTCCGGTGTGGCCAATGGGCAATTGCGCGTGGGCGGTACCACGGACCAGCCATCGGTTACCGGCCAGGTTACGGTGGATAGCATTGGTGTAAAAGTGCCCTACATCGGCACCAGATACCGCATCCCGCACCTGAACATCAACCTGGATGATAACCTCATAGAGTTTGGCAAATTCACCCTGGTCGATAAGAATAACAATACCGCCCAGGGCAACGGTTACATCTCGCACGACCATTTTCATAAACTGAATTTCGACTTCGACATCAGCACCAATAAATTCGTGTTCCTCAACACGAAGGCGGATGATAATGATCTCTATTATGGCGATGTAATCGCCAGCGGCAAAGTATATTTCTCCGGTCCTATCAACGACCTGCAACTGCGCGTGGTGAACCGTCCCATGACCGGCACCCATATTTTCCTGCCCATGTCGGACAGTAAGAATATCGGTAAATACGACTTCATCACCTTCCGTGAATACGGCCACACCGTGAAGCCACCCCGCCACCAGGACAACGTAAAACTGAATGTCCGCCTGGAAGTAGCCGCTAATCCGGACGCCCAGGTAGATGTGATCCTGGACGCCAGCACCGGCGACGTGATCTCTGCCAATGGCTCCGGCCAGCTGGCCATCACCGCCAACCTGGACGGCGACTTTAAAATAGAAGGGAATTACCTGATCAACAACGGGTCGTACAACTTTACGTTCCAGCGCCTGGCCAGCTGGAAGTTTGATATTGAGAAGAACAGTACCCTCACCTGGAACGGGGACCCCGAGGCGGCCAAGATGAACATCACCGCCCGCTACTCCCTGCCCAAGGTAAGCCTGTACAACCTCTCCGTTCCCGGTACCGCCGGCACGGATAAACTGGCCACCCGCACGGAAAAAGTAGACATTGTGCTCACCCTGCACGGGGAGCTGATGCAGCCGGATATCGGCTATCAGATCCTGCTGCCGGACGTAGGCAGCGTGTCTTACGAAAGTGGCGTAGCCGCCAAGCTGGCCGAAATAAACCGGGACCAGAACAAAGCCCTGCTCCAGATGTATGGCCTGCTGCTGGCCAACCAGTTCATCCCCGAAGAATCCGGCACCGGCGTGGCCTCCGCGGTGAACGTGGGCGTAACCGGCAAGAACAGCGTGGGCCAGGCACTCTCTGCCCAGGCCAGCGCCATCCTCAATAACATCACCGCAAACCTCACCAAGAGCAATGGCTTCAACCTGAACCTGAACTACCGCGCCTACAACGTTACCAACGTGGATAATTCCAACAACGACCGCAACGAAGTGAGCGCAGGCATCAGCAGCAACTTATTCAACAACCGCTTCCGTCTGTACCTGGGCGGCGACTATGATTGGGGCAAAACCGCTACCGCGGCCCAGTCCAACCGCTTTGCCGGCGACTTCCGCTTCGAATACCTCCTCACGGCGGACGGCCGTTTCCGCGTGAACGCCTTCAGTAAAAGCGATTACGATGTGTACTACCTGGCCAACCGCACCAAAGCCGGCCTGGGCCTCTCCTACATCCGCGAGTACAACCGCTTCCGGGAGCTTTTCTACAACCGCCGCCAGCTCCGCGAGCAGGACTCCATACGTGTATTAAAAGAAAAGCAACGTTTCCTGGCAGATACGAGTGCTAATGTAAAGAAGGCGCCGAATTAAAATTGTACAACGTACAGCGTACAACGTACAACGTACATTGACGCGAAGCATAAAAGCGAAAGCCGCATCATCCCGATGCGGCTTTCGCTTTATAAGTTCTTATAACAGATGAGATGTTGAGCTTGATTCAGCTACCTCCGTAAAGAGCTGTACGTTGTACGTTGTACGTTGTACGCTGTACGATCTACAAAGTCCCCTTCAAAATATCATGCCCCAGCTTATCCCGCTTGGTCTGCAGGTAAAACTGGTTGTGCACGTTCGGATGTATTTCAATGGGCACGTTCTCTACAATTTCAAGACCATAGCCACTCAGGCCTACGCGTTTGCGCGGGTTGTTGGTCATGAGGCGGATCTTGGTCACTTTCATTTTGCGCAGGATCTGGGCGCCCACGCCGTAGTCGCGCTCATCGTTCTTGAAGCCCAGTTCCAGGTTGGCTTCCACGGTATCGCGACCCTGTTCCTGGAGTTTGTAGGCTTTCAGTTTATTCATGAGGCCTATGCCGCGGCCTTCCTGGTTCATATACAATATAAGGCCCTGGCCTTCTTCTTCCACCATCTGCATGGCGGCCTGCAGTTGTTCGCCACAGTCGCAGCGCATGGAGTGCAGGATATCGCCGGTGAAGCAGGAGGAGTGCACGCGTACCAGTACGGGGTCGCCTTCTTTCCAGTCGCCTTTTTTCAGGGCCATGTGGATCTCGCCACTGTCCTTTTGTTTAAAGGCATACAGTTCAAAGTTGCCGTATTTGGTAGGCATATGTACGTTCACTTCTTCTTCAATCAGGCTTTCCTGCTGCAGGCGGTACTCGATCAGGTCTTTGATGGAGATGATCTTCATCCCGAATTTCTTCGCGATCTCCATGAGCTCGGGCAGTCGGGCCATGGAACCATCTTCGTTCATGATCTCCACCAGTACACCGGCGGGCTCAAAACCGGCCAGGCGGGCCAGGTCTACCGTAGCTTCGGTATGGCCGGAACGGCGGATCACGCCGCCTTTCTGGGCTTTGAGGGGGAAAATATGACCGGGTTTACCCAGTTCTTCCGGTTTGGTGTTGGGGTCAATGAGTGCCTGCACGGTCTTGGCACGGTCTGAGGCAGAAATGCCGGTGGTGCAGCCGTGGCCCAACAGGTCTACTGATACGGTGAAAGGTGTCTGGTGCAGCGCTGTATTGTCTACCACCATGGGTTGCAACCCCAGTTCCACACAGCGTTCTTCAGAGAGCGGTGCGCAAATGAGCCCACGGCCATGGCGGCTCATAAAGTTGATCACTTCGGGGGTTACGTTGCGGGCGGCGGTAATGAAGTCGCCTTCATTTTCACGGTCTTCGTCATCCACTACGATGACCAGCTTGCCCATTTTTATATCTTCTATGGCCGATGCAATTGAATCCAGCATAATATGTTCCTCCGCTAAATCTTAAGGTTTGAGCACCAAAGTTACCACATTTACACGGTTAATATACACCACTATCCTGGTGTATAGTCCCGGGCGCCACAGCCATGGAGAGGCGCATTCATGGCTGACATTCACATGACATTTATCATTTATAATAGAAGTATTCTCAATTTGAAATTCTAAAATTATAACTACTCTTCATGTGTATTCATTCAATGCCCCCGTTTAGCCATTTAGATACTATATAAAAAAATAAAATCCAATTTAGTTTCTAATGATGTCTTAACTATTTGTTAATACCGAGTTAAAATTTTGCCAAATGATTTCGTGATCTTTGCGCCGTTAATCAAATCAATAAGCTCTTATGAGATTGAGTAAACTTCTGTCCACCCTGGCATTGGTATTTGTTTCCATTGCCACGTTTGCGCAGGCAACTACCAGTAGTCTTACCGGTACGGTGAAAGACAACAAAGGCCAGGCCCTGATCGGTGCCACTGTAAAGGCCGTTCACACTCCCTCCGGTACCGTTTATGGTACAGTAACCCAGGCTGACGGCCGCTTTAACATCGCTAACATGAAAGTTGGCGGACCGTACAAGATCGATATTACCTATATCGGTTATGTAGCCCGTACCTATGACAACATCTCTTTGCAGCTGGGTGAGCCCGGCAAACTGAACGCTGTGCTGGAAGATGATTCCCACAACCTGAGCGAAGTACAGGTGGTGTACCAGAAAAATGCAGTGATCAACCCCGAGAGACAAGGTACTTCTACTTACGTTTCCCAGCAGCAGCTGCAAACCCTGCCCACCATCACCCGCAACGTGAACGACTTTGCCCGCCTGTCTCCCCAGGCCCAGGTACGTTCCAACGCAGATGGTACCACCGCAGGTATCTCCTTTGCTAACCAAAGCAACAAATACAACCAGTTCTCCGTGGACGGTGCCAACGCTACAGACGTATTTGGTCTGGCCAGCTCCGGTACCAATGGTGGTCAGGCAGGCCTGAACCCCATTCCCCTGGACGCCATCGAACAGGTACAGGTAGTACTCTCCCCTTACGATGTAACCCTGAGCGGTTTCACCGGTGGTGGTATCAACGCCGTAACCCGTTCCGGTACCAACGAAGTACACGGATCTGTTTATGCATACAACCAGAACCAGAACTTCGTGGGCAAAAGCCCCGATACCCGCGCTAAATATGGCGACTTCCACGACTGGACCGCAGGTGCACGTGTAGGTGGTGCTATTATCAAGAACAAACTGTTCTACTTCATCAACGTGGAAGGCGAAAGACGCTCTGCTCCCATTGATAACCAGCCCGGTTCTGCCGGCAGCGCTATCGATGTACCGACCGCACAGGCCCTGAGCGATTTTGTAAAGAAAACTTATGGTTATGATGTGGGTGCGATCAATGGCATCAACACCGAGCGCCAGTCCAACTCCATCTTTGCGCGTGTAGACTGGAACATCAATGACAACAACAAACTGACGGTTCGCCACTCTTATCTGCAAGGCTGGAGCAACGTGATCAGCGATAGCCAAAGTTCCATGAGCTTCTACAACAACGGTTATAAGTTCAACAGCACGTTCAACTCTACCGTTGTGGAACTGAACTCCAACATCCATAACAAATTTGCGAACGTGGCCCGCGTTACTTTCAACGCTACCCGCGATAAGCGCGCTACCCCCGGTTCTCCCTTCCCCACTGTGAAGATCTCCGATGCCGGTGCTACCTATAATTTCGGTACAGAAGCGTTCTCCCAGGCAAACTCCCTGGACCAGAACAACTTCACCATCACTGATAACTTTACCATCTATGCTGGTAAACACAATATCACAGTAGGTACGGATAACCAGTTCTACAACACCAAGAACGTGTTCCTGGGTGGTGTACTGGGCAGCTATAGTTATTCTTCCATCGCAGACTTTGAAGCTAACACTAACCTGAACGCCTACAGCACCAAATACTCTAACAAGGGTAACGGTGACCTGGCCCCGGCTGTTGTACATATGGCGCAGTTTGGCCTGTATGCACAGGATGCATTTGGTGTTACTGAAAACCTGAAGATCACTTACGGTATCCGTGCAGACATGCCGGTGTTCTTCAACAAGCCTGACGAGAATCCCTACTTCAACAATTCTGCCCTGGCCAAGCAATACGATGTTGCTACCAACCAGATGCCGAAGACGCCCCTGCTGATCTCCCCCCGCATTGGTTTTAACTGGGACGTAACCGGTAAAGGTGAAACCCAGCTGCGTGGTGGTGTAGGTATCTTCACAGGCCGCGTACCCCTGGTATGGCTGTCTAACCAGTATTCCCAGACCGGTATCGCTACCAGCTCTATCAACTTTAACAAAGCCCAGGCGGCAACTGCCGGTGTAACGTTTAACCCGACTACGCCCTACCAGCCCAAGCCTGCTGCCGGCGCTACCCCGCCCGCAACTGAAATTGACGTAACCGCACACGATTTTAAATATCCCCGTACTTTCCGTGCTAACCTGGCCATTGACCAGAAACTGCCCTACGGTTTCGTAGGTACCCTGGAAGGTGTGTTCACCAAGACCCTGCAGGACATCCTCTACAAGGACATTAACCTGGCGGGTGCCAATGGCGTAGTGACCATGGAAGGCGTAAGCCGTCCGTTCTACGGCGCCAAGGTGGATAATACTTTCGGCAACGTAGTTTACCTGGACAACACCACCAAGGGTTATAGCTACAACCTGAGCGCTGTGCTCCAGAAGAGCTTCAGCCACGGTTGGTATGGCCGCGCCTCTTATAGCTTCGGCCACGGTTATTCCCTGAATGACGGTACTTCTTCCCAGGCCTTCTCTAACTACCGTTATGCTTATAACATCAACGGTAACAACAACCTGGACCTGGCCCACAGCAACTATGATGCTGGTTCCCGCATCCTGGCTTTTGTAAGCAAACGCTTCAAATACGGCAAGTTCGCTACTAACCTGAGCCTCGTGTACTCCGGTACTTCCGGCCAGGTGGTATCCTGGGTACTGTATGGTGACCTGAATGGTGACGACGGTTCTTCCCGTACCGCTACTTCCAACTCCGTATCTGCATCCGCTGGTTCTGACCTCCTGTTTGTGCCCAGCAGCGCTGCTTCCTTCGTAGCTAATTACAAAGTGAACAACACCACTTCTTACACGGCACAGCAGCAGTACGATGCATGGATGGCTTACGTAAACTCCAATTCTTACCTGAAAGATCACGTAGGCAAGAACACCGAGCGTAACGCAGCCCGCCTGCCCTGGGAAAATCACTTCGACTTCAAACTGGTGGAAGAATTTAACATCGCCAAGACACACACCATTGCGCTGTCTCTCGATGTATTCAACATCGGTGCACTGTTCAGCAAGAACTGGGGCCACTCTTACTACGCCAGCAACCAGGAGTTTACGCCGCTTAACGTTGCTACTGGTAGCGTTGCCAACGGCCAGGTCTGGACTGATCCCAGCCACCCGCTGTTCACCTTCAACCCTGCTTTTGGTCTGAACAAATACACCAACAAGCCCTGGAGTTACTCTACTTTCAACTCCCGCTACAACATGCAGATCGGTCTGAGATATTCTTTCTAATCTGAACGTTATAACGACATAAAAAAACCGGGTCCGTAAAGGCCCGGTTTTTTTATGTAAAGGCGTTATGTAAACGTTAGGATAAAGCCCCTCAAAGCCACTCCAGGAAAGGCACCAATGCCTTGCTCCACGTAGCTTCATCATGCCGCCCGCCCTTTATTTCCAGGTATTTTATATCCGTGTACCCCAACCCCTTCAGCACGGAGATCAGGTCCCGCGTGTCATCGATCATATCTATCACGCCATTCCCGTTGCGGTCTGCTTTTTCATCGTCTGTGCCGCATTCAAAGAAAAACCGCAAGCCCGGCTGGAATCCTTTCTGCTGCACCAGCTGGTGGATGATGCGGTGCTTTGCATCGCTGTACCCTTCGCCCAGTGCGTGGTTACGCCACCACAATGCGCCGGAGAACACACCGGCGGCCCGGAACACATCCGGGTGCTGCCATACAATATCCAATGCAGAGAGGGCGCCAAGTGAGAAACCCGCAAAGTTTTTCTGGTCAAATTGCAGGGTGGTAAAATGCGCGGCCAGGAATGGCAATATTTCCCGCACCACGCAGCGCGTGTAGGCGGTGGCTTTGAGGCCCTGCCCTTTTTCGCTGACTACCCGGGCCGTTCCATACTCCTGCAGGCGCTGGGGCCCCGCATGGATGGCGGCTATGAGCAGCGGCCTATCAGCAGGGCGTTTGGCCAGTTTGCCGGGAAGGTCCAGCAAGGGGGCCTGCTGCCCGTCATTGAGAAGCAGCAACTGTACCGGGCCTGCCATACCCTCCATAAAATAACAATCTACAACCACCTCCCGCAGCAGGTAGCTGGAATAAAGCGTCAGGCGCTCTTCCAAAATTTTCATGGCGACAAGTTACAAAAAAATAAACTGGGCACTCAGTCCGGAGACCGCTATGGTTGCAGGAATGCGCCGTTCTAATGTACAAATGGCATTCCTGGAAGTATGGGTTGACTGCACGCACATTTCTGCGTATATTTATACAAATCCATGCCGGTGATCGAAAATTATATCCAATGGTACGCCCCTTCCCTGGACCGGCAAATTGATGTGCTGGTATACGGAGACCGTGGACACCCGTTAATCCTCTTCCCCACTTCCATGGGGAAATACTATGAAAGTAAAGACAATGGTCTCATTGACGCCATTGCCTGGTTTATAGACAACGGGCTGGTAAAAGTGTACTGCCCCGACAGCGTAGATGCCTGGAGCTGGTATAACAAGCAGGTGCCCCCTGCGGAGCGGGCACATAACCATACCCGTTACAATGCCATGCTGCACAACGAGCTGCTGCCCCGCATCCGCGGGGAATCCGGCTACGACCGCATTGCCGTGGCAGGATGCAGTTTCGGGGGCTACCAGGCCGCCAATTTTGCGTTCCGCTACCCAGGCGCCGTATCTTATCTCTTTAGCCTGAGCGGCGTATTTGACGTGCGTTTCCGCCTGGATGGCTATTATGACGATAACGTGTTTTACAACAACCCGGTGGATTTTGTACCCGGCGATAATGACCCCGCGCTCTGGCAAATGGGCATCATCCTGGGCACCGGCGAATATGATATCTGCCTGGCGGAAAATGAAAATTTTTCCCGGATCCTGTCCACCAAACACATTCAACACTGGCTGGACATCCGCCCCCAGGCCCGCCACGACTGGCCCCTGTGGAAAGCACAGCTGCCGCACTATTTGTCGCTCATGTAAATTGGTTGTCCTAGGACCAGATTCCCCGCCTTATAAATGTCCACCAATCCAGTCACCCAAAAATTAAACGGTTCAAACCTTTCAAAATGAAAAAAATCGGCATTCTCTTCGGACAGGAAAACACCTTCCCCCAGGCGCTGGTGGCGAAGATCAACAGCAAACATGCAGAGGGCATTACTGCTGAACTGGTAAAAATTGACCAACTGGCGCAAGGCGCAGATAGCGGCTACGCAGTGATCATCGACCGCATTTCACAGGACGTGCCTTTTTACCGGGCTTACCTGAAGAATGCAGCCCTGGGCGGCACCGCGGTGATCAATAATCCCTTCTGGTGGAGCGCGGATGAGAAATTCTTTAACAATGCCCTGGCCACCAAGCTGGGTGTGCCCGTGCCCCGCACTGCCCTCCTGCCCTCGTACGCCCTGCCGGAGAATACCGCCCATGAATCCTTCCGCAACCTGGTGTACCCTTTTCACTGGGACGCCATTTTTGAATACGTGGGCTTCCCCGCTTACATGAAACCCTTTGCCGGCGGGGGCTGGAAGAATGTGTACAAGCTGTGGGATAAAGCGGACTTCTACGAAAAACATAAGGAAACCGGCCAGTTAGTAATGATGCTGCAGGAGGAGATCATCTTCGACAGTTATTTCCGGGTATACGTGATCGGTGGAGACCAGGTACGCATCATGCACTATGAGCCGCGCAACGAACCGGCCAAACGCTATGATGCCAATTACGACGTGGATGCCGCGCTGCTGGCCAGGATAGAAGAATACGCCATCAAGCTCAATCAATACCTGGGTTACGATTTTAATACCGTGGAATTTGCCGTGCGCGATGGCATTCCCTACGCCATTGATTTCTGCAACCCTGCACCGGATGCGGACGTACACTCCGTGGGCCAGGAAAACTTTGACTGGGTGGTGGAAACCGCCGCTAATTACGCCATTGCCCGCGCCCAGGCACAAGTGCCCGGCCAGGACAACCTGACCTGGGGCCACTACCTGCGCGATGCTGTGGGCCGCGTACAGCTCTCCACCGAAGCGCCCGCCACCGGTCCTAAAAAAGCGCCCGCCAGGAAAGCGGCGGCTCCTAAAACCAAGACCAGCGAAGCCCTTTTTGCAGAGCCCACACCGGCTGCCGATGGCGGTGAAAGCGCACCCATAGAGGCTTTTGAACTGCCCAAGGCTGCTAAAAAAGCAGCCCCGCCCAAAAAAGCCGCTGCTGCCAAACCTAAAACAGCCAAAGCAGTAAAGGAGAAAACCGAGAAGGTGACCAGGAAGAAGAAATAGCGTAGCCGCCACGGATGCAGGGAAACCACCATTTTTAGCCGTACCTTTGCAGCCGCCAAAACAACCGCAATTTGATCTTTGGAAATTGTTTTTTGGAAATTCTCTGCCAATGTCTAAAAATTTCACCCTCGGTATAGAGGAAGAATATATGGTACTGGACCCCACCACCCGCGAGCTGCGCTCCCATGAGCAAAGCATCGTGGAGCAGGCCCACAAAGTGATCAAAGACCAGGTAAAGGCAGAAATGCACCAGGCCGTGGTGGAAGTAGGCACCCGCATCTGCTACAATATTGACGAAGCGCTGCAGGACATCACCCTGCTGCGCCAGACCATTGCCCAGATAGCGGGCGATCTTGGTTACGGTATAGGCGCCTCCGGCACCCACCCCTTTTCCAAGTGGGAAATGCAGCTCATCACCGATCATCCGCGCTATTTTGAGATCGTAAATGAAATGCAGGACGCCGCCCGCTCTAACCTGATCTTTGGCCTGCATGTGCACGTGGGCATGGAAAGCCGGCAAATGGCCCTGCACATCGCTAATTCCGTGCGCTACTTCCTGCCACACGTATTTGCCCTGAGCACCAACAGCCCTTTCTGGGAGGGCCGCAACACCGGCTTCAAATCCTTCCGTACCAAGGTGTTCGACAAGTTTCCGCGCACCGGCATCCCCGACTTTTTTGAAAGCATTGAAGAATACGATAACTACATCAAACTACTGATCAAGACCAATTGTATAGACAATGCCAAGAAGATATGGTGGGACCTGCGCGTGCACCCTTTCTTTGATACCATTGAGTTCCGCGTGTGCGATGTGCCACTCACCGTGCGCGAAACCATCACCATCACGGCCCTGTTCCAGGCCATCTGCGCCAAGATCTACAAACTGCGCATGCACAACCTGAACTTCATCATCTACAACCGTGCACTGGTGAACGAGAACAAATGGAGGGCCTCCCGCTATGGCCTGGATGGCCAGCTGATAGACTTCGGCAAAGAAATGGAAGTGAACACCCGCGCCCTCATCTACGAGCTGCTGGACTTCATAGACGACGTGGTGGATGAACTGGGCAGCCGCCACATCATCAACAACGTGCGCGACATCCTCGAAACCGGCACCGGCGCTGACGCCCAGCTGGCCGTATTCCAGGAAACCCAGCACCTCCCGGCCGTAGTGGATTTTATCCAGGCCAAATTCCTGGAAGGATATTGATGGGAATTGTCTTAGGCCTTAGAGGTACCGGGCTTTTGCGGGCAATGAGATTTTAATTTTAAAACTAACATAAACTAGGTGTGATGCCAGCTATTGTGCTGCTTGAAAATTCTTAAAGGTACCTAAGACCTGGTACCTAAGACCTAGTACTATTTAAACATGAAACGTATAGCAATCCTCGACATGTACCAGGGCGTAGCCAATGAAGGCATGCGCTGCATCCGTGAAATACTGCAGCAATACAGCCAGCAGCAAGGCATTCCCCTGGAAACAGTTGAATTAGACGTGCGGACGCACAACCAGATGGCAGATCTTTCTTTCGACCTGTATATCTCTACGGGAGGGCCTGGCAGCCCGCTGGACAGTGAAGGCAGTGAATGGGAACAAAAGTATTTCAGCCTGGTAGACCAGTTGCTGGAATACAATACCACCGCCGCCGTACCTAAGAAGATGCTGCTCATCTGCCACTCTTTCCAACTGCTGTGCCGCAGGTGGGAGCTGGGCAAGGTGTGCAAGCGCCGCTCCCCCGCTTTTGGGGTATTTCCCGTACACAAGACCGAAGCCGGGGTGGCAGAGCCCGTGTTCCAGACCCTGCCCGATCCTTTCTACATCGTAGACAGCCGCAGCTGGCAGGTGGTAGCGATCAATGCGGCAAAGCTGGCGGAACATGGCGCCAAAGTACTGGCCCTGGAAAAAGAACGCCCCCACGTGGCGCTGGAACGTGCTACCATGGCCATTCGCTTTAATGAACACTTCCTGGGCACACAATTCCATCCCGAGGCAGATGCACCGGGCATGCGCAAATACCTGCTACAGCCTGAAAAACGCTGGGATGTAGTGAAAGAGCATGGTGCTGAGAAATACGACAGCATGATAGAACAACTCAACGATCCAGATAAGATCATGTTTACCCACGACCACTTCATCCCGGCCTTCCTGGATGAGGCTTTTGCCGGGGTGAACGTTTAACGCATCCGTATGGTCCCACAACTCCGTGCTGCTTACAACGCACAGTTCACCGCTGAAAAATACGCGGCCTTCCTGAACGGCATTGCCGCCGAAGGCCGCACCCGCCCGCCGTTCCGCATTGCGGAAACACCGGTATTTATCCCTAAAACACTACGGGATAAGATGCTGGATGCTGCGGATCATATTATCTCCGTGATACAGCGCCCCGATTTTAAGGAACGCACAGAAGGCGCCATCCCGGCGGGTTTCCGCGTGGCCAACGAAAATGGGCACAGCCACTTTATCATCATTGATTTTGCTGCCTGCCGTAATGCGGCCGGTGAACTGGAACCCCAGTTGATAGAGTTGCAGGGCTTTCCCAGCCTGTTTGCTTTCCAGGAATTAATGGGCCGGCAGTTCCGCGCCCACTTTGACATGCCCGCCGGTGCGGACAACTTCCCTCCCGGCTGGAATGCGCAGCGCTATTATGATTTCCTGCAACAGACCATCCTGGCCGGTGAAGCGCCGGAGCACGTGATACTGCTGGAAGTAAAACCCCAACAACAAAAAACACTCGTTGATTTCCTGGCCACGGAAAACCAGCTGGGCATACGCCCGGTGTGTGTGTCGGACCTCATACAGGAAGACCGCCAGCTCTTCTATCTCCGTGATGGTGTAAAGACCCGCGTAAAGCGCATTTATAACCGCGTGATCTTTGAAGACCTGGAAAAACAAAAAGCTTTCCTGCAAAACGTCCCCCATCTTTTTGGTGACCTGGAGGTAGCCTGGGTACCGCATCCTAACTGGTTTTACCGCATCAGCAAATATACCTTGCCTTTACTGCAGCATGCGTATATCCCGGAAAGCCGCTTCCTGCACGCCGTAAGCGCATTGCCCGCAGACCTGGAAAACTATGTACTGAAGCCCCTCTTCAGCTATGCAGGCCAGGGTGTTATTATCAATGTAACGCCACAGCATGTGGCGGATATCAAAGATCCATCCCAATGGATCCTGCAACGCAAAGTAGCTTATACACCCGCCATTGAAACACCCACCGGACCCGCCAAGTGTGAGATCCGCCTTATGTATGCCTGGCCCGATGGGGCTCCCAAACCTGCACTGGTACACAGTTTGGTACGCATCAGCAAATCGGCTATGATCGGCGTGAACTTTAATGCGCAGGATACCTGGGTAGGTGGCAGCGCGGGATTTTTTGAAGTGTAATACACGGCCCGTAACTTTGCGCCCACTGAATCATCGCTTATGAAGTATACAAGAATGATGGCCATTTACACCATCGTGGAAACGGTGGCCGTGGCCGTTGCTTACAAATTGCTCAACAGCTATAACGAAAGTAACGCCACCATCGGGGCGGGCATCATGACCAGCTTCACCCTGCTGAGTGTGGGCCTGGCCGGCGTTTTCGTGATCCTGCGCATCCGCAAGCTGATGGAGCAGGACGTGTTCCTGTACTGCATTGCCATGGCAGTGGTTTGCATGCTCATGCCCCTGGGCACCATGTGGTACCTGCTGCGCAACCTTTCCTGATATTCACGCTAAAACCGCCATAAACAAAAAGCATCCAGCCTGCGCCGGATGCTTTTTGTTTTATAAGATCTTGATGTTACCCTGGAAATCAGCGACCAAAGGTGCTTTCCCAGTTCAGCATACCACCCACCAGGTTCTTGGTGTTGGTAAAGCCCAGGCTATCCAGCACCATGCAGGCCTGGCCGCTACGGCCGCCACTGCGGCAGTAAACGATCACTTCCTGTTCTTTCCAGTCGTCGATGGGCTCTGTTTGCAGGCTGCGGATGTCGCCCAGGGGCAGCAACAGGCCACCGATGTTGAAATCTTCATGTTCGTGCGGCTCACGCACGTCAACGATGTGCAGGGTTTCGCCGGCATCCATGCGGGCCTTCAGTTCTGCGGCAGTAATATCTTGCATAGTCCTTTGTTTTAAATTTTTTCAGATACCGAATGTAAGCATTTTGCAGCACCTGCCCAATGCCTAGGGCTTAGCGGTGCTGTCTGCAGCACCTTTGGAGGAACTGAGCCACAGGTCAATGGCCTGCCCCGCACGTACGGTATTGGCATCCCCCAGGTTATTTACCTGCGTAGGGGATTGTCTTACCACGAAGGCGCCAGCGGTATCGCTCACGGCTCCCATGGTCAGTACCACGCCTATTCCCAGGTTGCTGGCGGTAAGGGCTTCTCGGGCTTCCGCGTAGGTAAGGCCTACCAGGTTGGGAACGGGATATTCAATGCTACCGGTGCCGCTGCTCAGCACCAGGTCTATGGCGCTGCCTTCCGGCACTTCAGCGCCTGCCTTCAGTGGCTTGTGGTTCAGCATTTGTTTCAGAACGGTGTTAGTCGCAAAGTCCGGCTGGTAGCTGGTGTCTCCCACTTTAAGGCGGCGGCTTTCCAGCGTCATCTGCGCACTGCGGAAGGTAAGGCCTACCAGTTCCGGCATGGCCACCATGGGCGCCACGGTCTTGTTAATGGTAAGATATACCGTACGGCCCACTTTCTCCACGGCGCCACCTTCCGGGGCCTGGTCGTATACGGCCAGGGGGGAAAGGGTATCGGCATAGATGGAATCGCGCACTACCGCATCAAAACCGGCCTTGCTCAGGATTGCGGAGGCTTCCTTCAGGTTTTTGCCACGGATATCGGGCACCTGGATGGTTTGGCCGTGATGGGTGATAATGCCCAGCGTGGAGAAGAAAATAAAGGCCAGCAGGAAAACCAGCACGATGGCTGCCAGCAGGTTAATGAAAAAAGAGCGTTTGGTAATAAATTCAAACACAGCAAAAACTTATAAGTGAGTGATAATTGGAACCAGGGATACAATTTATTTGTTCATGCACGCTTCCAATATTATGCCGTAAAATTTGGTAAGCGTCATCCCGGCGGCGCGCACCTGTTGCGGCACCAGGCTATTCTCAGACTGGCCGGGCATGGTATTCACCTCCAGGAAAAATAATTTACCGGCATCTTCCTGGTAAATGAAATCTATACGGATAATGCCTTTGCAGTTCAGTTTATTGTACAGGGCCACCGCTGTTTTTTGCACCAGCGCCGTTATATCGCTGCTTACCGGGGCAGGCGTGATCTCATTGGTTTTGCCGGGTGTGTACTTGGCTTCGTAGTCAAAGAATTCCTTGGTGGTCACTACTTCCGTCATGGGCAGGGGTGTCACCTTGCCATCTGCACCGCGGTACACGCCAATGGTGAGTTCCCGGCCCTTGATAAATTCTTCAATGAGCACCTGGCTGTCTTCCCGGAACGCTTTTTCCAGCGCCTGGGGCATTTCTTCCGCCGTTTTTACCTTGGACATGCCTACGCTGCTGCCTCCTTCCGCCGGTTTTACAAACACGGGCAATGCCAGGTGTTCCAGTACATTGCTCCAGGTATCGGGCTGGTCGTACAGGGCGTGCACAGATTTGGAAATATTCACGATGCCCAGTTCCTTCACAATCTTATTGCAGAATGCTTTGTTGAAAGTAACCGCGGAAGTTACCGCACCACAGCCGGTGTAGGGAATACCCAGCATATCAAAATAACCCTGCAGGCGGCCGTCTTCACCCGGGGCACCGTGAATGCCGATGAACACGGCATCAAACTTCACTTTACCGGAGGGCAGCGCCAGGGAAAAATCATTCTTGTCAATGTTATAGGTAACACCATCAGCCGCCTTGTAAGTCCAGCCCTGGTGGGTGATCACGATCGTGTACACGCTGTACTGGGCCGCATCGAGGTTCTTTTCAATGGTAGCCGCACTTTGTACGGAGATCTCAAATTCACCGGAATAGCCACCGGCCACTATCGCAATATTCTTTTTCATACCTGTTTATAAGCGGGTAAAGTTAATTAATTGTGCCAAGTATTAAATATTCTGTATAAGTATTTGTGGCGGGATGTAAAGTAATAAAAAAAGTCCGGCGCCATGGCCGGACTCCAAAATGATTTGCTTCCTGTATAAACGTACAGACAGATAAAATTATGCGTGCAGGGCTGCTTTCTTTTCCAGCAGGGCCTCTACGGTTTCCTGGTACATCTCGTCAGGTACGCAGCAGTCTACCGGGCAAACGGCCGCGCACTGCGGTTCTTCATGGAAACCCTGGCACTCTGTACATTTATTGGGAACGATATAATAAGCATCTACTGCAATCGGAGCATTGCGCTGGTTGGCATCCATGGTGGTACCGTCCATCAGGGTAAAGGTACCTTTAACGCTGGTACCATCGGCCAAAGCCCATTCCACGCCGCCTTCATAAATTGCGTTGTTCGGACATTCAGGCTCGCAGGCGCCGCAATTTATACATTCGTCGGTGATCTTAATTGCCATGATATAAACTTTTTTGTTTAAGGTAGTAAGCCATTAATTTTGCAACAAAAATAGAATATCTCTATTTAAAAAAATTGAATTTTTAAATCGTTTGATGGATAGATCTCAAAAAATAGCCGCCCTGGTACGCCTGGGAGAATACCTGCAGTCTGATGATCCGGCGCTGCAAACCGCCAAAAGGCGGGCCGGGCACGCCAACGGGTGGTTCACACCCGCCTTCACGGATCTGGCCATACAAAATATCTGCCGCTATTTCCTGCAGGCCGGTGCACTGGAGGCCTGGCTGGCTAAATACCCGGAAACACAGGCGCCCAAGACCCTGGGCATTGTAGCCGCCGGTAATATTCCCCTGGTAGCCTTCCACGACTGGCTGTGCGGCTTCCTGAGCGGGCACCGCCTCCGTATCAAGCTGTCGTCTAAAGACAATATCCTGCTGCCCCACCTGCTGCAAAAGCTGGAGGAATGGTACCCGGAGCTGGCCGGCCACACGGAGACCGCCGAGGTGCTGAAAGGCTGTGACGCCTACATTGCCACCGGCAGCAACAACTCCTCCCGTTACTTTGAATATTACTTTGGCCGCTACCCCCATATCATCCGCCGCAACCGTACTTCCGTGGCGGTGCTCACCGGTGAAGAGACGCCCGGGGAGCTCTCCCTCCTGGCGGACGACGTGATGCTGTACTTTGGCCTGGGCTGCCGCAACGTGACCAAGGTATTTGTACCAAAGGGCTATAACTTTGAGCCCCTTATCAGGGCCCTGGAACGGTACAATGACCTGGCGGACCTGCACAAGTATAAGAACAATTACGACTACAACCTGGCCCTGCTCCTGCTGAACAATACGCCTTACATGAGCACCGGCGCCCTCCTGCTCAATGAGCAGGAGAGCGTGTTCTCTGCTGTAAGCGTGCTGCACTACGGCTTCTACGACGATGTTACCGTGCTGCAGGCGGAACTGGCCGCCAATGACCACCTGCAATGCATTGTAGGCAAAGGCCTTACCCCCTTTGGCACCGCCCAGTATCCCAAGCTGGATGATTATGCCGACGGCGTGGACACCATGGATTTCCTGGCGGGTCTCTGATATTTTGACAGATAAATTTTGGCAAATGGCTGTTCCCCGGGGCAGCCATTTTGTCGTTATAAAGCCCCCATAAATCAACCAACCGGGACAATTTTCCCATTTTTTTTAACGTTTGCTCTAAAAATGTGTTAAAGTAAACAGAGGAGATAACAAAGCATTAAACTCAGCCTTTATATTTGGGTTCAAAGGCATACAGATTGTTTCCCGTTTCTTCGCACAAAACAACTCCATCATATGAAACTCAGACAAATAGCGGCAACTATCCTTATCAGTGCAGCCACCGCGCTGGCCAGCGTATTTGTATACAGCAAATACATGCAACCCCGCGTGGCAGGCAAGTATCAGAACGGCTCGCAGGCTGTTCCTGTTAATTACACCAGCTACATGCCCGGCACCAAGGTGAGCGCCGGGGGCCCGGTAGATTTTACAGAAGCGGCCCATGTGGCGGTACCCGGTGTGGTACACATCAAGACCAAGACCAATCCCCGCCAGATCAGCAGTAACCTGCAGCGCAGCCGCAGCATCCTGCAGGACCTTTTCGGCGACGATTACGGCGGCGATGGAGAAAACGGCGGCCGTTACTACACGCCCGGCCAGATGGCCTCCGGCTCCGGTGTGATCATCTCCGACGATGGCTACATCGTGACCAACAACCATGTGGTAGACGGCGCAGACGAGATCACCGTGACCCTCAACGACAACTACAAAACTTACAAGGCCAAAGTGATCGGCACCGATGCCGGTACAGACCTGGCCCTCATTAAAATTGATGCGGAACATCTTCCCTATGTGCTCTATGGCAACTCTGACGATGTGCAGGTAGGCCAATGGGTGCTGGCCATCGGCTACCCCCTGAACCTGGAAACCACGGTCACAGCGGGTATCGTAAGCGCCAAGGCCCGCAGCATCGGCATTAACCGCGCCGGCCGCAATTCCGCCATCGAATCCTTTATCCAGACAGACGCCGCGGTGAACCAGGGTAACTCCGGCGGTGCGCTGATCAATACCAATGGTGAGCTGGTAGGTATCAACTCTGCCATTGCCTCTCCCACCGGTTCTTACGCCGGCTACTCCTATGCCATCCCCGTAAACCTGGTGAAGAAAGTGGTGAATGACCTGCTGAAATACGGCAACGTACAGCGCGCTTACCTGGGCGTTAATTACCTGGACCCCACGCGCCTGGCCATGCTCAGCGATGACCAGCTGGCCAGCGCCGGCATCTCCCGCAATGCAGACGGCGTAGTGGTAGCCGGGGTGCTGGCCAACAGTGCCGCCGCCACCGCAGGCATCCAGAAGGGTGACGTGATCACCAAGATAAATGGTGTAGCTACCCCCTCCAGCCCGGTAATGACCGAACAGATCGCCCGCTTTAAGCCCGGCGATAAGATCAGCATCACCTACCTCCACAGCGGCAAAGAAGTGACCCGCAACGTACAGCTGAAAAATATTAACGGCAATACGGACGTGGTAAAGATCACCGTACTGGACAAACTGGGCGCAGACCTCCGCACCCTGGACCGTAAAGATGCGGCCAGCCTGGGTGTAACCGGTGGTGTGCTGGTGAACGGTATTGGCTCCGGCATCCTGCAACAGCAGACCAATATGAAAGAAGGCTTCGTGATCCTGAAAGCCGGCAACACTAATGTGAACACCGTGGACGACCTGCAACACGCACTGGAAAAGAGCCCCAGCCTGAAGCTCCAGGGTGTGTACCCGGATGCAGACGGGGTATATTACTATAACATCAACGCCGGCAGCGGTGTGGCTTTATAAAGATTGTAAGGGTTTATTTAAGTAAGGAGCAGCGCACTGGTGAAAGCCGGTGCGTTGTTGTTTTCAGGAGGTGGATGGCCTCCCCGCCAAACGGGAAACGGGGATCCGTTCCTGTGCCATCACCAACAAAAAAGCCCGGGCATTTCCGCCCAGGCTCCTTGTCCGTATTTTTTGAAAATGAAATCCGAATTACAGGTTGATCACGCCCTTAAGCTGGCTGAAAAACTCATCCTTCTTGCGGGAAGAGATGGGGATGTTCTTCTGGTCGCTCATGATCACAGAAGTGCCCAGGCCTTTGATGATCTTCACAATATGGTGGATATTGATCAGGAAGGATTTGTGCACGCGGTAAAAGCCTTTGTCAGACAGCATTTCCTCGTATTCCTTCAGTGATTTGGAAATGAGGTGGGATACGTTGTTGATCAGCTGGATCTTGGTGTAGCTGTCAAACGCTTCGCAGTAAATGATGTCTTTCAGATCGATCACGTTATAGCCGTCGTTAACAGGGATCACGATCTTGGAAAAGGCGTTGTCGTTATTTTTTACGTAGTCTTTCAGGATGGAGGCCAGTTCGTTCAGGCGGCCTTTCTTGCTTTTCTTCACTTTTTCCAGCGCGTCTTCCACCTCGCTCACCTTGATCGGTTTGAGGAGGTAATCCAATGCGGCAAATTTAATGGCCTGCAGGGCGTATTCCTGGAAAGCAGTAATGAAGATCACTTCGAAGTTGAGTACCGGAAACATCTCCAGCAGCTGGAACCCGTTGTGCGGTGGCATCTCGATATCAAGAAACAGTACATCTATCGGGTTGTTCTTGATCATCTCCGCCGCATCATGAATATTCTGAGCCTCGCCAACTACTGTCACATCTTTGCAGTAGTTCTCGAGAATGTTTCTCAAAATATGGATGTTGCGGACTTCATCGTCTACAATGGCAGCTTTAATATTACTCATAGCATCTTTACAATAGGAATGAGGATCTCAACAAGGGTGCCCTCTTTTGACCCCAAACCGGATTTAAATTTATCAATAATTTCCAACTTTCCAACATTTCCATTAAAAGATTTGATAATCTGCAAACGGTCACGTATCACGCTCAGCGCGGTACTTTCATGCTTTATGAGGCGGCCAGACTTGAGGCTGTTCGCCTTCTCCCAGCCTATGCCATCATCGTCTACAGACACATACAGCATATCATCCGCGATCTCCAGCCTTATCTCCAGGTAACCCGCTTTGGTCTTGGGCGCAAGGCCATGCTTGATGGCATTTTCCAGGATGGGCTGTATGATCATGGGCGGTATGTACACCGTGTAGTCCCGCAGCGAGGCCTGCAGGCTAAAGTGGTAGGTGAATGCATTGGCAAAGCGCATCTTCTCCAACTCGATATAACGGGTAAGGAAGGCGATCTCCTCTTCCAGTGAAATGTAAGACTTGCGGGAGTTGTTGAGCATCTGCCGCATCAGCGTGGCAAAGTCCGCCAGGAAGTTGAGGGCCTGTTTCTCTTCCTTTTCCAGGATGAGATGCTGCACCGAGTTCAGGGAGTTAAAGATGAAGTGGGGGTTCATCTGGTTGGTCAGCGCCTTGGCCTCCAGCTCCGCGATCTTGCGGTTATACTCGGTCTTGCGGGTTTCACTCTGCTTTATCCGGCGGATAATGTAGCGCAGGAAAAAGCCGATGGCCAGGATGCCCAGCAGCACCAGGATGCCCCTGGCCCACCACTGCTGGTACCAGCGCGGCAGTATGTCGATGGAAAGACTTACCGGCTTGCTCCAGGCCCCGTTGTACTTGCGGGCGCGGATCACCAGTTCATAGTGCCCGGGCTGCAGGTCCGGGTAAGGAATGATATTGGATTTGGTGCTGATCCAGTCCGTACTATCGGCAGAGAAATTATACTGGTACTCCACCAGGTCCGGCAGGTCAAAGGCGATAGCCCCAAACTCCACTTCAAAGGAGCTCTTGCGCTGGAACAGGTGGGTAAAATTCTTGCTACTGGCGGTATAGCTCACATCTGCATAGCGGATGGTGGACAGGTATACCGTGGGTGGCGTGGTATCTGCGGGCAATTGCTTGTCGCGGAAATAACAGAGGCCATTGGACGTAGCGATGTACAACATGTTCTCCTGTGAAAACACATCGCGGATGTCATCTGAATTGAGGCCATCATTGGAAGTGAACTTGCGCATGATGCTGCGGGAGGCCACATCTATTTCAGACACGCCCCGGTCTGTGGCCACAAACAGGTGGCCCCGGTCATCGTAGTACAGTTGCTGGCAGATATCGCTGGCCAGGCCTTCCCGCATAGAAATATGCGCTACCACGCTATCATTGTGCAGCAGATACAGGCCCTGGTCTGCCGTGCCTATCCACAGGCCGCCGTGGATGTATTTCAGGTGGCGGATGCTTTGTTTCAGGCGGGGATCCGTCCACCGGCTCAGCAACTGGTCGCTGGTGTCTGATCCCGCATACAGGCCGGTGTTTGTGCCCACAAAGTAACTGGTATCATCCACGCAGGCCACGGAAGTAATGCCCCCGGGGAAGTTTACCGGTGGCACCTTATCATCCAGGGTAAGCAGCTGGTCATCTGTCGCTACGCGGATCTTGCCGCCCGGCGATACGTCAATGTCTTTCAACCGGCTTACATTGCGCAGCAGCACGGGTTTCTGCTTGGCCATGTTAAAGATGTACAGGCCATTGTCCATGCCTATCAGCACATCGTTATTATATGGCAGCATGCTGATGATACTATTGCGCCCTCCTACCCCACCGCTCAGCGCATACTGGCTGATCTTGCCGCTGCGGTCCATGGTATTGAGGTAGCCGGCGTTCTGGCCTATCAGCAGCATGCCGGACCGCTGGTCCCGGAAAATGCTGAAAATGGAGTGGGTGGCGAGGCCATTGGTATTATCCAGGTAGTTGAAGTAAAAATTCTTGAAGGGAATGTTGTATACCCCGTCTCCAAAGGTGGAGATCCAGAAGTTGCCGTCACGGTCGCCCAGGATGGAGGTGATATAGTGGTTATCCAGCAGGCGGCTCATTTTAGGCTCACCGCGGAAATAATCCTTGATGTAGTACAGTGCTTTCTGTGTGCCTATCCAGAGGTTGTCACGGTCCACGCACAGGGAGCGGATATCGTCCGTAATGCCAAAGTCCGCGCCGTTAAAGAACTGGGCGGCTTCGTTGTTATTATAAATGAAAAGGCGGTTGGCAATCATGATGGCCGGCTTGTGATGCACCAGCGCATAGCCCTCCGGCTGGGTGTAAGCCAGCACCGTGGGTTTGATCTCCTGCAGGGGATTATTATCATCATTCCAGCCGGTAAGCTGGAAAGCGTTTTGCAGCGGGTGGTAAATGGTATCATTCCGCAGCAGGAAGAACAAGCCGGTTTCCCGTTTCATTTCCGTGGTGCGGCCGTTGTAAAGCAGCACCCGCCCCCCGCTGTTGAGGAACCAGGTGTTCACGGTGTTGCCGCCGTCAAATGCATACTGAACGGGGTTCTGGTTTGCCGGGATGTAAAGGGAGGAATCATTCTGGTCTGTATGCACCAGGTTATTGCTGTAGTAACAAAGTTTGGTATTGGCCGTAAAGAACCATACGCGGCCCTGGTTGTCCGCTGCCAGTTTAAACACGTCATTGTCCGGCAATCCATCATGCTTGGCATAATTGCGGAAGCGCTTCCCGTCAAACTTACTGACCCCGGTGGGCGTGGCAAACCAGATAAAGCCGTCCTTATCCTGTACGGCCCCGTACACGGTCGCATTGGCCAGGCCATCCTTCACATTATAATTGCGAATGAGGATACCCTGCGCGCTGGTGCGGGCGATGAACCCGGTCAGTAAAAAGGTACAAAGGGCTATGTAGCGCTTAAAGAGCATTGGTTTAAAGTTATGGAAATTGTACAACGTACAGCGTACAGCGTACAACGTACAACGTACAACCAGCCTTGTGCAAGGGATAGTATTAAGAGCACCAGCACCGGTATGCAGTGCCGGGGCTCCTATTTAACGTCTTGTACTAATAAAAAAGTACTGCCCAATAAGTTACCTCACACCCAAAGCACTCCCGCTGCCACAGCAGTTTCCATCAAAAAGTACGTTGTACGCTGTACGCTGTACGTTGTACGTTGTACGATTCTAATACGCCCTTGCAAACAGTACGCGCTCTTTGGAAGGCTTACCGGTGAGGATGCATTTGCCTTCTTCCTGGGGGTTATTCAGCGGAATGCAACGGATGGTGGCTTTGGTCTTTTCTTTAATGGCTTCTTCTGTTTCAGACGTGCCATCCCAGTGGGCGGATACAAAGCCGGCCTTGCCATCAAGGGTGGCAATGAACTCGTCCCAGGTATCCACTTGGGTGATGTGCCCGTCGCGGTAGGCTTTAGCCTTGTTGTAAATATTTTGCTGGATCTCATCCAGGAGATTTTGAACAGTACCGGCCAGGTTGTCCAGGGAAAGGCTTTCCTTGGTCTTGTTGTCGCGGCGGGCCACTTCAGCTACATTGTTTTCCAGGTCGCGGGCACCCAGGGCAATGCGTACGGGTACACCTTTCAGTTCGTACTCGGCAAATTTCCATCCGGGGCGGGCATTGTCGGAATCGTCATATTTCACGCGGATACCGGCTTTTTTCAGGTCGGCCATGATGGCGTGCACTTTCTCGTCGATCCTGGCTTTCTGGTCGTCGCCTTTGTAAATGGGCACGATCACCACCTGCAGGGGGGCAATGCGGGGCGGCAGCACCAGGCCGTCGTCATCGCTGTGCGCCATTACCAGGGCCCCGATCAGGCGGGTGGATACGCCCCAGGAGGTGGCCCATACATATTCCAGCTTGTTTTCCTTGTTGGTGAACTGTACGTCAAATGCCTTGGCAAAGTTCTGGCCCAGGAAGTGGGATGTACCGGCCTGCAGGGCTTTACCGTCCTGCATGAGGGCCTCGATGCAGTAGGTGTCTACGGCGCCGGCAAAGCGTTCATTGGCAGATTTTACGCCTTTCACTACGGGCAGGGCCATCCAGTTTTCAGCAAAATCAGCGTATACGTCCAGCATCTGGCGGGTTTCCGCGATGGCTTCATCGGCAGTGGCATGGGCAGTGTGGCCTTCCTGCCACAGGAACTCGGCCGTGCGCAGGAACAGGCGGGTGCGCATTTCCCAGCGTACCACGTTGGCCCACTGGTTAATGAGCAGGGGCAGGTCGCGGTGCGACTGGATCCAGTTCTTGTAGGTATTCCAGATGATGGTCTCGGAGGTGGGGCGTACGATCAGTTCTTCTTCCAGTTTGGCTTCGGGGTCTACCACTACGCCACCGTTCTGCTCATCTACCTTCAGGCGGTAGTGGGTCACCACGGCGCATTCCTTGGCAAAACCTTCCACGTGGTCGGCCTCTTTACTGAGGAAGCTTTTGGGAATGAAGAGCGGGAAATAGGCGTTCTGGTGACCGGTGTCTTTGAACATTTTGTCCAGTACATCGCGCATGCCTTCCCAGAGGCCAAAGCCATAGGGTTTGATCACCATGCAACCTTTCACGGCAGAGTAGTCTGCCAGGCCGCCTTTTAAAACCAGGTCATTGTACCACTGCGAGTAATCTTCGGAACGGGCCGTAATTTCTTTGCTCATAACTGATTGAAAAACTAGATAACTATAAATTGATTTTTTTGTGTCCGGGCGGCAGCGCGGTTAAACGCGGGCTGCCCGGTGCCGTCTAATAACCTGTTGACAGCGAAAATGTTGACTAAAGCAGCCTTTTCCGTAAAAAGGTCAAAACTAAAATATGTTTTGCGCTTATAAAAACGTTGTAACAAAATAAGCGCTGGAACGTCTTTACCTTATAACGGGCACGCCTAAGTGTCAGTTTAACGCCGGTGGCTCATTTTTTGCATCCCTTTTACCGGGTAAAACCGCGCAGAATCAACAGGATTGCGAATATAAACCAGCTAAACGGAAAAGTGAGATTTATCAGAGAATTATATTAAGAATTTGCATACTTTTACCTTGGGAGAATTTTGTTAACTTAAATAAGTAAACACCTTACAAATGAAACTCTTACTATATAGCGCAGTGGCAGCCACGCTGGTTCTAAGTAGCTGCTCCTCCGCCTACAAAGCCGCCCAGACGCCGGACGATGTGTATAATTCGCCCAGCAGCAGTTCGCGCGTTGCCACCAGCCGCAATGCAGACAACGGCAGCACTACCACCACCACCGATGACGGTGGCACCTACGTTACTTACGATGACGGTTCCCAATACGATTCTGACTATGGTCGTCGAATGGACATGTTCTCCGGGAAGTACGTAAGTGGCAGCTACAGCGATTATTATTCCGCTCCCATTGGCATGAGCGCCTATTACGGCAGCCCGTGGTACTCCTACTATCCTTACTCCGGTTTTGGCCTGAGCTACGGCATGGGTTATGGCTGGGGCCTTGGATTTGGCCTGGGCATAGGTCTTGGCTGGGGATACAGCCCTTGGTATAGCCCCTGGTACAGCCCCTTCTACTCTCCTTACTACGCTTATGGCTATGGTTACTACCCCTATTACGGTGGTGGTTACTACCACGGCGGTTACTACGGCGGCGGTCACGGTTATTATTACTCTAACACAGTAAACCGTATCCGTACCAACAATATGCCTACTGCCGGCAACGGTTATAACAATAACGGCGGATTCATTGGCGGCCGCACCCGTACCGGTGTAGTGGCCAATCCCGGTGGCCGTACCACTAACGTAGGCGTGGGCAACACCCGCCGCGTATTTGCACCGTCTGCAGGTGAAACATCCGCAGGCTTCAACGGCCGCACCCGCACCTTCTCACAACCTAACTACCAACCGGTGCAGAACCGTACCTTCAGTGCACCTACCCGCACTTTCAGCGCACCCTCTCCCAGCTTCTCTGCTCCCCGCAGCAGTGGCGGAGGCGGCGGCTTCAGTGGTGGTGGTCGCAGAAGATAAACTTCACCTCTTTAAAAAATACCCTGGCTACATTCCACCAGGGTATTTTTTTTCCCGCTCCACAACATATAACCCTACCCGAGATCGTTTTTAATAAAATCGTGCTAAATGATGAAGAAAATTGCATTCACCTTTGCAATAGTGGCTGCTTTTATGTCTGCCCGGGCGCAGGACAAAACGGACGTGCTCAGATACAGCCAATACACCCCAGGCGGCTCTGCCAGGGCACAGGCCATTGGCGGGGCTACGGGCTCCATTGGCGGCGACTATTCCTCCATTTTCTCCAACCCTTCCGGGGTGGGCTTCTTTAAGACCAGTGAGTTTGCCTTTGGCCTCAATTTTAACCAGGCCAATGACAAGAGTACTTACCTGGGCACCGCCGGCTCCGACAGCAAGGGGAATTTCAACATCAACAGCCTGGGCCTCATCCTGGCCGGGCGCAAGAAGAACCCGCACAGCAAGTGGCAGAATGTGACCGTAGGCATCGGGTATAACCGGCTGGCTAATTTTAACCAGAACATTTATTACCGCGGCCGTAACAATACATCCTCCATTGGCAGCCAATATGTATCGCAGTTAAACGGGGTGGATACCGGCGCCGTATATGACGCCCGTTATGCCTTTGGCCCCCTGGAAGCGGTGACCACCGGTTTCCTGCTGGCCAATTATGATGCGAACGGCAATCCGCTGCACACCTGGGAAACCATTTCCCCTTATGATGATCCCGCAGGTGGTGGCGTGCTCCAGGAAAAATCCATTTACACCTCCGGCCGCAGCGAGCTGTATAACGTGGCAGTGGGTGGCAACTACGATGATAAATTCTACATTGGTGGTAGCGTAGGCTTCCCTCATATTCAATACGACCGCACTTCCGTATTCCGGGAAACCAATGACAAGGGCTATTCCTTTGCCGGTTACACAATGAAATACTACGAGGCGGCAGATCACCTGAGCACTTCGGGCAATGGTATCCAGGCCAACATTGGCGCCATTTACCGCCCCATCCCGGCCCTGCGTATTGGTGCCACCTTTATGAGCCCCCAGTGGCTGTGGCTCAATGACAGCTACTACAGCAACTACACCACCGCCGATAATACCGGCACCTATACGGCCAGCACCATCGATGAATTTAACGGCAGCGATGTGCAGAGCCATTATAACATACGTACGCCGTGGAGAGGCATCCTTAGCGGCGCCTATGTGTTCACGCCCAAGGACAACAACATCCGCAAGCCCTCCGGCTTCCTGACGGTGGATTATGAATATGAAGACTACAAATCGTCCAGCCTGAAATTCAAGAACGGCAACAGTGACGACAACCAGGGCAGCCAGGTTGTACAGGATGACATCAAGAACAGCTACAAAGCCGCTTCCAACGTGCGCGTGGGTGGAGAGATCAAGATCGATGTGTGGGCTTTCCGTGCAGGCTTTGCCTACTATGGCAACCCCTACGCGACCGGCAACCTGGATGGCAGCCGTAAATACTACAGCGGCGGCATCGGCTACCGCAACCGTGGCTTCTACGCAGACCTGACTTACGTATACATGAACCGTAAGGCACAGGACCAGCCCTACACCGTAGGTAGCGACCAGCCTAACGTGCCCACACCCGGCCCGGCGGAGATCAAGTCCACTACGTCCAATGTGGCGCTGGGGATTGGTTTTAAGTTTTAATAATTGTATGGTGTACAAAGTACACAAGCCTTATAGGAAAGCACCTCCCGTGAAAGCGGGGGGTGTTTTGTTTTTGGGGAGGATAACCTGGTTACAATTGGCTTTGCAGGTAGGACAGTATCTTGTCATCCCCGCGGGGATCAAACCACTGGAAGGCCTTGTCACGGGTGAACCAGGTAAGCTGGCGTTTGGCGTACTGGCGGGTGTGGTCTTTGATCTGGGTTACCGCTTCCGGCAAGGTAAGGTGGCCATCCAGGTAGGCAAAGATCTCCTGGTAGCCTACCGTTTGCAGGGCGTTGTGGGTACGGTAAGGCAGCACAGCACGCACCTCTTCGACCAGGCCTTCGGCCATCATCTGGTCTACCCGCAGGTGAATGTTGGCATGCAGCTCCGGTTTAGGAATGGTAACTCCTATTTTGATAATGCGGAACGGCCTTTCCCGCCGCGTGGCCGTGCGGAAGGTAGTGATGGACTGGCCGGTAGCTTCCAGCACTTCCAGGGCCCGTACCAGGCGGTGGGGATTTTCCGTTTCGGCCACGGCCCAGAAGGCGGGATCGCGCTCCCGGAGCTGGGCCTGCAGCCAGGCCAGGCCATGGTCTGCGTAGGCCTGGCGCACGTGGTCCCGCACCGCATCGGGGATGGCGGGCATATCGTCTATCCCTTCTGCAAAGGCCCGGATGTAAAGGCCGGTACCGCCACATACGATGGCCACGGGGTTGTGGGCAAAGATCTCCTCCGCATAGCCCAGGGCCAGCCGCTCGTAAATACCTGCGCTCACCTGCTCTTTGATGCTATGGGAATTTATAAAATAGTGGGGCACTGCCGCCAGCTGTTCCGGCGTAGGCTTGGCCGTGCCAATGCTGATCTCCCGGTAACACTGGCGGGAATCCGCGGAGATAATGCGGGTACCAAAGTGCTGTGCCAGGCGGATGGCCAGCCCGGTTTTCCCCGCGGCTGTAGGGCCGGCTATGATGATGGCGGTGTTCATGATGGGAAAATGTACAACGTACCGCGTACCACGTACAACGTACCTTGCCTGGATTACGGATGAATCAAAAAGAAAAGGCCACCAGGGTAGATGGCCTTTCACGATAATATGTTTTAAAGAACGGGACTGTACGTTGTACGCGGTACGTTGTACATTGTACAATTCTAATAATCATCCAGCCCTGCGCCCTGTTGTGCATCTTCGCTGTCTTCCTGGTCTTCGTCCTGCTCGCGTTCTTCACCTTCTTCGCCGTAGCCTTCGTCCATGCCTTCCTTGTTCAGGTCATATTTTTCTTCCATTTCCACCAGTTTGTCGTTTACCAGGCCTTTGGTGCCGTACTGGCTGGGGGCCAGGCCTTCTTTGCGCACCATGAGGGGGTAGGTCTTTTTCGGGTCTTCGTCTTTGGAAACGGCGATGAGCTCTACCAGGAAGGTCCAGTGTTTGGCAAAGTCATACACGTAGATGAACTTCTGGTTGGGTGTTTTTACCTCTGCGCCAATGGCAGTGTCTACCATGAGCAGGGGCGCTGCCTTGCGGGGGGCGTTATCGTTTTCAAAAATGATCTCCCTGCCCCGCTGCCAGTTATCGTTGCTGCGAAAAAAGGTGGCATTGTGCTTACTATCGAACTCAAAAGCCGTAAGAATAGACTGATGGAATTGCAAAAATGATTGGGTGGGCTTCACCACGATATCCCTGTACACACTTTCATCTTCTTCCCAGTAAACCCTGAATTTCAAAACCGGCATATATGCTTTCGTTAAATGTTTTCTATGTGTTGTTCAGAGGCGTTTTTGCCTGCAGCGTGCTGCTATTTGCAAAATACCCATTTTTATGCCAATATCCTGCGATTTCATTTTTTGTTCTTAGGGCAGCTTTACGGGGTGGAGGCCCATTTCCGCGGCCTTTTCCAGCATAAAGGTGTGGGCGGCCTCGTAGTTATTGGGGATCTCTCCATCCAGGATGGCTTCGCGGATGGCATTTTTAAGATCTCCTACCTGGCGGCAGGGGCGCAGGCCGAATGTTTCCATGATCATTTCACCGGTAACGGGGGGCTGCCAGTTGCGGATGCGGTCATTCTCCTCCACTTCCCTGAGGCGTTCCCGCACCAGTTCAAAGTTTTCCAGGTAACGCTTTACCTTCTGCTTGTTCTTGGAGGTGATGTCTGCCTCGCAGAGGGTCATCAGCGCATCCAGGTCTTCCCCGGCATCAAAGATCAAACGGCGTATAGCCGAATCCGTTATATTCTCCTTTGTGAGGCTGATGGGCCGCAGGTGCAGCTCCACGAGCTTTTTCACGAAGCGCATCTTTTCATTTTGCGGCAATTTCAGTTTCGCAAAAATGCGGGGCACCATCTTCCCTCCCACGGCATCGTGCCCGTGAAAGGTCCACCCATGGCCCTCTTCAAAGCGCTTGGTGGCCGGCTTGCCAATGTCGTGCAGCAGCGCGGCCCAGCGCAGCCACAGGTCGCGGGTGTGGCGGCTGATATTGTCGATCACCTGCAGGGTATGATAGAAATTATCCTTATGCCCCTTACCTTCCTGGGTCTCCACTCCTACCAGGTCTGTCATGGCGGGGAAGATGAGCTTCAGCAGGCCGGCTTTATAAAGCAGGTCCAGCCCCACGGAAGGCGTTACGGAGAGCATGATCTTGTTCAGTTCATCGGTAATGCGCTCCTGGGTGATAATGCGGATGCGGTGGGCGTGTTCCCTGATACCGGCAAAGGTGACCGGGTCTATGGTAAAGCCCAGCTGGGAGGCAAAGCGGATGCCCCGCATCATGCGCAGCGGGTCATCACTGAAGGTTTTGCCCGGTTCCAGCGGGGTGCGGATGATCTTGTGCTCCATGTCCTGCAGCCCGTTGAACGGGTCTACCAGGGCGCCAAAATCAGCCGGGTTGAGGCTTACCGCCATGGCGTTGATGGTGAAATCGCGGCGCAGCTGGTCGTCTTCCAGGGAGCCCGGTTCCACGGTGGGATTGCGGGACTGCTCGCTGTAGCTTTCGCGGCGGGCGCCTACAAATTCCACTTCCAGGTCATCATATTTCAATTGGGCGGTGCCGTATGTTTTGAAGAAATGCACGGGGATATTGCCGCCCAGCCTTTCCGCTACTTTATTTGCCAGGGCAATGCCATCGCCCACGCACACAATGTCCATGTCCTTGGTCTTGCGGCCCAGCAGTTTATCCCGCACAAAGCCACCGATCACGTAGGCCGGTACACCCAGTGCGGCGGCGGCATGTGCTACATGGTCCAGTACCAGGCGTTCCTGGGCTGTGCAAGGGATGTCGAATCTATCGGAACGGCTCATCAGGTCAAAAATACTACTTTAAAAAAGGAGGGCAAAGGTAGGGAAAAGGGAGCAATTAGGTTTGCGTAACGTGGTTTAAGTCTTGGTCTTAGGTCTTAGGTCCTAGGACTCAAGACCTAGGCCCTGAGACACAGGACAATTTTCACCCCCTGATGACCTCCAGCTCCCCGTTCTCCCTGATCTTCACGATGCGGGAAGGGGTGGCGGGCGTAGTGTCCGTCTGGCGGTAATTAACGATGTAGTCCACCCCTTGCTTTACCTCCGGCGATACGTCTGCAAACGTGGGCGCGGATGGCTGGCCGCTCAGGTTGGCCGACGTGGAAACCAGGGGCTTGCGCAGGCGCTTTACCAGGTGGCGGCAAAAGGGCTCCTGCACCAGGCGGATGGCTACGCTCCCATCGGCATTGATGACGCTGGGCGCCAGGTGCAGGGCGCCGTCGTAGATCACCGTGGTGGGGCGGTCAAAGGCGGCCAGGATATCAGCCAGATCCGGATGCGGATGGGCTACATACCGGAAAATGGACTTCACATCCGCCAGCAGCACTACCAGGCTTTTGTGGGCCGGGCGTTGTTTGATGTCGAATATTTTGCGCACGGCATTTTCATCAGTGGCGTCGCAACCGAGCCCCCAGATGGTGTCTGTAGGGTATAAAATAGTGCCGCCGGCGCGCAGGGCTTCCAGGCAGGCAACCAGGTCTTCTTCAAATACTTCCACGTGGCTTACATTAAAAAAGTGAACGGTAAACATCCATCACGGCGGCGGCGCATTTTTCCGGCGTGAACTGCTGTGCATGCGCAAAGCCTTTTTCCCGCAACGCTATTGCCAGCGCAGTGTTGTCAATAACGGCATGCATCGCCTTTCCAATTTCCTCTACCGATAACGGATCTACGTAAATGGCTGCATTGCCGGCGGTTTCCGCAAAGCAGGAGCCCCGGGAGGTGATCACGGGAGTACCGCTCCAGAGGGCTTCCAGGATGGGAATGCCAAAGCCTTCAAACAGGGAAACGTACAGCAGCGCGGTAGCGCCCTGGTACAGGAGGGGTAGTTCTGCATCGGCCATGCGGGCCTTTTCATTGAGCCAGATCACCTGTTGCTCCATGCCTTGCTGCGCAATGCAGGCCTTTACCTTTTTCATATAGTCGTCACCGTTACCCAGCACTACCAGCGGCAACGGGCATTTGCTTTGATACAGGGCCTGTACCACCCGCAGGAGGTTCTTGCGTTCTATCACGGAACCTACACTGAGCAGGTACTGTGCGGGCAATGCATATTTTTCCCGGAAAGCGGCGATGGCACCGGCCGGATGCAGCACTGCAAATGCGGGATCGCAACTCTGGTAGCACACCGCTATCTTTTGTGGCGCTACGTGGTAGAAGGACACCAGGTCTTCCTTTGTTTGCCCGCTGATGGCAATGATACGGTCTGCCGCGTGGGCCGCGTAGCGGGCTTTCCGGCGGTAGGTGAATACGTCCAGCGGGTTATATTGTGCGGGATAGCGTTCAAAAATGAGGTCGTGCATGGTCACCACGCTTTTCACCGGGCTTTTATGAATGCCCAGGGGCACTTCATGACTGAGGCCGTGGTAGAGGTCCATGCCGCGGCGGGCCAGTTCCGGCGTTACCCACTTACTGCGCCATACAGCGCGGAGCTTGCGGTGCAGGAATTTTTCCGGCAGCACGGTATGTACGTTGGGAAAGGGAGCAGTGTTGAACATAGCAGTCTGCCTGGGTGCAAACAGGTAATATTGGTGCTCCGGGAAACCGGCAGCCAGGGAGCGGATAAGGGTGCGGCTGTAGTTGCCTAAGCCGGTATTGTTCTGGAATGCGCGTTTGGCGTCGAATGCGATGTTCATCTGGACTGGAAAGGGAAGCCGCGGGAACCGGCAGGAAATTGCCTGGTTTCGTGGACAATTGCCCGTTAATTTTTCAACAATACACTGTAAGTTTGCTGAAAATACAATGTAAATGGATACAAAAGACAAAATACAGGCGGCCTGGAACGACCGCAACCTGCTGCAAGATACGACATACAGCGATGCCGTGAAAAATGTGATCAGCTGTTTGGACAAAGGCAAGATGCGTGTAGCCGAACCCATAGAAAATGGCTGGGTAGTCAATGAGTGGGTAAAGCAAGCCATCCTCATGTATTTTTCTATTCAGTTGATGGAAACCTGGCAGGCAGGCCCTATGGAGTACTTCGACAAGATGAAGCTGAAGAACAACTACAAGGACCAGGGCGTGCGCGTGGTTCCCTCCGCGGTGGCCCGTTACGGCGCTTACATTGCCAAGGGCACCATCCTGATGCCATCTTATGTGAACATCGGCGCTTATGTAGATGAAGGTACCATGGTGGATACCTGGGCTACTGTAGGCTCCTGTGCCCAGATCGGCAAGAATGTGCACCTGAGCGGTGGCGTGGGCATTGGCGGCGTACTGGAACCGCTGCAGGCCAGCCCCGTGATCATTGAAGACGGTGTGTTTGTAGGCTCCCGCTGCATCGTGGTGGAAGGTGTAGTGGTAGAAAAAGAAGCGGTACTGGGTGCCAACGTGGTACTGACCGGCTCTACCAAGATCATTGATGTAACCGGTGCAGAACCGAAAGAATATAAAGGCCGCGTACCGGCCCGCAGCGTGGTAATTCCCGGCACCTATGCGAAGAAATTCCCCGCGGGTGAATACCAGGTACCCTGTGCGCTGATCATTGGCCAGCGCAAGGCATCCACGGATCTGAAGACGAGCCTGAACGACACCCTGCGCGAGTTTAGCATATCTGTATAATGAGCGGATGTTATTGACAGCCGGGCTTCTTCACGGAAGCCCGGCTTTTTTTTAAAAAGAATTTGGAGAATCCGGGAAAGATTTTACTTTTGCACTCCCTGAAACACAAATCAGTGATGCCCAGATGGCGAAATTGGTAGACGCACTGTGTTCAGGTCGCAGCGCCGCAAGGTGTGCTGGTTCGAATCCAGTTCTGGGCACAAGCTTCAAAGGTCGGAGAGTTTCTCCGGCCTTTGAAGTTTTAACCGTATTGAAATTTGCACTGGCTAATATTAGTATTATAAATTAATTATATTTATTTTACCCCCCTAAATTGTTAAGCATGGCCAGGCATGATTGGTGTCGGAAATCAAATTAGGATAAAGAAATTGAAGCGGAATTTAATACCAGACTCTCCAGAAGTCGTGGTGATTCCAGCAAGGCCCAATATATACGGCTCCAGGGATTGTTCTTACTTGATAGCAACGATATAACCATGCAATCAGCCGGCATACGACTTCTCAACAAAGTAATCAAGGAGTTTAGCGCTTTCCGTGATGAAGTAAATATGGCAAAGGAGGCTTTAGGCGGTCCTTATTCAAAAAGTGGAAATTGGCAGGAAGCGGCAGCATTTCCTGGATGTTTTAAGGGTCGAAAATGGTCAAGGCACTAGCGACGCAATCAATTTTAAGTACACTGAAAACATTATGCTCCAAGATGATGTAGATGCAACGGAAGCGGTGTATACCACGATTTTGGAATTAGTTATTGATGATCTTTATCTCAGCAAACATCCCAGTATCGGCACTCCCGATCAGGCAAAGAAGAAACAGAGGCTTTAAATAGGATACTGCTTTAGACTGCGAACCCAGACCAGCCCATCCCCCCTCCTTCCCACAGGCCGCAATTTACTCCTTCCATTACATACATTATTATTTATATATTTGCCTTATAATCGTCCTTTTCCTATGAAATATTTATGGTTAGTATTCACCCTGCTCACGCTGCAGGCCAGCGCCCAGCAATACACGTTTGTAACATCCGATGCAGAAGAAACAGATTTCATGCATCAGACTTTTACGACCACCTCGGGTAAGTATGTGGATCTCCAGTATGCCTTCCCCCTTGGCCCATTAAAATACAGGAATGGGAGAAATGCGATCGTTTGCGTGTACGACCACCAGTTAAAACAATTGCTTTCCAAACCGCTGGATGCTACGGCAGGCAAGCGCTTCCTGCAAGGCTATACTATTGGTGAAAAGCTGATCCTGTTCTTCGCAGATAAGGACAACGGCGTGCAGCCGTATGAACTGCATCTGGAAGACGGAACGGCCAGCATGGTGGCAGACCTGATCAAACCGGCTGATGACAACACCTACCCGTCAATGGGCGCATCGCCCGATAAATCGCATTTTTATGTGGTATTCAGAACCACCCATAAAAATGATCCAGGCACCTATACGGGTATTGTGATCGACCAACAATTTAAAGTAGTAACAAAAATTGCCACGTCGGATGATGTACCGGATAAAAACATTGACCACATCCAGTATGCTCTTTCTGATGATGGTGTATTTAACATCATTGCCGCTGAAGAAGGATCTGATTCAAAGAAAGACTATAATCCTTTCAATTACACCATTACCCAGATCTCCCCTTCCGGAAAGGCCGCTACCGGGCACCTGGCGGGCATACCGGCAGGCTTGTTCACCAACATTGCCTGGCATGCAGATAAAAATAACCTGCAATTTACCGGCCTGCTTGAGGAAGGAAAGAACGCAGACTTTACTACCGTTATCAGCGGCGTGTATGATGGCACCCAAAAAAAGATCACCGAATTAAAGAAAACGGACCTGGCGGAAAAAATCCCGCACGGCGCAAAGTTCGTGACCAGCTATCCTTTGAAGGACCATAGTACAGTAATCACACTGGAACCGGCCAGTAGCACTGATGTTGAACATGTCATGGTCCCCGATTTTAACAGCGGGGGCTTAAAAATTCAACACAATGCGGCAACGATAGACGCAGGCAATCTCTATGTCATTAAAATAAATCCCAACCATGAACTGGCCTGGGCCAAAACCGTGTACAAAAGCCAAACAGAAATGAACTACCGCGTTTACACCGGCGCGGCTGTACTTCCCGACAATAATGATGGGTTTCATATCTTTTTCCAGGACTGTATGAAAAATACCGAGGTGGAAGATACCAAGCCCCGTCGCATCGTAGCCCCGGGTGGCAAAAATGATGGCCTGGCAGTAGTGTATATCAGCAAAGACGGTAACATGACCAAGAAATTCCTGGAACCTTCATTTAATCATGACCACTATTCAGACCTGCCCTTCTCTCCGCTCAACACGGTGGCAGATGGTGGCAACAGGCTTATTTACGTGTCTTACAGGCATCGGAATTTAGGGCGCTCCCTTTATCACGTATCCGCCGTTACCGTGGAGTAATCTCCTGTTACTGCGCCTTCATTTTAAAAGCTAGCACTTGTACCATTTGTACCTTTTGACTTTTTCGTTACCTTTCCCCCTGCAGCAATTAGCTGTACCAATTGCTATAAAGTGAATTAGCCTCGCCATCCTTTAACTACCTGGCGTTAATGGTTCATAACGATATGGCTTACTGGGCTGGCTTTTATCCAGTTCTGGGCACTAACTAAGCCTTGGTTATCGACGATAATCAAGGCTTTTTTTAAGATTTTCGGAAGCCATTTTTAATCGCCTGTCCAAGTTCCTTATATTTTGGACGGTTTAACGCATCGTCTGTAGCAGAACAATAATGCGCTGGCCACCAAGCCACACTACCCGATATTAGACGCCTTCGCGGCGTGGCAGCCATCATCGTTGTAACCTTCCACCTTGCGGAATCATTATCCACCGCGCATTTGGACAATCTCGTCAACTATGGCTACCTGGCCGTGGGCCTTTTCATTTTATTATCCGGCTTCGTGGTAGGCTATGCTTATGACGACCGCTGGTAGAAAATGACCATTGGCAGTTTTTTCAGGCGTCGTATTGAACACCTGCAACCCATGGTGGTACTGTGCTGCGGAAGAAATAGGGCTAGCAGATCACGGAATTTTGCGCAGCCGCAGTTCCAATCCCTCCACCACATCTCCATCCAGATCCTTGCGAAGCTTTATCGTAAACGGCAGTTTTGCAGGAGCTGCCTCCATACCAAGTTTCTGCAATTGTACCGGATCTATTTTTACCGTATAGTTGCCAGGAGGTAAGCCCATGTAGTCAAAGAAGCCGTCTGATTCTGTTTGGGTGCGGGCCACCAGTACGGAATCGTTCCTATAAAACCCGATGGAGATGCGGGCCATGCCCCGGATGGCATGTTCTTCCTGGAGTATTACTTTCCCGGACACCTCTCCCATAACGGCTACCGGTACTTCGACCAGCTTCATTTGGTTAGCATCTACCACTACGCCGATAGACGGCTTCTTTATCCGCCAGGCAACGTTATCAAAACTATTCTTTCCCAGCTCGATGAAATAATACTGATAAGGCTCCATGTTAACGATCCGGATCGTTGTATCACGGCGGCTTTGCAGCATCATGCCCCCGTTACAGCTGGCTTTCAGGCCATAGGCCTTCGGCTCGCCGGGATCGCGGCGGTCGTTGGCATTCAGATCCAGGAACGGCACCAGCACCACTCCTCCTGTGCCCACGCTTGTGCGCGTGCTGAACCCGGTATACCTGGTCTTATCGTCATAGATCAGGCTACCCCGTGCAGATTCCACCATGGTGGTCATGTTGGTACCTTTCCAGCCGGAAAAGCCGATCTGTGAAAAAGCAAAATCATAACGCAGGCCTATGCCCACATTGGTAAGATTACTTTTATAATTACGTTCGTAGGATACATTCATGTAGCCATGCCGGAACAGGTATTTACCCAGCTCGCATCTTACTGCCATCAGGCTGTTGCTGTTATATTCATATTGTACCTGCGGTGTAATTAAAATCTCGCCCGGCATCCGGTAGGTAAACGCCAGGTTGGTATACACAAAAGCCGGGTCTGGATTTATGAAAACGGCATAGGTGCTTACGTTAACGCCTACACGGAAAATTGCGCCGGAGATCAGCCATTCTGCCGTACTGTATTTTGTTTCCGGTAAAACGATCTGGTCCAGCGTTACGCGGTTGAATAAGGAGAACTTTTTCGCCAGGAAAGGTTTGGATACAATGATCTTTCTTTCTTCCACGTAATTATAAATGATGGCCTGTTGTCCTTTTTTGTAACGGGTGTAATACAGCTCCAGCTGCAAGTTAGAGGGCATCCGGTAGGTAAGGATGCCGCGCCCTCTTACGCCGTAGGTGTAATCCGCTGCCAGCAAAAGATTAGGCGTTACGCGGCCGGAAGCCATCACAAAGGGCATTGCTTTACCGGTAGCAACGGACGACAGGTATTCCATGCCGCCGCCTATCGTAATTTTACGGCTCAGGCCATAGTTCATTTGCAGCCTGGAGAAGATGCTGTGATGCCCGTCTTCCACCATGCCTGCGCTGGCAGTGTATTCAAATTCATGCAAAGGCAGGAAATTAAACGGGATGCTGATATTTTCCTCCCTTGACCGTTCTTCTCCCCATGGGCCGTAGAAGCGAAGCCGGACAACGGAATTTCCATACACCAGCGGAACCTGGAATGTATAGAAGCCGGCGGCATCGGCAGTGGTGTAATCTACCAGCGCATTGTTCACGTACAGTTCCACCGTCCACCCGGGGTCTGTAAAATCGCTCAGCGTATAAGAGCCGTAAGAGCGCCTGTAAGTAGTGGGGGTGTTGGTAAACTGTACGCCTACTACCGGATCAAATATAGATGCCGTAGAAGCGGTAAAGATCTTGCCGGCAATGACCTGGCGCAGGGCTCTGTTATCATTGTCAACATAGCGCCACCGGTAGTACTGCTGCCGCTGGTCAAATGGCCCTATCACGGCGCTGTCGTGGCTATAGGGCAGCTGCTGCTGGGCATAATTGTTATAGTTCAGCGACACATTTGTTTCGCCCCCCAGCATGGTGCCGCCCAGCGCAAGGTTCACCCAGGTATTATCACTTCCTCCTTCGGGGCGCTGGGTGGCCACAACCGACCAATCTGCCGTTCCGATACTGAACATGGAACGGCGAAGCCCGATCACGGTATCCGCTTTTAACTCGCCCTTTAACCGGCTGATATTATGGCGCATGATTTCCTGCCGCATTTCCCGGATGGCCGGAAGCTCCAGTTTCGTTTCCAGTTTAACGGAAAGGGAACGGAAACTGAAAGTACATTCCAATCCGAATATGGCTGCAAAGCAGCCGGTCCTCAGGTAGAGCCCCGTTTCTGTGCCCACCAGGTCATCTTTCTTCAGGGAGATGCTTTTATCCCGGTAATGGATCACATTGTTCTTCCGGTCTATCACGAAAGGCGCATTTTCTGTAATAAAAAAGCCATATACGGAATCCATGCGGGGAGACGCCGTATTTTTTATCTTCAGGAAATTAAAGATATCGGTAACGGATAAATACGCGGAATCATCGGCGATCACTGCCGGGATCTCAGCCCCTCCTATTCCCTGTACCACTACAAATACGGAGGTTTCATAGAAAACCGGGTCCGGCCCTTTGGCAGCTGCTTTTGACGACAGCAGCGGCATTACGGCGCAAAACAATATCCCTACCGGGAACACCCGGTACAAGCTGCCAATGCAGTGAAGGATGATGTGCTGCCGTGCTCCCATACCGTGTTATTCCTGTATAAACGTGACGGTAAATACGCCGCTGTAAGCACCGGATGGATTGGCTGGCGGACTGCCTACCGTGAGGGTGCCCCCGATCCTCACCAGGTTCCTGGCGGGTGGCGTAGCGGTTGTGATAAATGAACTGCCGGTGCTGGCGGCACCCACATGCAGGCTGATGGAGCCGCCATTGCTGCCGGTAAGGGTTACGTCCGGCCCGTTCAAAATAGAGATCAGGGTGCCCCTGTTGGCCTCTATTTCAAAAATGGCCGGGGAAAAAGGGTAGCCCAGGTTTGCCTGCACCACGCTACCGGTTACGGAGCGCGAGCCATCGGGATATATGATCACGGTTCCCCCGGACGATCCCTGGAAGAACGCGCCGAAAATAAGGCCCTGCGCCGGGTTTACATACACCGCAATGGGCTGTGGCGGCGGTTCCTGTGCATGCCCGGTCACATACCCTGCAAACACCGGTATCATTATCAATATCAAGCGGAAGAGAAGCTGTCTGGGGAAACTTATTTCACTGATCATTCTTTTAAAGATCTTATTACTGGTTACTGATAAACACTTTTTTAGACACGATGGTACCACCTGCGTAAAATGAAACGATATAAAGCCCGCTGCTATACTGCTTTCCTATTGCATGTTGGCCATTGCCAGCCAGGTCCTGCTGCCACAATGCCTGGCCCAGCAGGTTATAGATGGTGATATGGCATTTTTCGCCGGGTACTTTATCAAAATAGGCATACAGTGTTTGCCCGGCACTGTAGGCCCTGAACACCGGCCCCGCATCACCAGGGGAACTGGTCGCACCACCATGGAATACGAAAGAAAAGCGCTGCTCGTAAGTGCCTGCATCCAGGTACACCCGGTATTTTGTGAATGCCTGTAATTCCTGTGTTTTGCCCGTCACGGCGTCTTTCAGGTAAATGTGCAGTTGCGGCGGCAGGCGCACCATGTCCGTCACCGTAAACGTTACCCACCCGGCCTTTTCTGTTTTAAGGCCCAGGGCAACAACATCGGTACTGTCGGGGAACTGTGGTAATGCGTTAATAGAGAGGCGGGCGCTGTCGGCTGATAACGCGTATATATTGGGAACGGCCAGATCTGTATTCATCAGTTTCAGGGCGTCCATTGTTCTTTCAAAATCCGGGGATGCTGCTTCATCAAAATAAACAACCAGTGGATCGGCGGCCTGGCCATCGTCTGCAAAAGCAGCGTTGATCCGCAGCATCGGTGTTGTTTGGGAAACCCGGTGAAATACCGGCGATGGGTTGTTGATCCTTGCATTGTTATTCACAGACAAGGCTCCTGTTACAGGGAAAGTTCCGTCGGTAACATGCACGAAAAATCCCTGCATGGCCGCAATCACGTTGTTGGCAATGCCATCACTGGACACGCCGTTGATATAAGAACTGTACGTGCCGGTGTACTGACTGGCGGTGCCTGCGTTAAAATAATACACTGCGTTATCGATGTTGGTGCGGCTCCACCCGGCGGCAATGTCCCAGTCTACCGGCGATGGATAGGGATTGCCCACCAGGTTAAATCCCTGCGTGTAAGGTTGATTGTTATTGGTAAGCGTGGGTGCCGTCACCGTTTGGTTATTCACTACCCCGGTTATATCCATCGTAAAGGGGGTGCCGGAAGTGCCCATTTGTGCGGCATATCCCGTCATGGGCGTTAGTACACCAGTAGGATCGGTATAGGCCACCCATCCGGAAGATGCCCGGTTTTCCACGTAGCGGTAAAAGGACGGGAAGGGAGCATTGAGGTCAATATCATCCGCCATTTCATTTACGGTGGCCGCCTGGAAGGGGGAGCTGACATATTTATAGCCAAATGCGCTGGGCAGGTACCGCTGCATGGTCACATTACCGGATACCTGTCCGGCGCCACTGCCATCGATCAGCGCTGTTTGGGCCGCGGTGGACAATAAAGTGAGAAATCCGCCGGTATTCAACTGACCAGTGGTCACTTTCAATATGCCGCTGACATTCAGTGCTCCCTGCAGGGTTACGCCCGCTGTGTTATTAATGGTGAGGTTCAGGAGCGTATCGGATGTAAAGGTTGCAGCGGGTATCACCTGCGCTGATGCCCCGTTTAGCTCAATGGTGCCCGCAGTGGCGGTGAAGGTGCCGGTGCTGGTAATAACACCGGCTATCTGCAGCGTAGCACCGCTCACCGTTACGGTGGCACCGGGTTGAATGGTAATATTATTAGCGGTGGCCTCCCCGGAGTTGACCAGTGGATAATTAACCAGCCCGGAAGGAATAGTGACATTGGTGATGGTAGTGGGCACGGTGGCCGACGACCAGTTGCCGGTAACATACCAGCTGGTGCTGACTGCACCGGTCCATATGGCGCCGGTGGCCAGTTCCCCTACCGCCAGGTCTCCGAATGCCGTTAAACCCGTTGCCTGTATTGATGTAGGCTGCGGGGAGCTCACCGCCGGAAGCGACCAGGTGGTTCCGTTATACTGCGCCACTTTAAAATTGGAGGACACCGCGCCGGCATCCACGTCGGCAGTTACCCAGTTAAGCGTTACGGTGGCGGTGGTAAAGGCTACGCCGCTGTTGGTAAATGTCCAGTAGCGTTTCACTTTCCGGTTGGTATTCAGGCCGGACGACAACAGGTCAGGATGGCTCACCGCATAGACTACCGCGGTTACGTTCCCGGTCGTGGTTACACTGGCCAGTAACATGGTTGCAGGGGTATAACTCAGGCTGTCGCCAATTTCATAGGTCCTGCTCACATTGGTGCCGGCCGCAACATTTTTTTGCAGGCGGCCGTATACCCAGCCTGTATTTTGCGCGGCGCCGCTAACCGTTCCGCCAGCGGCAATGATCACCGCATTTGTGCCGGTACGGATCTTTCCTGCCATGAAGGTAAGCGTGCCGTTTATGGTGGCATTGGAAGACAGGTTGACCAGTCCCGTGGCCTTGTTTACTTTAACGTTGTTGAAGGCGCCTGTGGAAGAAACAGCCTGGTCGGCCGTTCCATTAAGATAAATGGTGGAGCCGGTGTTGGTAAATGTACCGCCGGTCATGCTCCAGTTGCCCTGCAGTGTGTCTGTGAAACTACCGGGGATGAACGTGCCGTTGCTCAGGGTGAAGTTATTCAATATGGTTAAGGTGCTGGTGGCTGTTTTATTGCCGGCAGCGGAGATGGTAAGATTGCCGTAAGGAGTAACGCCGGCCACCGTTTGGGTGCTGCCGCCATATTCAACGGTACTAAGGGTATCCAACTGATAAGTATCAAAGACGGGCAGGCTGTGAATGCCTCTTACAACCAGGCGCGCACTATCTTCAATGGATAGTGTACCGCCAGCAGTAGCATCCTCTATAATGGTGGAATCGCCGGTATCCAGCGTGCCACTTAAAACATCCAATGCAGTCACTGCCTGGAGGGTCCTGGACAATGTAACGGTGGCAGCCCCGGTTTTTGCTACCTGCAATTGAGCGAGGTTAAAGGGACTGCCTGTGCCCCCGATCGTGGCAGGCGCGGAGCCGGTCATGATGGCCGTTCCGATGCTGGCGTCAATCGATCCGTTGATGGTAAGATTGTGGTTCACCTTAAAATCCGCATCGGCGGTGATCGCCCCGTCGATCACCAGGTTATAAAAAATAGTGCTATCACTCCCGGTTAGGATGCCGGCGGGAGCCGTTAAAGTAAAAGTGGATGTTCCGCCGTTAAGCGCGCCATTGCTTTCAAGGTCTCCGTTTACTGTAAAATTGTTACTGCCTGCATTAAAGATACTGTTACCGTGGATATGCAGATCGCCAGTGATATTCCAGCCGGTAGCAGGTGTAATGCCAACGGTGTTGGCTATGGTGACATCGGTCAGCAGGGTGGGCGTTCCTGAAATGGTAAGCGCGGCGCTGCCGCCAAATATTACCGAGCCGGTGCTGGAGAAGGCAGTTCCGCGGAGAGAAATACTCTGCGCTGCCAGCGGATCAAAGTACAGTGTACCGGTGCTGGTTACTGTTCCGTTATTGGTAAAGCTGCCACGGATCGTATGGGTAGGGAGCCCGCCATTGAAAGAAGCACCGCTGCTGATGTTAAATGCTACCAGTACGGTCCATCCCACACTTGGGTTGATACCGGCCGTATTATTTATATTCAGCGTGGCAAAAGTGGGGGTGCTGGTTGAGTTCAATACCGGTGATACGTTGCCGTTAAAATTGATCACGCCGCTTGAGTTGGAAACAATGGCATTCACCAAGCGGATAGTTTGCAGCGAAGTGCCGGTAAAAGTGGTAACACCATTGCTGATCAGCGATCCGTTGTTAGTAAGGTCGCCATTGATGGTGGCAGAGCCGCTGCCACCATCATAAGAGCCGCCGGTTGTTATCTGCAGAAGGCCGTTATAGGTAATATCACTGCCGGCTACTGCATAACTGCCATAAACCATAAGCCTGTTGAACGTGGTGTTACCAGTGATCGTTTTACCAGCACCATTAAGCGTAACCGTGCTGCTGCCAGCGGAAAAGGTGCCGTTGTTTACCCAGTTGCCATAAAGATTCACCGTAAATGTACCGGCACTGAGCGTAGTACCGCTGCCAATTGTCAGGTTGCCATTAACGATGGCGGTGGCAGCAAGGCTTTTAGTACCACTTCCACCGAACAGGAGATGCCCGTAAGCAACGTTCCCGGCAACCGTTTGAGAGCCGGCCATATTATAGTTCACGGTGCTGGTACTGCCAAGCTGGTACTGGGAGTAATTGGCGGGAAAATTGCTGGCGCCCCCCACTGTTAACGTGCCGCCGCTTGCAACGCTGAGTGTCCCTCCCTGGGAGCTCCGGCTAGCCGTAAACGTTGCCAGGTTCAGTGTTCCAGCACTCACAGACAGGTTGCCGTTGACACTCATATTGCCACTGAGGGTGGCAGCACCGCCCGTTTTGTTGATCACTACATTATTAAACGCGGATGCGGAAATACTTTGCGCATTACTGCCGGTGAAATTGACCGTTCCTGTTCCGGGAGTGAATGTGCCACTGTTACTCCAGTTGCCATTCACTGTTATGGCGGCGGCACCGCCACTTGCAGCAGCTCCTGCATTAAGGGTCACATTGCCCGTTACCGTGGTGGCGGCGTTCACGGTCAGATCGCCACTGGCCACCGTAAGGTCACCGTTTACAGTAGTGGCGCTGTTGATCTGCGCGCTGCCTCCTGTTTTGTTTATGCTGAGGTGATTATAGGTAACACCTGCTACTGCCTGTATTGCTGAACCATTATATACCACCGTGCTGCTGCCGGCGGTAAATGTACCGCTGCTGTACGTGAAGTCGTTGGCAATATTCATCGTGCCCGCGCCGGAAAAAACAATACCTGCTCCGCCGGACTGTGACACAGCTCCCGCGGTAACGGTGCCATTCCCGATATTTAACTGGATGGTATGGCCGGCAGTGCCATCGCTCAGCGTGAGGCTGCCGTTTACGGTCAGGCTCTGGTCATTTACATTGATGACATGGGCGGCGTTGGCAGACCATAGCCCGGTGATATTGCCCTGCGTTACCAGCGATCCGCCGGATGCGAGTGTAAGCGTGGCGGCCTGCACGCTCCCGAAAGAAATACTTTTCACATTGGCGGCGCTGCTGATCACGGGTTGATTGGTGAACGCAATGGTGCCTATTTCTGCAATATCGTTGGGGCCGGGGGGCCGGGATGGGCTGCCCTGGGCCACGGTCCAGTTGTTGGCCGTATTCCAGTCGCTGCTCACAGAGCCATTCCATCGTACCACGTTTGAAGTGGCGGACAGGGTGTAGCGGCCTGCTAATGTGCCCAGCAAACTGATTTGTTCCACGTAGTTGGCGGTGGTGCTGCTGGCTGAGTTTCCGTATACCGACCAGCCGGTGCCTGTATTGCGCCAGATGCTGAGACTTGACTCGGCATTCCCGTTCAGTTCCGCATCTTCATAATGTAGGCGCAGCACAGAAGCTACCTGGGCAAGGCCGCTGGTGGTAATGGTATACTGACGGTTTATGGCAGCGCCGGAAGGGAAGTCTGTTACCACCTGCGGGCTCACGGACATCGTTACAGACGCGGAGATTGAAATGGCGGTGAGCGTAACCGTGTTATTCGGGCTTTCAAAAGCATAAGCAGTGCCCAGCGCAAAATTATGGGAGTGCTGGATATTCCCGAGAATGATCCCATTGCCCGTCCTGTTTCCGGTAATGGTAACAGTATTGGCACCGGTCATCATCGTGCCGGTGTTCATGTTGAGTGTTGCTACAGAAACATTACTGAGCAGGGATACCTGGTTTACAGCATTCGTTTTATTGAGTGTAAGGATATTGAAAGTGGAAGCGCCGGTGATGGAAGTATTATTGGCGCCACCCAGCGTTACGGTACCCGAGCCGGCTGTGAAGGTGCCATTGCTGATCCAGTTGCCAAGAATGGCAATGGACTGGCTACCCGCACTGAAAGTAGTGCCGGTAGCGATGGTGAAATCGCTGTTCACCGTTACGCTTCCGCCAAGGGTTTTGGTACTCCCGTTACTGACCATCAGCCGGTCAAAAGTACCACTGGGTATGGTTTGTGCGCCGGTGCCGTTAAAGTTCACCGTATTGGGCACGGTCGCGGTTACATTCAACGTGCCTGCGGTAACGGTATAGAGGTTAGCGATGCCCAGTACGGCGTTAGCAGATAATTGTAAGGCGGTTCCGTTAAGGGTTACATTAAAGAGGTTGGCAGTGCCGTTCAGGAAACTGTTGCCTGTAAAGGTGGCGGTGCCCGCGCTGGCTGTAAAAGTGCCGTATACATCCAGGTTGTTGCCAATGGTAAATCCCGTGGAGGATGTAACGCTGCCTGTTACCGACAGGCTGCCAAAAATAATAGCGCCGGTGCCGGATATCGTTTTCCCGCTGCCGCTCATGACCACGCCTGCGGCAGTGCTGTTCATGCTGCCACTTACAGACAGGTTGCCGGTGATGGTGAGGGCGCCGGTGGCAGTTACCGAACCGGTAACGGTAAGGTTCTCAAATGAAATATCGGTACCGGTGATCGTTTTACCGGCGCCGCTCATCGTAAACGTGCCGCCGGTAAGATGGGTAAATGTGCCCGGTGCAGTAGTGGCAAAGTTTCCTGCTACGGTAATAGCCGCCGCTGTCGCTGTGATATTGGTGGCCGCTATTGTAAGATCATTAAAATTATAGGCACCTGTTCCACCGATGGAGGCGCCACCTCCTGTAACGATTACCAAACCGGTACCGCCACTGAAAGTACCGTTATTGACCCAGTTGCTGGAAGTAGTTACCGTGAAGCTGCCGCCGTTGAAAGTGGTGGCAGCGCCGATATTTACATCGCCGCTGATGGTGATGTTAGATGCGGCAGTGTAACTGACCCCGGTACCGGCGGCCACGTTCGAGGTGAAATTACCGGATACGGTGAAGTCCGTGGCAGGCATGGTTTTAACAACAGTCCCGCTGCCGGCAGACAAGGTAAGGTTCCCATAGATCTGTGCGGCTACTGCCTGGCTGGTTCCGCTGTATTCCACTGTGCTGGTCAGGCCGAGGGAGATAGTGCCATAATTTAAGGGAAATGTATTGGTACCGCCGATCTTCAGCGTGGCACCATTAGCCACGGTAAGGCCGCCGCCCGCTACGGTGGTGCCCCTGTTGGCCGTAAAAGTAGACAGGTCCAGCGTGCCGGCCAGTACTTCTATCTTGCCCGCGGTAGCAGTGGTAGCGTTAAGCAGGTTAAGATTTCCACCCAGTGTTTTTATGCTGCTTCCGCTGATCTGGAGGGTGGAATAGGTAAGGTTGTTCCTTACGGTTTGATTCACCAGGTTACCGCTATACGCTACCACACTGCCTGCGGCGAGCGTAATAGCACCTGTAAGGCCGTAGTTGTTTGCAAAAGTAGCGGCCTTTACGTGCAATACACCGCCGGCGGCTACCGAAGTGGTGGCAGTGCCGGAAACCTCTACTGGTGTAGCATTATCCGCCGGTATAAAAGTACCGTTTACGGTGAAGCTCCCGGAGACGGTCATATTCACATTTTGGGTAGTGGTGCTGCCTACCCCGATGGTAAGCTTACGGAAGGCGGTAACGGCGCTGCCCTCTATGGCCTGCGTGGCACCGGCAAAGATTACCCTGGAATTGGCGCTGGAGGTGGAATAGCTGCCGTTATTGGTCCAGTTGCCTTTCACCGTGAGCGTAACAACGCGTTGGGAAATGGTACTGCCAGCGCCGATCACGAGATCTCCTGCTACCGTCAGGCTTTTAGAAACGGTTAATACCGCATTCATGCCAGCTCCTACGGTAAGTGATCCGCAACTGGCGCTACTGCTGATCACGGGGTAATAGATCCCGGTAAAAGCTGCATCGCCTATAATAGCGTCTACATTGGAATTAGGCACGCCGGCGGTCCAGTTGGCGCTATTGGACCAGGAACTGCTTACGATCCCCTTCCAACTGGTTTGTGCCAATAGCGTCAGGGGAGAAAAAAGCAGCGCCCATAACACTACGGTCCTGCATGGTGCGCCGGGGCGCGCCAAAAGGAGGGCGTACCGGATGCTGCTTTGGGGTGCCGGAGTAATTTTCTTGGAATAAAACCAGCGAATAAGCCAATCTGTAATCACGTCCATAGGAGCAGAGTTGGTGGCTTTCCTGCCTTTTATCGTAGCTGCAATTCAGCCCTGGCCAATTCTTCCGTTGATGTTTTTGTTTTGGTTGTATATGCCACGCGAAGTTTTCCAGTCCGGAAATTAATACCAGGTTTTGTTTGCAATATCAAGTGAACATAACGCTGACTGTTAGGGGTATACACTGCAAGCCCGCGGGCTTCCGCTACCTGTGTTGCTTTGCCCTGCGGAGAAATATAATCAACTGTGAGGTCGCCGTATACGGATGCATTGCCCGTCCGGTTAAATAACACATTCAAACCGGGCTCCGGCCCGGTTGCCTGGTCCACGGAAAGCTCCGATAACTGGACGCTGGCGGTGGTTTCACCTACGCGGATGATCACCGGGATGGTGATGCCGAAAACAGGCGTCAACTTTACATTGATGCCGCTGCTGTCGGCACGTACAGTATCGCCTCCAATGGGCCGCTCATCAGGCACTGCCCTGAAATACAGGTGGGACCTGTATTCGCCGGGGGCTAACTGGCTGGCACCGGTCAGCTGTAATTTTATTACCTGCGCTTCATTGGGGCCCAGCACAACGCTGCGGGGAAAAAAACGCAGGTAACCACTGGCAAACTGCTGCCCGGAATCCGGTTCATTCACCTGGTCAAAAGTGCCGTTCTTATTCATCCTGATCTCTACAAATGAAATAAGATACCGGGCGGTATCTTTCCCGGAATTTGCCAGGTTCAGTTCTTCCGCACGTTTGGAGCCCTCAAAAATAACACGGGCGGGCGTTACCAGGAGATTTCCCTGGGCCAGGGCATGTTGTATAGCAACAACATTACAGCAAATAACAGCGATGGCAAGACAACACAGGTACCTGGCCGCAGCAATGCCCGGCCGTACCGATGACTTTACAGGTTTCATATTTTTATATAGCATACGGCCATACGGGATGTGATTTAGTTCTATGTAAGTGTGAAGCCGGCTTTGCGGCCGGCAGATCAGTTATAGTTTACAGTTACATCAAAGGGGGTAGCGGAAACATAGGTTCCGGCTGCCTGGGCAGCACTGACGTTCAGGGTGGCACCTACATTAAGGGTTTGGGTGCCTGCAGCCAACGTACCAACGCCTAATGGATCACTGGTAAAATTAGTTACCGTCATGGTATTGGCGCCGCTTGTAATGGTAAGTGCGGTAGACGGCAGTGTAATGCTGTAGGTATAATTGCCGGTACCGGTCACCGTAAAGGAAGCTGCTGTGATGGTCCCGGTGGCCGTAGAAGGAAGCGTTACACCGCCGGTAGCTGTACGCACGCCTGCCGGGGTAAGCACGACCGTCCCCCCGGCGGTGGATTGCACGGCAACGTTACCAAAATTCATGTCCACGTCTTTCACAATGCTAATAGGTGTTACGATGGTGGCGGTAGCAGTAGCAGAGGCAGTTTCCTGCGCAGAAACACTGGTGGTAATAGCAGCAAATACCAATGTGATGGCCGAGATACAGTTGAACTTTTTCATACTTGGGTTTTTGGTGATAAAACATCTGTTGAAAAAAAATATACCTTCAAAAGGGGAATATGTGGATTATGGACGGCTAACGACAAACATTTCACAAGCTGCAGTAATATCAGCAGTAATATCAATTAAAAGTGGTTTTCATATCCGGTCGCTACAAGGGACTAACAGTCGTTATGATGAAGGTAATGCAAAATATTAACTGTCGTCTTTTTTTAATGTTTATGACACCGGCCGCGTCTGCTGGCGGACCAGCGTACAGTTCCGGGAAGGGATCCTGCGTTTGAAAAGTGTCTTCAAACTTCGCGCCATTCACGCTCAAAAAGGGATGGCTGTTTCATGCAGATCCAGGTAAAACGGCACCGCATACAGTGCCGGCTATACGGCATAAAAAACCCGCAGACATCCTATCTGCGGGCATTATCTTCTACGCTATTCACCAGGTTATGCAGGGGGCGTTTTATCAACAACCTCCTACCCTCTTCATTCTCTAAGAACGGTCCAGCGTTTCATCTTGCTGGAGCACCTTCTCGTAATTTTCCTTTTTCATCGCGGCCAGTTGTTCCCGGAGGGCGCTGTTGGCAGTGGCCAGGATCTGCACGGCCAGTAAGCCGGCATTGCGGGCACCATTCACGCTTACAGTAGCCACCGGTATATCTCCCGGCATTTGCACGATAGACAGCAGGGAATCCCAGCCATCAAGGGAATTGGAAGACTTGATGGGCACGCCCACCACAGGCAATGTAGTAATGGCGGCTACCATACCCGGGAGGTGTGCTGCACCACCGGCACCTGCAATGATCACCTTCAGTCCGCGGCCTTCCGCGGCAGCTGCGTAATCAAACATCCGCTGGGGGCTGCGGTGTGCGGACACCACGTTGAACTCGTAGCCGATGTCAAATTTCTTCAGCACTTCTATTGCCTGCCGCATGATAGGCGCATCGGAGCTGCTGCCCATAATGATGCCTACTTCTACCTGTTTCATATTTTTCAATTTAAAATTTTCCGGATGGTTTCCGCTTTTGCCACAACGCTTTCCATGGTGTTGCCCGTGATGGTCACGTGGCCTACTTTCCTGCCTATCCTGCTGCCTTTTTTGCCATACCAGTGAAGGTGTGCACCATCAACAGCCAGCAGGGAACGCAGTTTCTCCTGCCTGTTAGCACTCAGTGCCGCGGTTTCCAGGATATTCAGCATAAGAGAAGGAAAATGAAGCCCGGTATCGCCCAGCGGCAAACCTAAAATGGCCCGGAGCAATTGTTCATATTGCGAGGTAGTGCTGGCTTCTATCGTGTGGTGGCCGCTGTTGTGGGGCCTGGGCGCCAGTTCGTTCACCAGGACCTTGTCATCCTTGGTCACAAACATTTCTACGGCAAGAATACCAACAAGTTGGAGCGCATTGGCTATCTTTTCAGCAAGCGCGGTAGCTTCTTTCAGTATCCCTTCCGGCAGCTGCGCGGGCGCCAGCTGGAAATCAAGTATGAATTTTTCCCCGGAGAATACCATCGCAACTGCATCATAGCATTTCACTTCGCCCTGCTCATTTCTTGCTACGATGACCGCAATTTCGTGTTTAATATCTACCAGCTCTTCCAGCACGGATGGCTCATCAAAAGCAGTAGCAATATCTGCGGGGGTCCTCAGCACCATTACCCCATAGCCATCATACCCATTGCGCCGTTTCTTAAGACAGCCGGGCAGTTTGCTTTCATATTGGTACAGGTCATCCCTGCTTTCAATGGCCTGGCCCGGCGCCACCGGGATGCCCTGTGACTGCAGGAATTGCTTTTGCGTAAGCTTATCCTGGATCACTTTAATTGTATCGGGGGAAGGAAAAACCCTGACACCTTGCTTTTCAAGTTCACGCAAGGCATCGATGTTCACCGCTTCCATTTCGATGGTGATCACATCCAGGCCCTGGCCAAACGCCAAAACGGCTTCATAGGATTTAGGATCGGCGCATGTAAAAGAAGACGTATAACGGGCACAAGGCGCATTTGCATCTTTATCCATCACCGAAATGTGGAGACCGAGATCTATGGCATGCCGTATAAGCATGCCGCCCAGCTGACCGCCTCCTAATATTCCTATTTTCAAATTTTCAAGCATAGTCTTCAATTGGGAGGCAAAGGTATGAAACTATTGTAAATGATGGTATAGCCATTGCCTCCGGGCACTGTGCCATTGCCTCCGGGCACTGTGCCATTGCCCAAACCACGGTGCTCCCCGCATCATAAATATTAAATAATATTATATATAATTTTCTCACCCCGGATGGATGGCTCATTTGTGTGCACGGGCCTTACCTCCTACCCATTCCTTTGTAGCCGCTACCAGCATTCCCATTACATCCACTTTCTTTCCCGCCTTGAACGAATGGTCTGCCCCTTCTATCTTTACCAGCGTTGCCTTTTTGAGCGAAGCGCATACTGCTGCTATCAGGTCCCATTGCGCCAGTGCATCCCTGGTGCCCTGCAAAAACAGCATTGGCACTTTTACATCCGCCAGGTGTGCCGCCCGCTCCGTGCCTGGCTTGCCCGCGGGGTGCAGTGGAAAACCATAAAAGACCAGGCCTGCCACCTCCTTCCGTGGGTGCAGTGCCAGGTACTGGGAAGACATCCGCCCACCAAAAGATTTCCCGGCTACAAACAAGGGCAATGCCGGTTGCAATGCCAATGCCTTTTCTATGGCAGCGGCAATGGTTTGATGGGCTACCGCCGGCGTGTCCGGGCGGCCCTTTCCGTGTTCTGCAAAGGGGAAATTAAACCGCAGGGTGGCAATACCCGCTGCTGCCAGCGCGGTGGCCAGCGTTTCCATGAACGCATGCTCCATCCCTGCGCCGGCGCCATGTGCCAGCGTCATCATGCACGTAGGATGGTCTGGCGCCATGTAAAGCGCGGATACGTTTTCCTGTGGGGCCGGAAGGGGGAGTGAAAGCCTGCGGGTGGTCATAGTGCGGTGTGTTTAGTTGATCCGCTAAAGGTACTAAACCCACGCCTACGCCAGATCATTTTCATTCGCTCCGCAAGCTGCGCACCGGGTTGATGAGCGCTGCCCTGATGCTTTGAAAACTGACCGTCAGCACTGCAATGAACAACGATAAAGCCCCTGCCAGCGCAAACATCCACCATTGTAAAGGCACGCTGTAAGCAAAGCCCTGCAGCCATTTATGCATCAGCCACCAGGCTATAGGTACAGCGATCAGGAACGCCACCAGTACCAGCTTCAGGAAATCCATGGACAGCAATTGCGTGATAGACCCCACACTGGCGCCCATCACTTTGCGGATGCTGATCTCCTTGCGGCGCTGCTCCGCGCTGAAAGCTGCCAGGCCAAACAATCCCATGCAGGAAATGACGATCGCCATCATGGTAAATGAATCAATGATGCGCGTCGTCGTCCTTTCGCTTTCATATTGTTTGGCCACCTGGTCGTCCAGGAAGGTATAGGCAAAGGGGGCACCGGGAATGTCACGCTTCCAGATAGCGGCTATTTTTGCCAGCAGTGCTTTATAATCAGTAGTGCGCACGCTTACCGTAAGCATGGGCCAGGGATCATCATGCATGCTGCGTTTCCACAGCACAAAGCCGTCCATAGCATCGCGCAGGGGGCCATAGTGAAAGTCTTTCATCACCCCCACGATCTCTGCCTGGCGGTTTTGGTTATCGTATAAAATGGTGCCTACCGCGGTTTGCGCATTAAGCCCCATCATCTTTGCAAAGGTTTCATTCACCAGCACTTTACTGGAATCCGTACGCATAAAATCCCGTCCGTTGAGCAACCTGATACCATTGGCCGTCACAAAATGTTCGTCTGTGATAATATAGCTGGTGCCCTTTTGCGCTGATTCCTTTTGCCCATGCAGGAAAAATGAATTGTAGTAGTAAGAACCATTGCTTAAAAAACTGCTGGCATTGCTCACAGCCGTTACAGCACTGAGCTGGGAAAGGCTGTTGACAAACACAGGCATCCTGGCAATCGCATCCGGTGAGTACAACTGGAATACCAGGCGCTGCTCTTTCTCAAAACCAAGGTCTTTGTGTTTAATATAATTCAATTGTGCATAGATCACCACAATCCCGGAGATCAGCACAATGGACAATGTGAACTGGAACACCACCAGCCCGCGCCGGATGCCGGACGCAGAAACGCTGTTCGTAAAATTCCCTTTCATAATGCGCACCGCCTGGAAGGCCGATAAATACAGGGCCGGGTAACTGCCGGACAACAATGCGGTAAACAGGATCACGGCGCCCAGCAAGCCCGCCGCCCTCCAGCTGCGCAGCAGGGACAGGCCTACATCAGACTGTGTAAGCTGGTTGAGATAGGGCAAGGTCAGTACCAGCAATGGTACGGCGATCAATACGCTCACCAGGGTAAAAGCCAATGATTCACCCAGGAACTGGCGCAGGAGGTCAGCCCGGCCGGCGCCCAGCACCTTACGCACGCCTACTTCCCTGGCCCGGTGGGAGGCACGTGCCGTGGAGAGATTCATAAAGTTAATGCAGGCGATCAGCTGTATCATGATGGCGATAATGGCCAGCACCTTCAGCAGCAAAGCATCTACCGGCTGGCTGAGTAATATGCCCATGTAGCCGGGCGTGGTATGCACCGTGGTAATGGGCTGCAACACCAGCGTTTCATCAATGCCAGCCTTGCGCAGTTGCTCCCCGGCGTAGCGGTTTATAAATGCGGGCAGTTTGCGTTCAAACGCAGCGGCATCTGCATCCGGCCGCAGTTTGATGTAGGTGGATGCATACGTATTGCTGGTCCAGGTATCAGTAGTGTACATGTAACCGCCCACGCTGCCACTGTTCATGGTGATGAAGATATTAGCGTGCAGGTGGGATTTGCCCAGGCTTTCATCCACGATGCCTTTTACAGTGTAAGGGATCTTGTTGTCATAGGCATTCTCCATGTAAAAGGTCTTTCCGATGGGGTCTTCCGCACCAAAAAGCTTGTCAGCCGTGGACTTCAGGAGCACCACACTATGCGGTTCATCCAGGGCGGTGGCAGGATTGCCGGCAATAAAATGATAGGTAAATACACGGAAGAAAGTGGAATCTACATAAAAAGCCGCCTTTTCGTATATAGTCTTCCCGTTGTAGGTGAGCAGGTGCTGGTCTATGCCGGCAAAGGGGATCACGCGGGTGTATTGCAGCACCTCACCATAGTCCTTTTTGAGCAAAGGCGCCACAGGCGCGGCCGTAGTGGCAATGCGCTGCCGGGTGGCCTTGGCCTTGATATCATATACACAGGTGACCCGGTAAATATCCGCTGCATTACGGTGATGGCTGTCGTAGCTGAACTGGTCCATTACATACAACAGGATGTAGAGGCAGCATAAAGTACCCAGGGCCAGACCGGTGATATTGATCAGGGAGAATGTTTTATGCTTGGCCTGGAAGCGCAGGGAGGCCTTTATGTAATTGGCAATCATACATTGCGGGTTTGCTATTGTGGCCTCACGAAAGCAGTGCCGGTTTACAAGCCCTTCATTTTAAGCGGCTTAAAAGTTAGGCTTCCCCGCATCCGTCCGGTTTTGATACAGGCGGTGTGCAGTTTTGTAACGGGGGAACGAGGGCCAGGTCATCCTTTCCGGAAGTCCGAAGGCCTGGACTGGGTAAACTCGTAAAACGCATTACTGAAGGCCCCCAGGTTGCTATACCCTACCGCAAACGCAATATCACTGATGGGGTGCTTGGTGCGCAGGATCATTTCAATAGCCTTGATCATGCGCAGGGTTTTCAGGTACTGTAAAAACGAGATCTGCAGGGTGGCGCGGAACAGGCGGGATAGCGAACGCCCGCTCATATTGAAATGCCGGGCCACGCTTTCCAGCGTCAGCGCCTCTCCTACATTACGTTCCAGGTAGCGGGTGATCTTCTGCATATCGTCATTTTCAGTAGTGGGCAGCACGATGGGCAGGGCCTTGTTATTCAGCTCGGGCAGCAGGTTTTTCAGTGCCACCAGGAATTCAAAATTATGATCCCGCCGGTCCACATGCCGTCCATCCCACCGCTCGGTGTAATTGATCATCTGAATGAGCAATTCACTGGCGGGGTAAATACCCAGGCGGCTGTAAAAAGCATTGGCATGATCATCATACGCATAGAAGTATAAAGAACGCAGCACGGTGGCATTGCTGGCAATGCGCAGCATGTGCGGGACGCCCTGTGGCACCCAGAAATAGTGGCGGGCCGGTATTACGTAAGTACGCTCCCCGATAGTAATGTAGGCAATCCCCCCTTCCACGTAACTCAGTTGGCCTTTATTGTGTGTATGCAGCGGGATCAGCTTTTCCGACTTCTCATGCATGACAAATACGGAAGCCGCCCGCTTGTTGATCTCTGGTAATGACGCTATCAGTCCCATACTCCGAAAATAATCATTTGGCCGGAATTAATAAATAGTTGGCTGTTTATCGAAAATGATTCATTTGATCCCGGCGTAACTTTGCATCCACAATTGCGAAAATGAAACAGCTTACCTGGGCCCTCGCCCTGCTTTGCCTCCCGGCTATGGGCAAAGCCTCCCCCACGCCCACCCCGGGCGACAGCCTCCTTCACCTTTCTCTTCATGAAGTTTGGGACCTCGCCGCACAGCACAGCCGTGCCGTGGCCATGAAAAACAAGCAGGTGGCCATCCGGGGAGAATCCCTCAAAGATGCACAGGCAGAGCGCTTCCCGGAAGTGGATATAGCCGGCAACTATGAGAAGGCCACCAACATCCCGGTCTACGACAATGGCCTTTTCCATACCCCCAGCCAACACGAAGTAATTCATACCCTTTATAAAGTAGGCGCCGATTTTTACCTCAATCTTTACAACGGTAATAAGCTGAACCTGAAGATCGCGGAAGAAAAAGTAGCGCAGCAAATAGCCGGTATCCAACAGCAGCAAACACTTTCTGACATCCGCTACGCCGCTACGGCAGGGTACCTGGAGCTGCAAAAATCAATGGTCTACAAACAACTGGTACTGGCAGACATTGAAAACCAGGAAAAGCAACTGGAAGAGATCAGGGAAAACTACCGCGATGGCGTGGTGCTGAAAAGTGATGTGCTGCGCGTAGAGCTGGACCTCTCCCGCCGTAAGCTGCTGCTGGTACAGATAGACAATGACATCCTGCTGGCCAACCAGCAGCTGAATATCCTCATTGGCGAAGACGATGAACGCCCGGTGATGCCAGACAGCATCCCCATGAGTGACTTTACCACGGCTACCTATGAGCAGTACCTGCAAACCGCGATGGAGCATGCCTTTTCCTATCACATTTCCGAGCAGGAAACCCAGCTGCGTAAGATAGCACTGCAGCAGGTAAAGGCCAATGTAAGCCCCAAGATAGGCCTCTATGGCGACTTCTATTATGCCAATCCGCAGATCTTCCTTTACCCCTATAACCCGCACCTGTACTCACTGGGCATCAGCGGTGTGCGGGCCAGCTTCCCGCTTTCCTCCCTGTACCACAACCCGCACAAAGTAAAAGAAGCGGCACTGGAACTGGAAAAAGAAGAGATAGCGCACCAGGACGTGGCAGATAAGATCCGGCAGCAGGTAAAAGCAGCGTACCTGCGTTACCAGGAAGCGCTGGTACAGATCCAGGTGGCAAAGGCCAATATAGACCAGGCCACGGAGAATGCACGCATTATCAAGAACACTTACTTCAACCATACCTCCCTGATCACCGACCTGCTGGATGCGGATGTACAGGTGCTGCAAACCCGCTTTGAGCTGGTAGCAGCGCGCGTAGCTGCCCAAAACAAATATTACCTCCTTCAAAACGTGATAGGCACCCTCTGATATGAAAAAGAAATACACTGTCACTGACAGATTGATCACGCGCATTACCGGCTGGATAGCAGTGGCGCTTTTAGTGGCCCTGCTGGTGTGGGGCATACAAACACTCTGGGACTACCACCGCTACGAGCTCACTAACGATGCGCAGGTACAGGAATACGTGAACCCGGTAATCTCCCGCGCAGGGGGCTTTATCGTGGAAGTAAAATTTGAAGAGAACCAACCGGTAAAGAAAGGAGACACCCTCCTGCTCATCGACAGCCGGGAATATACCTTGCAGATAGACCAGACCCGGGCCTCCCTGGAAAAGGCAGTAGCACAACTGGCGGTGCTGAACAGCAATACCAATACCCTGCGCCAGTCGTCCAAAGCCGCAGCATCCCAGATAGCCGCGGCCAAGGCCAAAGTGTGGAAGCAGCAACTGGACTACGAACGCTATGAAAAAATGTACAACGCGGAATCTGCCACGCGCCAGCAACTGGAAAATGTAAAAGCCACGCTGGACGTATACCAGGCAGACGAGCGCGCAGCTACCGACAACTATGGCGCCTCCGTGTCGCGCATTGCAGACAATGAAAGTGAAAAGAACGTGGTAGCTGCGGAGATCACCCGCCTGAAAGCCTTACTGGACCGGCATGAGCTGGACCTCTCCTACACCGTGGTCACTGCGCCGTACGATGGGCGCATGGGCCGGCGCACCATTGAAAAAGGACAGATGATCAACGCCGGTGACGTGCTGGCTTACATAGTAGATAATGAAACCGATAAGTGGGTGGTGGCTAATTACAAAGAGACACAGGTAGCCCACATGCAGATAGGTGATTCCGTGCGGATCATGGCAGATGCTTACCCGGAACATCCTTTCCATGGCACTATCATCTCCTTCTCACCCGCTACCGGTTCCAGCTTTTCCCTGCTGCCGCCGGACAATGCCACGGGCAACTATGTGAAGATCGTGCAACGCCTGCCGGTGCGCATCCGCGTGGACGGGCCGCGCAATGAAACGGACCTGCTGCGTTCCGGCATGAACGTGAATGTTTATATCAACAAGGACCAGCATGCACAAAGAAAATAGCTTCCCGGTATTCCGGCATTGGGTTCCGGAATGGATGATCCGTGTCATCCTGTTCCTGGTCGTACTTCCCAGCCTGGTATTATTTTTCCTGCCGCTGGCCAATATCCCGGCGGCGGCCGGCTACTACGGCTGTGAACCATCCGACATACAATATGCCGTGGCATTGTTTTATGCAGGCTACACGGGGTTTTATTTACTGGAAAGGCGCTTTTTCAGCTTTTTTGCCAGCAAGGAATACTTCATTCTTTTTACCAGCCTGCAGGCGCTTACCGCCTTTGCAGCCTGGCGTACGGACTCCCTCTACGTATTCTTTCCCCTGCGCCTGCTGCAAGGCATGCTGTTCAGCGCGATGGTGAACCTCTCGCTTACGCTGATGTTCACGCACCTGAGAACGGAGCGGGCACGGGAAGTGAGCTTTTCCATATTCTTTGGATTGCTGCTCTGCACCGTACCGTTCAACAACCTGGTAACTGCAGACCTGGTCGATAGTTTTGATTTCAATATCCTGTACAAGTGCGCCGCCTTTTCCTACCTGCCATCCTTGTTCCTGATCCTGCTCACCATGAACAACGTGCACCTGCACGTAAAATTCCCCCTGTACAACCTGGACTGGCAAAGCTTCCTGCTCTATACCACCATTCTTTGCCTGGCAGGCTTCGTGCTTATTTACGGGCAGGAATATTACTGGCTGGAAGATAAGCGTATAGCCGGCAGCGTTATTGCCATTGTGCTCCTGGGATTTGTATATGCCGTGCGTCAGCGGCGTATGCGCCGGCCTTATATGCGGTTATCCGTATTCCGTTCCCGCAACTTTAATGTGGCCATCCTGTTGCTGTTCATCATGTACATCTGCCGTTTTGCTTCCGGGGTGACAAATACATTCTTTGCATCCGTGCTGAAGTTTGACCCCATGCATGTGTCGTATATTAATGTCTTCAACATTGCCGGGCTGATCGTGGGCGTATTCGTAGCCTGCCTGCTCATTTTGCAGCGCTACCCCATCCGTTTTATCTGGCTCACGGGTTTTATGGCCTTGCTGGTATTTCATGGAGTCATGTACTTCCTGTTTGATACGCAGGCAGATGAAGATCATTTCTTTATCCCGCTGTTTGTGCAGGGGCTGGGCGTGGGCATGATCATGGTGCCCACCATTGTGTTTTCCATTTCCTCTGTGCCGGTGGTAGAGGCTACCTCCGCGGCGGCGGTATGCCTGGCCGTGCGCTTCCTGGGTTTCTGCGCGGCTATCAGTGCTATCAACTACTTTGAGCTGTTGGGCAAAGGCCGCCACTACAATGCTTTCCAGGACCATCTTACCAAACTGGATCCCGAGGTGCGGCATACGCTGGCCCTGCAAACCCAGCAGCTGGTGCACAAAGGCATACCGGCTTCGCAGGCTGGCCGCCTGGCGAACCGCCTGCTGGTGAATGCCCTGGGTGGGCAAAACCAGTTACGGTTTGCGATGGATTATTATGAGATGATGTTTATCCTGCTGGCAGGTACGTTGCTGCTTATTCTTTGCTTTCCTTTTTTGAGCAGGACGGTGGTGTATCTGAAGCGGCGGGTATTGTCGCCGGCGTAGGGCCGGGAACCATCGGGGCATCAGTATTCCACCTCCGGTTCAAAACGGAGCCAGGTGGGTATGCGCTCGTGAATGCGGGTACGCTCCACCATTTGCAGCAATAATACTTTCACAATATCTAACGTGGTAAGCGCCACGGCCGCACAGCACAAAATGGTGGCGAGGTACACGCGGGCCGGGGACACTTTGTCTGCATAGAACATGTTCCACACGTGCGAATGCAGGCAGTAAAAGACAATGCCGCTACCCAGGTATACAAGAAGGATAGTAAAGAGGGTCTTAAGCAGGCGCACTACAAATACATCATTGTTGGTAGAGAACATTTCCAGTAGATTGAGGATCAGCAGCACGCCCAGCAGGCCATAGATAAAAATATGGGCGTGCAGGGTTACGCGCCCGGTATTGCTCCATCCTGGCCGGGCATGCAGGCCCAGGGCATGGTCCGGCAGCAACATGGTAACGGCATAAATGGCAATGAAAACAAGAATGGTAACGTAATAGGGAAGTAATTTTCTGGTGCTCATAACGGGAAACATTTAAAGGTTGAGCAATAAAAAAAACAACAGTACGTATAGCCGCAGGCGTTATCAAGGATCAGCGCCCCGCAGCAGGGATCTTTTGGGATAAGGTCCTTTCTTCATCCTAATTTAATACAGGATCATATACAAAACGCGCATTAAAAAAGCCTTATGAAACATTTAACAAATGTTCCATAAGGCCTGGAAAAATCATTAAAAACCCTACCGTTGCGGGTACCAGTTGCGCAGGCGCACATCGATGGCTTTATCGCCTGCATTTACCTTCTCTTTAAAGGCGTTCACATCGCTCAGGCCATTTTTACCGCGGTAGTGATAAGGATATACCACCTTGGGTTTGAAGGCCAGTACGGCATCTGCAGCTTCCGGGACGTCCATGGTGTAGGGCAGGTTCATACACACAAAGGCTACATCAATATTTTTCAGGGCACGCATCTCGGGGATGCCCTGGGTATCGCCGGAAAGGTAAATGCGCTTGCCACCAATGGTGAGCACATAGCCATTGCCGCGGCCCTTGGTGTGCATGGCGGCGGGGCTTTCCGGCAGGTTGTACATGGGAAGGGCAGTAATGGTGATACCCTTTACAGTAGCGGTGCCGCCATTGTGCAGCACTACCACATGGCCCTTGTAGGCGGCGGGCAACTGATCCGCCACCACCTGGGGCACAACGAGCGTAGCCTTGCTGGCGTTAATGCTGGCCAGGGCAGTCGTATCAAAGTGATCACCGTGAATATCTGTGATCAGTACAATGTCTGGCGCACCAAGGCCCTTGAACA